>JAYTNF010000432.1:0-20031 GCA_043748455.1 Cytophagales bacterium
TGAAATTCGTCAAAAATATAATCTGCGGCTTTTTTTAAGGCTGCTAAATTTGCGTGATTTCTTGAGATATAAGAAAAGTGTTTGTTAATTTGGAATTAATCTAAATAAAAACAACATTTGCACCATAATCAAAAAAAAACTAGCATTTCTCAAAGAAATGTTAGTCCTAAAATCAATATTTTACTAAATATTTTACAACTATTATGCAAACTCATTCAATTCAATTAATAAGCCAAAGCACAAAATCTGTTACAGTAGACTTAAATTCTCAAAATGATGTAATGCCTTGTCTATTTGCCTGTAAAAAGAAAGACTGTTGCAAAAAATATAAAAAAAGTAAAAGATGCAAAAGCTGCCCAAGTGAGTAAAGTATGTATTTTTTGCAATAATTTGATGCTAATATTTTAAGTTTATCACTTTTTTAAAGCTCACAATAGTAAATTTAAAATATTGGTGTCAAATTATTATGAATCTTAATGTTTTTCTCTAAATTATTAAATAGATTAACAAACTTAAATTTATATTTTCATTTGTTTATTTACTTATAACTAATTGATTACCAGAATTTTAAAAAGCTAAGAATTTACAATTTTAAATTTAGAATTACCTACCAAATTGAATAATATATATTTTTATAAAAATATAAGTTTTTTTAAAAATAAATTTATATCTTTCCACACAAACACAACTAATTTACAAGGCAGATTTTTTTAGTTTAGTTTTCAGCATATTTAATTATTTAATTGCTGACAAACTATTTTATAGTTTCTGCACTTTTATTTATTGACCATGACCTTCTTCTATCTACGGACATTTATATTATGTCTGTTATTTTCATATAATTGTATTAGTGCATCACAAGTATATGCACAAGCACCTACTTCCGCCAAATCTTCGGGTGGTGCTTCTGACCATCTTGTTGAGCCTTTAAATGATGCGGAATTAAGAACTATTGAACAATATCGCAAATCGTCAGAAAGGTTTGTTGCTATGAATGACGCTAACGAAGCTACTCGGTATCTTAATAAAATAGGCTACATTTATTGGGAAAAAGGTCATACTCAAGACGCTATTCATTATTTTCGTCAATCTCTTAAACAAACAGAATTGACAGGAAATAAACATGGCTTGGCTATGATTTATAATAATATTGGCATGATTTATTCAGATATGCAGTTATATGACAAGGCTATTGAAAATTTTACTCAAACTTTAAATATTAGAAAGCAACAAGGAAAGCAAAAAGTAAGTATTGTTTCATCATTGTTAAATATTGCAACCATGCAAGGCAATATGCAAAATTATACGGAGGCTATTAAAACCTTAGAAACTGCATTTCCATTAGCACAAGAGTTAAATGATGAGAGATTGATGGCAAATTGCTATGGTGCCTTGGCACAAATGCACCAAAAAGGTGGTAATGCGGAGAAATCTATTTACTATTTTCGTTACTATGCTTCTTTTGAGCAAAGATTGCAAGATGCTGATTTACGCAAAAAAGAAGAACAAGCACAGGCTAAAATGGATTTAATGGCATTGCACACCAAAGAAATGGAGAGTGAAAAAAATGCAAAAGAACAAGAATTGAAAGCAAAAGGAGATTCTTTACAAAAAATAGATGGTGCTTTGCATAGCTTGCAAACAAAATCGGCAAAAGAGGCAAAAACACATCTGTTACTGATTGACAACCTCAATAAAGAAGAAAAAATTAAAGAATTGCAGATTAAAGAAAATGAAAATCAACTAAAAAATGAGGCATATTTTCGCTATTTAATTTTAGGAGTTTTGGCATTATTGGCAGGGTTTGCAATTTTTATATTCAAAAGTTTCAAACAAAAACAGAGAGACCACGCACAATTAGCCTTGCAAAATGCAGCTATTTTACGACAGACAGAAGAACTTTCGGCACAACGAGATAATATAGAAATGCAACGTGGGCAGCTTTTAAGTGCTTTTGAGGAGATTACACACGTAAATTCGAAGGTTACGGGCAGTATTAATTATGCAAAACGTATTCAAACTGCTATGTTGCCTGATGAGGAAGATATTACCTTGCTATTTCCAGAGTCTTTTATTTTGTTTAAACCTCGTGATATTGTAAGTGGAGATTATTATTGGTTTACAGAAATTAAAACTGAAAAGACGATTGAAAGAATTGTTGAACAACCAAACCAAGAAACACAAGCAAATCAACAAGCAAAACCTATTGCAAGGCATGATTATGATTTTTATATGCCTGCAAAGCAAACACCCAAAGAAATTAAACCTCAAGTAATTACGGAAGTTGTCTGTTCTACAAAAATATTGATTACTGCCGCCGATTGCACAGGTCATGGAGTTCCTGGAGCTTTGCTTACAATGATTGCCTTAAATATGTTAAATGATATTGTAACGGTGCGACAAGTGGTTGAGCCTGACAAAATTCTTAATGAATTGCATAAATCTATTCGCAAAGCATTGAAACAAGATGAAACTGAAAATCGTGATGGTATGGACATGGTTATGTGTGTGATTGACAAAGAGGCAAGGACTTTGGAGTTTGCAGGTGCGAAAAATGCGGTAATTTATATTCAGAACAATGAATTAGTATCAACAAAAGGAGATATGCACCCAATTGGTGGCTTGCAAAAAGAAACAGAACGGATTTTTCATAAACAAAGCATCGATATTTCTCAACCAACAACTGTTTTTATTGCCTCTGATGGCTATGCTGACCAATTTGGTGGTGGCAATGACAAAAAGTTTACAACCAAAAAATTTAAAGAGTTATTATTGCAAATTCATACAAATACCTTTGAAGAGCAACAACAAATATTGAACACAACCATAGAAAATTGGAAGGGAAAAGGTGGCAAACAGTTAGACGATATTTTAGTAATTGGCTTTAAAGTTTAACGGTAAATCTTTTATATTTCATACATCATATTTGACAAAATCATGCAAGAAACATTTTTATCTCAAACCGCCGAAACTGCTGAAAAGTTATTGGCAAGTATAGCAAATCTTTCTGAAACACAAGCCAATTTTAAAGCCACCGAAAATATTTGGTCTGTTTTAGAATGTTTAGAACATATTTTTATAGTTGAGGCAGGCATTATAAAGACTTTAAGAATAGAAGGTCAGTCTAATGAAGGAGCAGAAAGTGTTGTTAATAGAGAGAAAGTAGAAGGTTTCTTACAAAATAGAGGTTTTAAAATAGAAGCACCCGACTTTACTGCACCACAAGGACGTTTTAAATCATTAGATGAGTTAAAAGCTGCGTTTTTGACCAAAAGACAAGAACTAAATAAGTTGATGACAACTACAAACTTGCTTGATGGCGTAATTGTAAAACACCCTAAATTGGGAGATATGACAAAATATGATTGGGTACATTTCCTTATTCAACACACAAATAGGCATATTGAACAAGTAATAGAAATTAAATCTCATGCAAATTTTCCTATTGCATAGAAATAAATTTTATAACAACTATAATAGAGACTATTCATAATTGTAGCATAGACTTGAGTCTGTGCTTTTAATATCTTGATAATCAAGCAATTAATTCACAGACTTCAATAATCTCTAATTATTTTTTTACTCACTAAGTAATAAGACAAAATAAATGTATAACAGACTTTAGTCTGTAAAATATTGATAATCAAAACCTTAGAGACTAAAATCTGTGGTACAAAATATACTTTAAATCTGTCTTATTACTTATTTATTTTTATCATCATGTCAGATTTAGAAATAGTATATCATCTTAAAGATAGTCGTTCTCCTATCAAGCAGGCAAGTGTTTTTTTAATAACAGGGCTTGTTTTATTAGTAATGGGTTTTTTATTGTCGGGAATATTAGGTTGGGGAATAAAAGTTGGTGCTTTTATTTCATTGGCTATTGGTGTTGCATATTATTTTAATCGTAATACAAGTGAAACTATTTTGACAGAAAATAACCTAATTACTAAAACTTCCACAGGCGAAAAAGTAATTTTGTTGGCTGAAATTCAAAAAGCAGAACTTAATTTTGTGCAACATGGAAAAGTACAACGCATGGGACTTTTTTCATTAGAAGAATTTATGGTTGATGAAAAAACAGTTTTGGTCATTTCTGATGGCAGCAATAAAAGAATAGAAGTGGCTGCAAAAGATTTTCCTATGCAAGATTTTGCTGAATTTAAAGATTTTTTACGTGTTTTTCAAGCCAATGGACAAGGTAATTTATTGCAAGAAACCGATAGAATTAAGACATTGATTAAAGAAAATGAGAGTTATTTAGCTATTGACCTTAAAATGAAAAAAGATTTTGAGCAAAGTTTGCTTGAAGCCTACAAAGCAGCTTATACACAGCGAGGAGATTTATATTTGCATGAGAATCCTCAAGCAATTACCTTGTATAAGTACGACAAAAATCCAAATAATATAATTTATTTTGTAGATAATGATTACTTACCTAATCTGCAAGCCGAAGGTTTAGAAACCGCAAAAATGTTGTTGGCAGGTGCTGAGAAAGCTATAAAAGTTGTGGATATTCGCATAAATTCCTATCAAGAAATTGCCGAAAAACTAAAAAAGATGGCAGCAGCAAATCAATCAAAATTACAAATTCGCAAAGCCACAGGGAAATTAGAAAATCTTTCTATGAAAAATCAAATGGCAGAGTTAAATGATTTTGACAGAAATGAATTATTATTACAAATAGAAATAGTAAATCAATTACAAAAAATAACCTCAGAAATGAATGGTTTAGATGACATGGATAGGGCAATGACTTTGAAGTTGCAAGCAGAAAATCTACTAAAAAATTAAGAAATATACGTAGTATTTATGCAACCTCAATATCCACAAGTAAAACTTTTATTAACTTTTATTAACTTTTATTCAAAAAATCTACTAAACTTAGCAACCATTCTTCTCTATTGGCTTTCAATACAATTTTTGAAGCACTACAAACTCCTCCAATTGGAGGATTATGTTTGCGGACAACAACCTCTATAGTATAGGCTTTTTGATATTTTTCAAACAGTTTTGTAATAATTTGATACGCCAAATATTCTAACAAACGTGCAGAAATTTGCATTTGGGCTTTCACAATTTCATAAACCTCACCATAATTAATGGTTTGAGATAATTTATCTCGTTGTGCAGCCTGCATAAAATCAGTTTCAATATTAATATCAACACTATAACGATTGCCTATTGTTTGTTCTTCGTCTTGAAAACCATGATAAGCAAAAAATTCAATATTTTCTAAACAAACTAAACAGTTCATAGTCAAATAATTAGGATTAGAGTTTATTAACATTTGTGGCATAGACTTTATTCAAGGATAACAAGTCTGTGCTTTTAATATCTTGATTATCAAACAATTATCTCCATTATATATTTGAGTAATTGCAACAAATAACTTCCGATACCAAAAATAGGAATTTATTTTTAGATATACACTTATACAGATTTATTTGTATAAGTTTGATAATGATATTACTAATTTGTCATTCTGAGCTTGGAAAAAATCTGGATGATTGCAGTTTTGACGTAATAACGTCAGATTCTTCCCAAGCTCAGAATGACAAATTAGTAACGTCATTATCAAAGTGTGTATCATTTTTAGTCTGCAAAAAATATAATTCCCTAATTCCAACCTTCTTCCAACTTCTCAATTTCCTTTTTACATTGTTGAAAAATACCATAAAAAGCATCATATTCTTGCTTTGAAACCATGGAAAATAATTTTGTCAAAGCATCTTCTGCATCTTGCACAAAATTAATTTCTAAGGCTTGCAAAATATACATTTCATACAAAGACGGCGGATAAAACGGCACTTCAGGATATAATTGCAAGTTATCTATCAAAATATTGTAGGCTTCTAATGTTTTTTTGCGTTTATTATAATGTTGTGCAAAAGCTGTAACCATTTCTGACTCTAACGGAATTTGTATCATAGCTAACTTAAATAGCTTTTCGGCTTGCAAAGTATCCTTTTTTGAATCTGCAATTAAGGCTTGATAATAAGTTTTATAACCAAGTTGTAAACCTTTAAACTTAGATTCATTAGCTAATTTTTCTAATTCGTTAAACCTTTTCAGTTTTGCAAGCATCTCTAAATCTACAAAACGTAAGGCTTCTATCAAATCTGGGTTCTTTGTGCCAAGTCCTGTAATAGAATTTCTCAAACTTTCTGCTGCACCTAAGTTATTGATTTTCAAGTAGTAATGCACTCTTTCAATGGCAATTCTAAAACGAATATCTGGATTTTTAATGTCATTGAAAACCACATTAAACATATCATCACTTACCAAAGACATATTATAATGTAGTAAATAATATTTTTCTTTGTCTTCTGTATTTTCTATACGTTTTGCATTTTCGGCACTTGTTGATAAAAATTTTCGCAAACTATCAGGGTGTGTAACTTGCAATAATTGATTTGCCAAAGTCTTAATTTCAGGCTCTTGTCGCTGTGCCAATTCTTGCCAAATCTCTACTGCACGAGCCTTATTTTCGAGTTCAGACATTGCCAAACCTTCATAAACCCGACCTTGTATGTAACCTTTGTAATAAGTTTTGCGAAAATATGAGGCTGCTTGCAAAAATTGTTCATTCTCAAACAAATACATTCCTAATAATTTTGCTTTGTGATAATCAAATTCGTATGCATCATCACTTGCTTTTTCAAAATAATGAAAGGCTGCTTTTCCATTGCCAAGTTCTCTATTTTTAAAAGCTGCTGCCAAATCTAAATAACGAATATAGTCTGTATTTTTCTCTTTTTTATTAAAATCATACATCATTTTTAACATTGTTGTATCGCCATCACCAACTTTATTTAGCGTATAATTGTAGAGATAACAAAGGTTTTCTAATTGCAAAATACTATCTTTTACATAGTTTGTTTCTAAACTTTGTGGAAATTTTTGTCTATTTACGTTATAATAAACAAATTCATTACTAAGCATTGTTACAGAATTTTCAATTTTTAATTCTTTACGTAATTCATCAGGGGTTTTAGAATTTTTGAATTTTGTAAGCAAAGCAAAGATATTAGCTTCGGGAATTGTGCCATCTTTTGCCAAAAATTTTGCACGTCCCAAATAATGCAATACACTATCTTGCATATCTGTTGTATTAAAAACTAATGCCATATTATTTGCTAATTCGCCATTTTTTGGGAATTTTTCTAAACCTTCACGTAATTTTAAGATAGCATCTAAGAGTTTTTTGTCGTTTAAATACATTGCAGCCACATTTGCATACGCATAAGGGCTTGCTTGTTTGAGCAATGATTTTTGGTAATGAAAGAAAGCTGTTTCATTGTCGCCTTGCTGACGTGCCAAACTTGCCAACGAATAATTTGATTTGTGGTTTTGAAACTCGTAATCTATGGCTGCTTGGTAATTAAATTCACTCAATTTTAAATCTCCTTCGGCTCTGTAATAATCTCCCATTCCGTTGTGATAAGCTGCCATTGCTTGTTGAAAAGTAAAGAAATCTGACCGAAGTAAAAAACCGCCAATTCCCAAGCCACCAATTACTAAAACCCAAAAATAATCCAAACGATAAGGCTTGTATAAAACTCTGTGTGCATCTTTATTTTGCACTAAAATTGTGTGAAAATTAGACAAAACATACAAGGTAAATCCCAAACCCAACCCAATGTGCGAATACATTACGCCATCTTCAATAACTTCTATCATTGGGTCATTTCCTGTTGAAAATGCGTAAGCTGCTGTTCCAAAAGTGATAATTCCCAAAGCATTATAAAGCAAAGCACCATTAGGCATAAAGTCTAATAAATTACCATATTGTGTTTCTCGTTGGCGAAATCCCCAAATTCCTAAGATTACAGAAATTGGCAAAACCATTAAAGGTTGCAAAAAATAAATATTCCAATTCACCATTTTGGTATAATAGAAATACGCATAAATAATGTTTGCTAAATAAATTACCGATAAAGTCAAAAAATGGTAAGTAGTTTTGTTAGTTCCTGTTGAGGCACGAATTGCCAACCACAATAAAGCTCTAATAATTTCGTGAGCATTTAGGGCAATAAAAACCAAAGAAAGCATTAATGGAACTGCCATTCCTGTATTTGCAAGCAAAACAACAGTCATTTTTGGCTTCGCAAAATAGGTAATAATTCCGATAACCAATAGTGTAATTCCCGAAAAAGCAGCAAGTCTTTTGTGCAAACTTGTTTTTTCGCTAAAACTTTGAAAATAGTAAGCCAAAGGCAAATAAGCAGCCATTAATAACAACATTGGCAACCGATAATCGAGGTTTGTCATCTCTAATAATTCCAATTTTAATGTAAAAAAATACAGCACAATTGGGCTTAAAATGGCAAAAAACCAAATATTTGTCAAATAAGTAGCAACAGTTATCAGCAACACAAAACCAATAATGGTGCAGGCTAAAAAGAGATAATTTGCAGTAATATTGAGTTTTATATCTGTTGCTTGATAAGTTTGTAAAATGGCATAACTGTCTGCGTCATAGTTAAAATCTATCAAATATTTTTGAAAACTATCAACAATAACATTGACAGGTTGCGAAGTTTTTTCTACTTCCCAACCAATTACTGCGTCAAAACCAACGTAATAACTGATAACATACCAAATAACAGTTAAGGCAAGCAAAGCCAAAGAAAAAAGGTATAAATATTTGTTGGCTGGTTTCCAATTTTGCCAAAATGTGAGTGAGTTCATTGAATAAATAAGTTTAAAAACTTTTGGAAAGTTTGTAACTTTCCAAAAGTTTGGCTTTTAAGGTTGCAAATATAGTAAAATCTTAATAAAGAGTAACAAAGTGTGAAAAAGGTTGTATGATGATAAAAATAAAGATATTATAGAGTCATTGGTTTGAAAATATTTCAAAACTAATGATTGGAATAGTTGTCAGGGTTTTCTAAACTCCAAAACAAGTAATAAAGTTAAATAATCTTATATTTTGACAAGAATATTACGCTAAACAGTTGTTTTTGCTAATTTTGCAAAATCAAATTTATTTGTGTGAGATAAAATAATTACACCAAACGATGAAATCAAAAATATTGCTTTTTAGCTTTTTTATTACATTCATAACTACATTCGTTATTGCCCAAGACAAGACGAAAAAAAATGCTATTGGTACGCAACCCGAAGAAAAACCGACTCCTGTTGAGTTGTTACATGCAGGAAAACTTATTGGTGACCGTATCAAAAAACTTGTGCCAGTAAAGCCAACAAAAGTAGATAAGTTGAGTAAAGTTAAGCCTAATAATCAACAAAATAATCAGCAAACAAATCCAAATGATTTAGTTTATGTAAATCCAATGCAAATTCAACCAACTTTTGAAGAAGAAGATATTAGAATAGTGGTAAAAGATTCGCTAACAAATGTGGGATTTAGGCAAAATAATTCTACGCTGTTTTGTGATAGTGCAGTGCAATATTTGTTACAAAACAAGATAAATGCTTATGGAAGTATCAAAATTATTGATACTGATGGCACAATTATTACAGGGGATTCACTTTTATATGACGGTGCCACGCGCATTGCTCGCATACGTGGGAATGTAATTTTGCAAGATGAAACCAAAACTGTTACAACTTGCTGCATGGATTATAACTTGGCTACAAAAGTTGGCAATTATTTTAATGGTGGAACAGTGGTTGATGGAACAACAGTTTTGACAAGTCAAAAAGGCTATTATTATACAAGTTCAAAAACGGTGTATTTTCGCCAAAATGTAGATTATAGAAGTGCTGATACACAATTAAAATCTGATACATTAACATACGATTTACGTAATAAAAAAGTTATTTTTAATGCAAAAACTTACATAAAAACAAAAGATGGCGAAGTAATTACAGACAAAGGACAACATTATACAGAAAGTGGCAAAACAGAATTTTCGGGCAGGTCAAAAATAGATAATAATGAATACACAATTAGTGGCGACAAGTTAGATTATGACAAAAAAACACAAAAAGGATTAGCAAAAGGCAATGTAGAATTTTATAACAAAAAAGATAATATTATTATTTTAGGAGATTTAGGCAAGCATGATGGCAAAATTCGGAGGTCAGAAGTTTATGGCAATGCAGTGATGATAAAGCCGATTGAAGAACGAAAAAATGGCGTGAGTTCTTATAAAGATACACTATTTTTGGCGGCAGATACGTTGATTTCAATAAACGACAGTGCCAAACAAAATCGTAGGTTGTTAGCCTATAATCATGTGAAAATGTATCGTGATGATTTTCAAGGCAAATGTGATTCGTTGGTTTATAATTTGGCTGATTCTGTGATTTATTTCTACTATAACCCCATTTTATGGTCTCAAACTTCACAAATGACAGCTGATAGCATTAATATTCAACTTCGTAATAACCAGATAGAACAAATGAATTTGATTGTTAAAGCATTTATTATTTCACGAGATACCATAAAAAATCTCAACCAAGTGAAAGGTCGCAAAATAGAAGCCAAGTTTAAGAAAAATCAAATTAGCAAAATTGATGTCAATGGCAATGCCGAAAGTTTGTATTATGTGTTAGAAAAAGATACAATTACAATGGGTTTGAATTTTATAAAATGTTCAGAAATGTTTATGTTTTTTAGTGATTCGAGCAAATTGAAAGAAATTTTGTTTACAAAACAGCCCGAAGGACGTTTTATTCCACCTCATGAAATCAAAGAAGCTGATAACCGTTTAGCCGATTTTGCATGGCGAATTACTGAAAAACCTCAAAAAGGTGAAGTTTTGGGAGTTCATAATAAAAACCGTTTTAGGAGTGGCGAATTTGCAAAAGCCTTGATGATAATTGATGATGCGTACAAGGTTTTTATAAAGGAAAAGAAACTGATTTTTTATCGTAATGATGCCAAAGATATGGACGTATTGCCAAAAATATTTGTGCAAGTTTATCCAATAGATAAAAATGATTTGGCAATAGACAATAGAAAAGATGGTTTTGAAGATGTTGGTTTTAATATTCCTCTTGCAAAACTTATAAATGGCAATGTGAATTATGATATGGTATTGCCAAATTACAAAATAAAAAGGCTGATAATTGGACAAAAAAGCACAACAAGAGGTTTATTGTGGCAAAAAATTTATGATTTTCCTACAAAAAGAGAAGGGAAAAAACCTAAGAAAACAAGCTAAAAATGTAGAGAAGTAGCAATTTTTGTATAAAAATACTGCGGACTTTTAGTCCGCAGCCACATGTTTTATTTATGTTCAATGGCAACAATCAATGGCACAATACTGCCGACAGCAAAATGTTTATTGACTTTAAAACCCGTTTTGTTGCCCATTTTATAATATTCTATTCCTTCTGTACTTTTTATACCCAAAGCAGCATAAACTTTTTCTGTGATAGTCCCTTGCATGGCTTCCATTTTTTTCATCAATTCATCGGCACGAATAGGTGCTTTTGAATAAAAAGCACAAATATAATCTGTACCTTTTTTGTTGTCAAGACGTATAAAATGGTCTTCGTCAGGAAAAGCAATAGTTCCTGTTTTATAGCTTAAATAAGGGCTAATGGTTTTGTCATACGGAAAAAGCATGGAACATTTGCCTGTTTTATCTGTTCCAATTACATATAAATAAGTAGGTTCTGTGTGTGTGAGATAAAATTGAAAAGTAGTTCCTGAATAATAAGGCTGTTTCATTTGGTAAAAAGAGTGTTGAAAAGTTGTTTCCATAAGTTTTCCGTCTTGCAATTTGAAACTCATTTCACCTGTAAAAGCAGGTTTGCTTGGCTCCACAAAACCATCAGAAATTTCATAAGCCTCCATACAATTTTTTTGAAAATCAGTGTAACGTATCCAAACAAAACCATTATTTCCCCATTCTGCACCCCAACTGTTCATGAGTTCAAAAGCACCACCAAATTTTGTGTCATCATAACCAATTACGGTCATGGCATGAAAACCTTTATTAGTGTCATTTGAAGCATTTGCAGGTGGATTCCAAACATCTTTTGCCTTTTCTAGGGAGCCAAAACAACGCATAGAAATCACAACAGGTTTATTTTCAGACAAACTCTTCTTAATTGGCGTAATTACTGCCCTTGCAGTTCCGTCATAAACAAATAATCTTTTGTAATCACGAATGGTAAAATCTTTTGCTTTTTTCTTCTCTTTATCTGTAACATTGCGGCTACATTCAAAACCAAATTCTTTATAAGTAATGCAACCTTGAGATTTAAGCAAATCTAAAGCATCAGAAATATATGCACCATAAGAACAATCATTGGTCAAACGAATTTGATTATAGATATATGATGGCGAAAAGGCATTGCTATTTATTTCTGTGGGACTTAGCTTTTTGCGTTGAGAGTATAAAATTGTCCTTGAAGCATACGTTGTCGACCATGCAGTGCAAGTTCCAGAACTGCCTTGGTCTTGTGGAATTGGGCAAAAACTTCGCATGGAAGCCGAAGCAGGTAAGTTATAATTCCCTCGCACAAGTGGTGCAGACATAGGAATATTGGCATAACGAGCCGAATCAAACAAACAACCATTTCCAATAACAGTTGATTCTTGGGCTGTTATTGCATTGATTAACAATAAATTACATAAAATTATCAGAAATATCCGCATAAAAATTTATTTATTAAATGTATAACAAAAGTTGCACAATAAAAACTATAAGACATTTAAACTTAAAACTATTTATTTTATAACTTAATATGATTTTTTTGGCAATGTAAATGCAAAAGTAGCTCCTTTACCAATTTTACTTTTTACAGTAATTGCACCGCCACTATTTTCTATAAATTCTTTGCATAGCAATAAGCCCAAACCTGTACCTTTTTCATTAGAAGTTCCCACTGTCGTAAAATGGCTTTCAATAGAAAATAGCTTTTTGATATTTTCCTCAGTAATGCCTATTCCTGTATCTGTTACGCTAATTTCTATAAATTTCTCTGTTGTAGTACTATCAATCGTAATAATTCCATTTTCGGGCGTAAATTTTATAGCATTACCAAGCAAATTATGCAGAATAATACCAAGTTGATTAGCATCTGCATAGATATTTGTCTGTTCTGATATATTATTTATAAATGTAATCCGTTTAGGTTTTGCAAGTTCATCTAATAATTCAATTTTATTCTCTATGATTTTTGCTAAAATAATATTGGTTGGTTTTGATGTAATTCCTTTCATTTGAGATTTTGCCCATGTCAATAAGTTATCTAACATATCAACAGTATTAAAAGTAGAAATTTTAATTTGAGAAACTAACTCTACTGTTTCTTTTGCATCAAAATCTCCTGTTTCCCACAGTTCCAAAAAACTCCCAATTACAGTCAGTGGACTTCTCACATCGTGAGCTATAATGGACAATATTTTGTCTTTAACAGAGCTTGTTTCTATCAATTTACTATTTTTAGCTTGTATTTCTTCGGCTTGGGTTGATAATTCTTCGGCTTGGGCTGATAATTCTTCGGCTTGATGAATAAGTGTAACTTTTTGGGTTTCTAATACTATATTTATTTTTTGTTTTTCATTATTTTTATACCATAAAATAGCAATAACTAACAGTAGAAACAATAATCCAATAATTAAACTATCACGAATTTTCGTTTGCCTAATTAATAACAAATCACTAATAGCTTTTTGTTCATTAAGTTGTAAATTTTGTATTTGTATCTCATTTTCTGCAATTTTAAGTAACATTTCACGTTTAGACATCGTTTTAAGCAATGCTTGTTGTGCAATACTTAATCCTTGCAACTCTCTTTCTTTTTCGGCAATCAATGTATCTTTTTTCAAAATAGCACCATCTTTCATACGGTTTTCCAATTCTAATAACTTTGCTCGCAATTTAGCTTCTTCAGCAGTTATCTGCACTTTGGCAATTTTATTTTTTTGTGTTTGTTCATGAAAAGTTTTATATAATTCAAAATATTTGAGCATATTTTGTGCGTCTCCTTTTTTCTCGTATGTTTCTGCCAACATACCATAACAACTTCGCATTTGTTCGGCATCACCCATTCTCAAAGCCAAAAGCAAAGCCTCATTCAAATAGGTCGTTGATTTGTCATATTGTCTTAAATTATTAGTAATAACCGAAATATTAATTAGTGAGGCAATAATACTGATAGGCTCTTTTGTTTTTTTACGTTCTTCTAACACCAATGCAAAATTAGTATAAGCTAAGTCATATTGTTTTAAATCTGCATATATCATTCCTAAATTATTCTTAATTCCAATAATTCCCTGTTCATTATTAATGGTTTCATTCAATTTAATAGATTGTTGAAAATAACTAATTGCATGATCATATTCTTTTTTTTCCCAGTACCATATGGCTGCACCATTCATAAAACGAGATGCCTCTTTATAATCTCCCTCATTTTTTTTAGTTTCGGAGGCTTGTAAATAATCTTCCACAAGCATTTTTTTGCCTTCTTTTGTATATTCAGTAATTTGTGTGTAAGCAAAAAAAGGTAAAAGTAGTAGATAAAATAAGAGTAATATTGTGAATTTCATGCTGGAAAGTTTTGAAAGAGTTGTTAATGTCATTGCCGAAATCTAATGGACTTAATGCAAAAGTCTTTGTCATTCTTCGCAAGCTAAGAATGACAAAGAGATTAAATGTCTGTATCTAATTTTGACACAAACATTCATTATTTGTTTAATTTGTCAGTAATATATTACAACCAAAATTAAGCTACTGTAACTTCTTTGGTCAAATATACATCTTGCACAGAATTTAACAAAGAAACACCTTCGGCAAATGGTTTTTGAAAAGCCTTGCGACCTAAAATTAAACCTGTTCCACCTGCACGTTTGTTAATAACCGCAGTTTTTACTGCATCAAACAAGTCATTTTTGCCAGCTTCGCCACCAGAATTGATTAAGCCTGCACGTCCCATATAACAATTTGCCACTTGATAACGAGTTAAGTCAATTGGGTGGTCTGTTGATAATTCAGAGTACATTTTTGGGTGAGATTTTGCAAAATTCAATGCAGGGAAACCACCATTGGTTTCAGGCAATTTTTGTTTAATAATATCTGCTTGAATCGTAACGCCAAGATGCACTGCTTGAGAAGAAACATCAGTTGCATTATGGTAATCTTTACCATCTTTTTTGAAAGCATTATTACGAGTATAGCACCACAAAACTGTTGCCATACCTAATTCATGTGCCAATTCAAATGCTTCTGCTACTTCAATTAACTGACGGTTTGATTCTTCTGAGCCAAAATAAATTGTTGCACCAACAGCCACAGCACCCAAATTCCACGCCTCACGAACAGAGCCAAACATAATTTGATTAAATTTGTTTGGATAAGTTAGTAATTCGTTATGATTGATTTTAACCAAAAACGGAATTTTGTGGGCATAAGTTCTTGACATCATTGCCAAACAACCAAAAGTTGTAGCCACTGCATTACAACCACCTTCAATAGCTAACTTTATGATATTTTCAGGGTCAAAATACATAGGATTTGGTGCAAAAGATGCTCCTGCCGTATGTTCAATACCTTGGTCAACAGGTAAAATAGACAAATAACCTGTATTTGCTAAACGACCAGCACCAAAAAGTTGCCCTAAACTTCTCAAAGTTTGAGGAGTGCGGTTACTTTGCACAAAAACTTTGTTTATAAAGTCAGAAGAAGGCAAATGTAATGCTGATTTGTCAATGGTTTTGCTTTCGTGTTTAAGTAAACCGTCAGCTTCGCTGCCTAATAATTCTACAATTTTTGAATATGACATAATTCTAATTTTTTGGGTTTGGGTTTTGAATGAGACTTATATATTTACCTAATTAAATTATTTTATATTTTGTACCATTCTGAGCAAGGCGAATAATCTGATGTAATATGTCAGATTATTTGCTTTGCTCAGAATGACAAATTGATAATGCTATAATTAACCTAAATATTTCACACTATCAATTACGCAAATAAAAAACTTTTATCTTTAATAACAATATAAGTTACATTTTTTTAAAAAGAAACCTGATTTTTGTTGCACAATTTATTGTAATATGGCTACTATTTTCTATTGGCTTATTCAGTTTTTTTGATACCTTTGCAATAAAATATTTCAAATTACAGCATTTTATACCACTTAATTTTTTTATAATGGGAGAATCTACCACTACTCGTACACTGTCTATGGCTGCAATTATTGCAGTTTTAGTAACAATTATTGCTTTTTTAGGCTATTATGCTTATGATTTAAAGCAACAAGTAAAAGTAGATGTGGCAGCTTTAGAAACTAAACAACAGCAATTACAGAGAATTTATACAAAATTAGATTCTATTTCGAAGGTATTAGACGAAAAAATACAAGAAATTCAACGACTTGGAGGTAAAGTTGATGCCTTGCAAAAAATTAAGAAACAAGTAGAAAAGGAAAAATATGAACTCAAATTGTCTAAAAAAATTCCAACAAATAGGTATCAGAAAATTATTGCAAAAATTAAAGAATATGAAGATTTATTAGATAAAAAAGATATTGAAATTCAAAAGTTAAAAATAGCTAATAACGAACTTAGTGTAGAAAATAACAGTCTGAAACAACATACAGACAGTATTAAGGAAAAACTTTTGTCTGCAAACAATGCAACAGAAGATTTGAATAATAGAATTAAGGCTGCTTCTATTCTTAAAGCTACTTATTTATTGGTGCAAGCTGTTGATGAAAATGGCAAAGTTCGTACGGAGTCTGCCTATAAAAGCAAACATGTTGATATTTTGCGTGTAATCTTCCGTTTTGATGACAATAAAGCCGCAGAACATGGCAAAAGAAAGCTATATTTTAAAATTATAGACAATAGTGGAAAAGTTATTGAGGAAGCAAGTAACGGTAGCGGAAAATTTACGTATAAAGAACAACAAGAGAGTTATACTATTGCACAAGAAACTCTATTTAATAATAATGGACAACCTTTTACCTTAGATTATCGCAAAGATAAACCTTACGAATTAGGTACTTATTTGATAGAAATTTTTTGCGACGGAGTTATCATTGGAAACACTAATTTTACGATAAAATAAATGAAAAACCTAAATATTAGTTTTTTAGTAATCGTTACATTTTTGTTGTGTAGCTTTTTACCATCAAGTTTAGAAGAATATAGAACCATAAAACATAGTAGTTTTAGGCGAGGCGAAAAGCTAACCTACTTAGCACATTATTCTTTCCTTCATGCAGGTGTTGCAACGGTTTATATGGATCCACAAGTGCATGCAATCAATAATCGGGCTTGTTATAAAGTTGATATTGTTGGAAAATCTGTTGGCTTATTTGCAGCCATGATGCACGTACATGATACGTGGCAATCTTATATTGATACTTCAGCCATGATTCCACACAAGTTTATTCGCAAAATAGAAGAAGGGAATTATAGAAAAAATGAAACTGTTGTGTTTAACCATATCAAAAAAACTGCTGATGTGAGTTATAAGGTAAATAAAGATGCAGAAAAGGTTGAACAATTTAAAATTTTAACTCATGCACAAGATTTAGTAAGTGGTTATTATTTTTTGAGAACTTTGGACTTTACTAATAAAAAAATTAATGATACCATAGGAATAGATGGTTTCTTTGAAAATAAAAATTATAGCTTAAAAATAAAATATTTAGGTAAAGAAGTAATCTCTACCAAAGTTGGCAAACTTAATTCAGAAATTATTGAGCCAATACTTCCTAATAACGAACTTTTTGATGGAAAAGGTGCTATAAAAATCTGGATTTCCAATGATGCAAATCGTATCCCACTAAAAATAAAGGCTAAAATGTTTGTAGGAGCAGTAGAATTAGATTTAACAGGCTATGAAAATTTAAAAACTCCTCTAAACTTTGTAAAAAAGTGATAAAACTTTTTGTACCTTATTTTGTTTTACAAGTTAGGGTAACAAAAATGGTAAATATAAAGACAAAATATAAGACAAAATGACCTCACAGCAACTTTTGCCTATTGCTAAGAAATTAGCCGATTTGACAGATTTTAAATATAAAACTTTCGCACTTACTGATGACTATAACAATCAAATTGATTTTGGAGCAGATATAGATAACTTTATAGAAGGACTTAATGCAAAGTCAGAAAAAATACACCTATCTTTGGTACGTCACACAGTAAATAAAAATAATTTTCCCGATTTATTAGAAGCATTAGAATCACCATTTGTTACTTTTGTGAAAGACGGAGAATATGTGTATCCCACCATTTTCTATAAACATAGTGGAGAAACAGAAGTTTATGTTGTGGCTCAAAATGGTTCTATTGATACAGATGATGATGCACATCGCTATTGGGAAAAATTGGTAGAAACCTCAAAAGATGAAATTACTTATTTAGTGCCATTCCCATTGCCTTCTATGGTTAGTGATGATGAAGTTGGAGCCCCAACTGCCTCGCCAATTAAAAGATTATACAAGTTATTAAGTGCAGAAAAAAAAGACATTGTTTATTTATATTTCTATGCTTTTTTGATAGCTATTGTAAATTTATCTTTGCCACTTGGTATTCAGTCTATTTTGCAATTAGTTTCGGGTGGTGTGATTTTTAACTCCATTGTCTTATTAATTGGTTTTGTAATTCTTGGTGTTTTGGCTGGTGGTGTGTTACAAATCATGCAATATTCAATCGTTGAGGTTTTGCAAAGACGGATTTTCACAAAAGCCGCCTTTGAGTTTAGCTACCGAATTCCACGAATTAAAAATGAAGCAGTGCTAAATTATTATGCACCAGAACTCATGAACAAGTTTTTTGAGGTTATAACCTTACAAAAAGGATTTCCAAAACTCTTGATAGACATGGCAGGAGCAATTTTGCAAATTTTATTTGGTATGATTTTGCTCTCTTTTTATCACCCATTTTTTGTGATGTTTAGTATTTTTATTGTGGCAAGTTTGATATTAATTTTTTATGTTACAGGTGGTGCAGCCCTTCGTTCCAACATTGTTGTTTCAAAATATAAGTATAAAATGGTTTATTGGTTGCAAGAATTGGCACGTACCATGACTTCATTCAAATTAGCAGGTTATACAGAATTGCCATTGAGCAGAACCGAAGGTTTGGTAAATAGTTATTTATATTATCGCAAAAAACACTTCTCAGTTCTCATGACACAGTTCATGAACA
Source organism: Cytophagales bacterium (assembly GCA_043748455.1). Taxonomy (GTDB): domain Bacteria; phylum Bacteroidota; class Bacteroidia; order Cytophagales; family Thermoflexibacteraceae; genus JAAFKA01. The sequence goes on from JAYTNF010000432.1 coordinate 19,094, forward strand.
TTGTTGCTTTCAAAACACTTATTGTAGCTGGTTTATTGGTTATTGGTACAAGTTTGGTCATTAACAGACAAATTACACTTGGGCAATTTGTAGCTGCCGAAATTGTTATTATCTTGATAATCAATGCAGTAGAGAAAATCATGTTGAATATGAGTAATATTTATGACATGCTCACCGCAGTTGATAAATTAGGTTACATTACAGATATGCCATTAGAACGTAAAGGCGGCGTATATCTACAATACAACAAAACAATAGGTATGAATATTAAAATCAAAGATTTATCCTATAAATATCCTGATTCTCCTAATTATATTTTGCAAGATATTAATGTGGAAATCAAATCAGGTGAAAGGGTTTGTATGGCAGGTTATAGTGGTTCGGGTAAAAACTCTTTGGTAAAAATTCTTTCAGGCGTATTGCACAATTACCAAGGTAGTGTGTCTATTAACGGAATACCTATGAGAGATATAAATTTGGTTTCATTACATAATGCTATTGCCAAAAATGTATCCATGGAAGAACTTTTTGACGGCACAATTCTCGATAATATTACTATGGGCAGACCCTCAATTAGTTATGAAGACGTGTTGTGGGCAATAGATAAAATTGGTTTGGTTGATACTATTAACAGCATGCCTGACGGACTTATGACTCATGTAATTTCGGGAGGTAAAAGACTTTCAAGCAGTATCAATATTAAACTTATTTTGGCACGTTGTATTGCAGAAAGACCTCAAATTATGATTTTGAATGACTTTTTACATGATTTGAACAAAGAAGAAAGATATAGAATTGTAAACTTTTTGCTTGACAAAGAAAATCCTTGGACATTGATTAGTGTTTCTAATGAGCCTTTATTATTGCAAGGTTGCGATAGAATTATATTGATGAACAAAGGAAGAATCGTGGAACAAGGTGGTTATAAAGAGTTGCTT
>JAYTNF010000433.1:0-7607 GCA_043748455.1 Cytophagales bacterium
CAACAGAAAAGGTGAAGGTAGAAGTGGCGTGGCTGTTTCTGTTATTCATAAAAAATATTCCGAAAAAATGGGCTATACAAAACGAGAAATGTATGTGCAATTTTTGACGAGAATTTATTTTGAAATCAGTGGTTGTAAAATTGCAGAATTTTCAAAGTTAAAAGTTCTACAAGCACCTAAATTTATTGAATTTCGCAACTTTTTTAAAGCTAAATTAGAAAAGTGTTTTATTGTTCCTGCACGTACGTTTGATAACGTCAAAGGGCAATTTCCTATTGGTTTTAAAATTTGGGATACAGATAAAAAAGAGGATTTTTTCCACATTAAGGCAGATGCTTATAATGAAAAAGAAAAATATTTTGCTGTAAAAGATATATGGGCTTATGATAATTTGAAATTTATCAATAATTGGGTAACAACTTTTAGAAAGACAGAATCGGAATCTATTGCTACGATAATTGGCGTAGGTAGTGATTTTCAAAATCAAAGATTGGTTCGTATAGAAAGACCTAATATGGAGGTGCCAGCTGATAATCATCATTGGCAAATCACAAAAAACAACTTGATTCAATCTGCGATTTATTATACTGTGCGAAAAATAATTGCAGCTACTTGGTTTAATGACCGTGACCAATTTTTATATCCTAACGCAAAATGGGAAGTAGATAAAGAATTTCAAAATGATTGTTTAGCTTATACCTTGTTTACTAACAATATAAAATCTAAATATGGCACAAATCATTGGATTCCATTTACAGAATCAGAGGTAAATTCTCAAGATAAGTTTGAAAGTAAATTTATGGCACATTTTATTGCAGGCAAGCTAAAAGATGATACTTCAACAGCACTTTTTGAAAAAGATAAAACCACTAAAAAAGCACCTTTGGAATTTTCAATAGAAGCAAAATCTGTATTTTCGTCTGGAAAAGTATTATGGAAATATTATCACACAACCATAAAAAATTCTCCCCCTTCGGGGGACGGGGGGCTTGTTAATGGTTCTTTATACGATATTCGTGAGTATTTTCAAGAAAGAAACGGTTTGGGCAGAATGAATAGCAAAAGTAGCGACGAAGTTTACACAAAATTGCTTTTAGATTTAAGAGAAAGTTTGGATATTTTGGCACAGAAAATAGAGCCGAAAGTTTATGAATATGGGTTTTTGAAAAAGTAGTTTTACAATCTGTCATTCTGAGCAAAGTGAAGAATCTGATTCAGATTCTTCACTTTGCTCAGAATGACAAAATAACTAATTAATTCTCCCCAGACTAATACCCCAAATTTTTCAACATTTGTTCACTATCTTGTTCTTGATTGAATAGTTTTGTTACAATTTCACCCTTTTTATTCACATCAATCAACACATGACGAGGTGCAGGAATCAAACAATGTTGTGTACCACCATAACCCGCCAATGATTCTTGATAAGCTCCTGTATGAAAAAAGCCAATATATTGCTTAGTATCAGTAATTTTTGGCAAGTAAATGTTAATTGTATAAGCATCAGAGTTATAAAAATCATCAGAATCACATGTAACACCACCAAGATTGACCTTTTGAGATTCTTCCTGCCAATTATTAATCGGTAACATTAAAAATTTCTGCCCAATTCCCCAAGTATCTGGCAAATGTGTGATAAAAGAACCGTCAATCATATACCATAATTCTCTTTCGTTTTGCAATTTTTCGCCTGCCACCGAAAAAATATGACAACCACTTTCGCCAACCGTAAAACTTCCAAATTCTGTAAAAATATGCGGTGTTGGCACAAAGTTTTTGTCGCAAACATATTTTATTGTCTTTACAATTTCGTTAATAATATGTTCATAATCATAATCAAAATGCAAATTATTTTGAATTGGAAATCCTCCACCAATGTCAATAGTATCTAAATCAGGACATAGTTTTTTGAGTTCACAATATTTATAAATAATTCTATTAAGCTCACTCCAATAATATGCTGTATCTTTTATGCCTGAATTGATAAAAAAGTGCAACATTTTGAGTTTATATTTTGGATTTTCGTGAATTTTTTCCTTGTAATAATCTACAATATCACTATAACGAATGCCCAAACGTGAGGTATAAAAAGCAAAATTTGGCTTTTCATCTGCCGCCACACGCATAGCCAAATTAAATGGTTTTTCTACTTTGGAATAACTTTCTAACTCGTCCATGTTGTCCAAAATAGGCATGCAATCATAACCTTCATTCAAAAATTCAGTAATTAAATCAGTGTAAAGTTCACGTTTATAACCATTGCAAATAATTGGCGTTTGCTTAGTAATTTTTTTTTCATCAACTAATTTTTTTATAATATATAAATCATAAGCCGACGAAGTTTCAATAGCTACTTGATTTTTAAGAACTTCCTCAATAATAAATTTAAAATGTGATGATTTTGTGCAATAAAAATAGGTATAATTTCCTGTGTAGTTATGCTTTTTCATTGCTTTTTGAAACCATTTACGGCATTTCTTGATTTGCTCACCTATTTTAGGCAGATAAGTAAGCCTTAGCGGTGTGCCATATTGTTCGATAATTGGCAACAAAGGTATATCGTTAAAACTCAAAGCATCATTTTCTAATTTGAAAATTTCGGTTGGAAAATGAAAAGTTTGATTAACAAGTTCAATATAACGCATTGATTTATAGGAGTATGAATGTGATAAAATTTTGCTCAAACCTTGTAAGTACATGCAAGCAAAAAATTAACAATTTGCAAAGCATACAAGTTCACAAAGTTCTGCTATTTGCTATACAAATTGTAGGAATAGTTGTTAATATTTAATGAATTTTTTTAGATATATTTTAAATGGATTGAGTTTTATCAAAATTTCATTGCAAAAGCTATATTTTTAACTTTGCTTCTCCATGTAAACATAAAAAACAGTAATTTGCTAAAAAAATTCATTATATTTGGTCTGCTGAATAAACAAGTTATATTGATAATGATTACATTATTTGAAAAATATTTGAAAGGCGAAAAGCGAAGTAGCAAACATACAGTTATTTCTTATATCACTGATTTAGAACAATTTGCAGAGTTTTACGCCATTTATCACGATACACCCTTAGAAGAAAACCAAAGTGTTGCTGATATTACCATACATTTAGCTGAAACATACGTTATTAAATTGTGGATAATTTCGTTGATGGACGATGAAAAATTACATCCACGTTCTATTAACCGTAAAATTTCTGCCCTTCGAGCCTATTTTAAATTTTTAGAATCTCGTAAATACATTAAACTTTCTCCTGCAAAAAATCTAAAACGTATTAAAGCTGATAAACCGTTGCCATTATTTGTAAAAGAGCACGAAATGAGGAAACTTTTTGATGAAATTCCTTTTTCAGAAGATTTATTAGGGCAACGTGATAAATTGGTTTTTGAGTTATTATATGGTACAGGAATTAGGATTTCTGAGTTATTGGAGTTGCGAAAAAATGATATTAATTTTTATGAAGGAACAATAAAAGTGTGTGGAAAAAGAGAAAAAGAAAGAATTATTCCATTAAATCAAATTTTACTTGACTTTCTCAAAAAATATGTGCAACTTAATCATTGTGAATACTTAGTGGTTACAGACAAGGGCGAAAAAGCCTACAAAATGTTGGTTTATAGAATAGTACGCAATGTATTGGAGCAGATAACTAATACAGAACGAAAAAGTCCTCACGTATTAAGGCACACTTTTGCAACGCATTTGCTCGAAAAAGGTGCAGATATTAATGCTGTAAAAGACTTACTTGGACACACAACCTTAGTTTCAACACAAGTTTACACGCACAATACAATGGAAAGGCTGAAGGCTGTTTTTGATAAAGCACACCCGAAAGCATAATTTTATCACCTTAAACAACAAGTACATGGAAATCCAAGTGCAGTCAATTCACTTCGATGCAGACTCAAGGTTGCTCGAATTTATCCAGAAAAAATTAGACAAGTTAGACACTTTTTTTGACCGTATTCAAAGTGGAGAAGTTTATCTCCGTTTGGATAAAGGTGACCATAGCAACAAAAATAAGGTTGTTGAGGTTAAAATTGCATTACCAGGCACAACTATTTTTGCTAAAGACCAAGCCGAATCTTTTGAAGCAGCTACTGATGAAGTGGTCGAATCTCTGAAACAACAAATCAAAAAATATAAAGATAAGGCACAAACAAAAGCCTAATCAAAATTCATCAAGAACTAACATTTCTCAAAGAAATGTTAGTTCTTGACATAACTTATTTGATACTACCCATATTTATTTCTAAGACATCAAAATATTTCTGAAATCCTCACGAATACTTTTTGGAACATACATCAATAACCTCCTTAAAATACGATATTGCAAAGGTTCTATAACAATTACTTTTTTTTGTTCAAGCAGCTGTTTTTTCATTTCTACAAAATAAGATATTTTATTGCGTAATTCAGGATATTTATTTAATTTTGATGCCTCGTGATAAGGTTTGAAAATAGGCTTTACATCTGGTTTATCATCAAAAGTTAGTGGAGTCCACCTTGTAATCCTATCAGGATAATCAGCACTATAACCTGAGTAATGATAAAAAACTAGGGGAAATTTATCATTTACATAAAATTTTCCATCTTTTTCGCTGAAATTTCTCTCGTGAAAATTCCAAGAGGCAGCATTATAACCCACATCTTTTATAACTAAAACTTTTTCAAAATAAATTGGTACTAAATTAATACATAGCTGTTCGCCAAACATGCCTTGTTTTCTACCTAAAAAACACTGATTCATTGACATTTCACACCACCATTGTATAAATTTTTTATTTTCTTTTACATTTTTTACAGCAATGAACCCCATATTATAAATTCCCGAATATAGCATGGTTCTATCTTCAAAAGGTTGCTGGTCTGAAAAGCTATTTTCTATGGATTCTATGGGTGATATTACAGGCATTTGCGTACAACAATAAGGAGTAAGGCATATATTATAATGCTCCAGCTGAGTTTCAACAAGTTGAAAGTGGTCAAACACAATAATATCACTATCTAAATAAATGGCAAAATCTGGGTTGTATTTATTAAATAAGTAGCTAATTGCTAATGCTTTGGTAGACATTACAAGTTCTGCAATGTTATAATATTCAACCATTTTATTCCATGTAGGAACATGTAAATCATCAATCCACACTATTTCAAAAGAAAATTTATAGCTTTTTATATCTAAATCTATTGTGAGTCTATCTGTAATACAAACAAAAATTGTGTAATCAGGATTATGTTTTAGGAATGATTGAGACAAGTTCTCAGCCTGCCACAAATAGTTAATTGTGGAAACAGTATAGGCTATTTTCATTTTATTGAAGATTTGAAATAAAAATTGGCTAAAAAAATAGGTACTACCCGAGTAATACCTATTTTATAAATTAAAAATTGTACTATATTTTATTATTTTCTACCTCCTGTCAAAGAGAAACCAAAACCTACGTGAAAACGTAAAGTTCTGTTATAATTTCCAGCACCTGGTCCATCTACACTAGTAGTAGTTGTAAAACCTTGCATGTATCTTGCATCAAAAAACATGGTAATATGTCCATCTTTTGTTAAATCTTTGTTAAAACCTAAACCAATGATACCAGCTAACTCAAATCCTGCTGCATTACCTGTAGAACCTAACATTCTTTCGTTTTCTAATAAGAAGTTAAAACTTGGTCCAACAACAATTTTTGGACGAATAGTTGTGTATTTTCTTAGGAAAAAATAATTTACATATACTGGTACTTCCAAATATGATATTCTTGTATTGGGACGTGAATTAAGTCCTTGCCAATTTCTTTCTGCATAGAAAACTTCGGCATTAACTCCCCAAACATTTTTATATTCTAAGGCGAAATACCCACCCATGTTTGCGCCAATTACTGGACTTGCTGATAGGTTGTCTACATTAACACCACCTTTTAAGCCAAGTATTGGATGCCAGCCTTGTGCTATAGTGTTGTGTGACATCAGGAATATCAAGGCAACAAAAGTTAGATTACCTATGATTTTTGCTAATTTTGAGTTCATATTAAAGTATTTATTTAGGTTTATAATCGTTATTTTTAAATTAAATAAAATAGAAAAATAGTATTTCTCATTTATTAAATAGTCTTTGCGACAAAAATAAAGTTTTAATTTGAATTTTATCAAATTTAAGCATTTTTTTTCGCATTTTTTTTTAACAAACATTTTAGGTAGTATTTACTACTTAATTTACTACTTTTGCTTTAGAGTTACAAATTTAGTAAAAAAAATGAATATAATGACGAATAACAAAAAAAAATATCTATTTATCTATCTTAATGCCTTTTCTGGTACTGGAGGTATAGAGAAATTTAATACTTGTATGATGAAAAGTTTGTATGAGTATAGTTTAATTACAAATCATAGTTGCAATAATATTTCTTTAATTGATAAATTTGTTGATAAAAAATATATTCCTCAAGTATTATTACATGGGTTTAATAATAAAAAAATTAGAGCTATTATATATGCGTGCATGAAAATCATTGAAACTGATGTTATTATTTTGGGACATACAAATTTATTAGTTTTGGGTTTGTGGACTTTGTTGTTTCCAAACAAAAAATTACTAATCATGGCACATGGCATAGAAGTTTGGCAAGAGTTGTCTTTTTGGAAAAAGAAGGTACTGCAAAATTGTGATATGATTTTGGCGGTTAGCAAATATACTAAGCAACAAATCATGGCAAAACATCAAATTAGCGAAACTAAGATTCAAATTTTTCATAATACAATTAATCCTTTTTTTGAATTGCCAAAGAGTTTTGAAAAATCAGAGTATTTATTAGATAGGTATAAAATTACTAATCACATAAATGGAAAGATATTTTTTACACTTGCTCGATTGTCTTCTGCTGAACAATATAAAGGTTATGATAAAGTTTTGGAAGCTATGCCAATGGTTTTGCAAAAATATCCGACTTGTAAATATGTGATTGCAGGAAAATATGACGAAATAGAATATCAGAGAATTCAAGCAATTATTGTAGAGAAAAAATTAGAAAATAGTGTAATTTTAACGGGTTTTGTCAAAGATGAGGAATTAATTGACCATTATTTATTAGCTGATACTTTTATTATGCCAAGTAGAGGTGAAGGGTTTGGAATTGTCTATTTGGAAGCCATGGCATGTGGACTTTCTATAATTGCGGGCAATGCTGATGGAAGTAGAGATGCTCTTAGAAATGGCGAATTAGGCACACTTATTAATCCAGAAAGTGTAGAAGAAATTGCCAATGCGATGCTTTCACACATAGAAAATCCATTGAACAACAACAAAAAAATCAAATTACAAGAAAAAGTTATGTCATATTTTGGATTTGAAAACTTTAAGCAAAGGACAGCAGAAATAATGGGTTTGGTGTAAAATATTTTGTAATTTTACACCAAATACTACAATATTACCACTTTGTTTGATGTTTTGTGGAGAAATTTGGTAATAAATCTTAGTAGTTATGGTTAGAATTAATAGTATTGTTTTTAGGGAGATTTGCATGATTTGGTTGTTTTAGAATAATTTTAAATGTCATTATCAAATTACGTAACTATTTAGGTACCTTGGCAATGGTGCTTTTCGCACCT
>JAYTNF010000434.1:0-14290 GCA_043748455.1 Cytophagales bacterium
TAATAGCTTGGTTACCAACTTATAATGAAGAAAAATTGAGAGAAGAACTTTATGTGATTAAGAAAGATTTTGCAACACGACAAGTTGTAAATAAAAACCCATTTGGATTGCCAAGTCGTTTGTGGGAATTTTTACTGAAAAAAATTGCTATTCCAACCGAAAAAAGATGGGCTGATATTACAAAGTTAGAACTTAATCAACTGAATAATATTTTGCTTAATGATAGCTATGAAGTGAGTGGAAAAACTACTTTTAAAGAGGAATTTGTTACCTGTGGCGGTGTAGATTTATCGGAAGTTGATTTTAATACCATGCAAAGCAAAAAAATAAAGGGTTTGTATTTTGCAGGTGAAGTGCTTGATATTGACGGAATTACTGGCGGATTTAATTTTCAGGCTGCCTGGACAACAGGATTTGTAGCAGGGCAATTAGGATAAATAAACACTAAGATAAATTTATTTGTATATTTTGTCATTCTTCGCTTTGCTCAGAATGACAAAATATTTTGATGTGAAAAACTCACCTAAAAAATGTGTTTTTTCATTTTGTAGCTAAGAGTATGTTTAAGGTTATACAATTTTATAATTTTTCTACCCATTCCACAATCAACTTAAATAACTCTGAGTATTTTGTTAAGGGCAATGTTTCTGCTTTGTCTTGCACGTCATGATAGGCTTGAATTCCTCCCATAGCATAGATAAAAAAAGATGGAACTCCCTTTTCAGTGAAAAAATAATGGTCAGAATTTGCAGCTTTCCCTCGTTTAATTATTTTAGGAAAGTAGCTGTTTTGGTTATTAATTTTTGCAAACTTGGCATAAAGTTCTGGAAAAACGGTTGCATTTACCACGCCTAAACCTTCATCACCTGTGCCAACTAAATCTAAATTAATTAGCAATTTTATTTGAGAAAGTTCAAACAACGGATTTTCTACAAAGTATTTTGAACCCAACAAACCAACTTCCTCTGCACCAAAAGCCATAAAAACAACTGTAAAAGGTGGTGGATTTTGTTTATAATAGTTAGCAAATTCTAATAACATGCTAATTCCACTTGCATTGTCATTTGCTCCATAAAAAACTGTGCTTTCGCCCAAAGTTCCTAAATGGTCGTAATGTGCGGAGAATACAACGATGGAATCTGCTTTTGTTGTACCTTTTTGATAAGCTATTACATTTTGTGTATCATAATTTTTTATAACTTTATTAGTTAAATCAAACTTTATTTTAATTGAGTTTTGCCTGTTTTTTGTTAAAATACTGTCCATTAAATTTTGACGAACCTCAAAAGTTGGTGGGGAATCTGCTTGCATGGCTAATGACATGGTAAGTTTTGGCGAAGTTTTGATAAAAGCTGTAGCAGAAAACCAATGCCCTAAAACAATGGGCAATTTATACAATGCACTTTCAAAACGACTTGGATAAACAAGTATTTTATTGCTAAGGTTTGTGTTTAAAAACATGTCAATAGCTTGTTCATTTGCCGAAAAAATTAAGGTGTCAATTTCAAATAACATGCAATTTCCATGACCAGATTTTGAGTTTGGCTGCACAATAAAATCTTCTCCAGCTTTCAACTTTGTAGTTCCAATTTGCAATGTTGGGTTTTTAGGAAATGTGTTAATATCAAGCTTAAAGTCCTGAAAATAAGGTGTTTTTCGTTTCTGTTTATAGGAATTTAAGCCCAAATCTTCAAATTTTTTGGCAATATAATTAGCAGCTTTTTTATCACCACCAAAAGTATAACCTCGTCCAAACATGTCAGCAGAGGCTAATTCAGCAACGGTTTTGCGAACCCGTTGCAAGTCTTGTGCAAAAGAAATTGTTGTAAAAAAAAATAATATGATAATGAAATATGATTTTAACATGATGTAAATTTAGATATGAAATATAAAATGTGAAATTTTAGATATAAGTAATAAGACAGTTTAAAAGTATAGTTTGTACCATAGACTTTAGTTTCTAAGGTTTTGATTATCAATATTTTACAGACTAAATTCTGTTATACATTTATTTTGTCTTATTACTTAAAATATTTAATATTTCATACATATTAGAACTATTTGAGTTTAAATTTAGTTTATTAGCTTATGAAATGGAATACTTTAAATCAATTAACTGTTTTGGACGAAATAAAAGAGCAGTCTAAAACTCAAAAAGTGCTGATATTTAAACACAGCACAACTTGTTCTATCAGTGCTATGGCTCTTTCTCGTTTGGAAAGGTCATGGTCAGACAGCGAAATGACAAAGCTAAAACCTTATTATTTAGATTTGTTAAAATTTCGTGATATTTCCAACAAAATAGCTCAAGAATTTGAGATAAAGCACGAATCTCCACAGGTTTTAATCATTGAAAATGGTATTTGTGTTTATAATAGTTCACATAATTCCATCAGCTATCAGGAAATTAAGAAAAATTCATAAAAATTTTGCCATTGTTTGTGTTATCACAAATAATTTTTGTGATGATATAAATATCTAAAATTTTCTATAAAACTACTAAACTTTATTCACATGGTTATTGATGCACAAGACAGCAATTTTCAAACTTTATTGCAAGAAAACTCAAAAGTAATTGTAAAATTTTATGCCGATTGGTGTGGAAATTGCCGTTTATTTAAGCCCAAATATAAACGAATTTCTGAAGAAGAAAACTATAAAGGCATTGCATTTCTTGATGTAGATGCACAAAATAATGCAGAAACACGACATTTAGCAGGAGTTGGCACATTACCTTATTTCGCTATTTTTGAAAATGGTGTTTTGTTGGAAGGTGTTGCAACAACAAAAGAAGATATGTTGAAGGAGTTGTTAGCCAAATTATAATTTTATACTGACATTTTAAATCTGTTTTGTCATTCTGCCTACTTAGCTCAGAATGACAAAATTTTAAATCCTTGTATATAACTATTGTAAAAAAAAATGTATTGTATCATAAAGTTACAAAACAAAATACTATTATTGCAATATGTTAGAAATTCAAAACCTTTCTGTGTATTATCAGCAGCTTGCGATAATTGACCAATTAAATCTTGTTATCCACAAAGGTAGCATACATGGTTTGGTGGGCTTAAATGGCTCTGGAAAAACAACTTTATTTAATACTATTTTTGGCTTGTTAAAATCTCAAAGTGGAACTATAATCTTTGATAATCAACCACTTAGCAGCCAAAAAATAGCATATTTAGAAACACATAATTACTTTTATTCTTTTTTGACGGGTGGCGAATATCTAGAACTTTTTAAAATTCATAATAAAAATTTTGATATAAAAAGTTGGAATGAGTTATTTCAATTACCACTTCATCAACTTATTGATGAATATTCCACAGGTATGAAAAAGAAGTTATCTTTCATAGCTATTTTGTGTTTAGACAAACCAATTATGCTTCTTGACGAGCCTTTTAATGGGCTTGATATGGAAACCAATCAACAAATTAAGTTGATAATCAAGCAGTTAAAAGAAAGAGGCAAAACAATTCTGATTACATCGCATATTATGGAATCCCTTACAAGCATTTGCGATGTTATTTCATATATAAAACACGGAAGCATAGAGTTTACAGCCATTCCAACAGAATTTAATACAGTTGAACAACGAATTTTTAAAGAATCTAAAACAGAAACACTAATTAATAAGTTGTTGTAGATGTATTTTGATGCAGACATTCATAATTTAGAACATGACACTACAACATAAAAAGATAATACTTGGCGTAACAGGCAGCATTGCAGCTTACAAAGCAGCTTTTTTGATACGGTTGTTAGTAAAAGCTGGTGCAGAAGTGCAGGTAATTATGACTGAAGCCGCCGCAGATTTTATCACACCTCTTACTTTGGCAACACTCTCAAAAAAGCCTGTTTTAATGGATTATCAAAAAAATAAAAGAAGTGGAGAATGGAATAATCATGTTGATTTAGGTTTGTGGGCTGATATATTAGTTATTGCACCTTGCTCGGCAAATACGTTAGCAAAATTAGCTAATGGCTTATGTGATAACTTACTTATGGCAGTTTATTTTTCGGCTCGGTGTCCAGTTGTTGTTGCTCCTGCCATGGATTTGGATATGTATGTTCACCCTGCAATACAACAAAATTTAAAGACTATTGCAAACTTCTCTAAGCATTGTGTTATTGAGGCAGCATCTGGCGAATTAGCAAGTGGTTTATCGGGACAAGGTCGCATGGAAGAACCTGAAATTATTGTAGAAGTATTAGAACAATTTAGTACAATGCTTGATTTATAAAGATTTTGTAATTAAATAGCTCCAAAATTTAATTTTTCAATCTATTATTTATAATTCACATGGCAACACAAAAATTTGTAAATGTTCAGAAAAAGCTAACATACGCACAGGCAACCCCTTTAATTAAAGATGGTGATTTGTTTTTTTCAAGTGGTAGTGGTGGTTTTAGCAATGCTATCAAAAGTTTATCCGACTCTTTGGTAAGTCATGTAGGTATTGTTTTTTGGTGGGGAACTAACTTGATGCTATTAGAAAGTGTTACCACAGGTGGCGTAAGAGCCATACCTTTATTTCATTACACAGGAAATTATGCCAATTCGGGACAACGCTATGATGGCAAATTATTTATAGGTCGTTACAAAAACTTAGCAGCAGACAAAGCAAAAATAGATGCCATGCGACAAGTTGCTATTGATTTATTCGGTTTCAAATATGACACCAACGACATTGCCAAAATATTACTAAGCCGACTCACAACAAAAGTAAAACGTAAAGAAGACGAATGTTTCTTATGTTCTGAATATGTAGAAAAGATATTTCAATGTGTTGGTATTAATTTTGGACATGACAAATCGGGTTTTGTCTTTCCAGAACATATTGCAAGTGATGCTAATGTAGAAATTATTTGCGAAATGTAGGTACAAATTAGATACTGATATTTAAAATTTGTTTTGTCATTCTGAGCTTGCGAAGAATCTGACGTTATGGTGTCAAAATCAATAATTCAGATTCTTCGCAAGCTCAGGATGACAAATTTAAAATGTAGTATCAAAACATTGCTTGTGGTAAAAATAATATTGTTAATTTTTTAAGTACATATGTAATTTTATTTATATATATACTTAAATTAGTGAGTTTATCTATAACAACAGCCTTGCTACCCAAAAATAAACTGCCAAACCTAATAAATCATTTGCGGTTGTGATAAAAGGGCCTGATGCCAAAGCAGGATTTATTCCTAATTTATCTAAAATAATTGGCGTTGCTGTACCCGTTATTGAGGCAAGTAAAACCACCGCAAATAAAGCTACAGAAACCACAAAAGCTAATGCAATATTTGACATCACAAAATAATTAAATAAATATACAAAACTACTAATTGCAGTACCATTAACTAAGGCAACTGCTATTGTTTTATACAATCGTTGATACCAAGTTGTTTTATACAAACGTGATTCGGCAAGGGTTTGAATAATAACTGTTGATGACTGAATACCAACATTGCCACCTGTGGCGGTAATTAAAGGAATGAAAAAAGCCATTGCAGGCACTAATAACAGTTCTTTTGTAAAAGTTCCCAAAAAAGATGCCCCAAGCAAACCACCCGACATACCAATCAATAACCAAGGCAATCTTGCTCTTGATAATTTCCAAACTGTATCAGTTTCATCTACATCTTCTGCAAGCCCTGACATAGCTCTCTGGTCAAGTTCAGCTTGTTCTTTTATCACATCTACAATATCGTCAATCATAATTCTACCTACCAAATGCCCTTGCACATTGACAATCGGCACTGTTTCTAAGTCATATTTTTGCATAATTTCTATCACTTCATCTTGAGATTGATAGGTTTCTATACTTATAGCATTTTGTAAATAAATTTCTGAAATTTTGGTTTCTCTATCCGATATAATAATTGTTTTTAAGGAAACTCTACCCAAAAATTTGCCTTGATTATCAACAACATACACAGAAAAAACCTTTTTTACTCTTTCTGCTTGTTGCTTTATTTCTTCCATACATTGCCCAACTGTCCACGAGATATTTATTTTTATCAACTCTTTTGACATTAAACCACCCGCACAATCGGCATCATAATGGGCAAGTTCACGCACATCTTCTGACTTTCTACTGTCTAACATGGCAATAACTGTTTCTAAAAATAAGGCATCATGTTGCTCATTAAGCATGTCTGCAATATCGTCAGATTCCATCTCATTTAATAACGGTGCAAGTTCTTCGGCAGTAAAAGTTTTAAGAAAAGGTGTGCGTAATTCGGGTTCAAGCTCTGCTAAAATTATTGCAGCTTTGGCAATTTCTATATTTTCTATAATAAATCTGGCTTGTGGAGTTTCTATTTTACGTAAAATAAAACTTAAATCTGCGGCATCAATTGGTTTGCTAAGTTGTTTAATAGTTGCAATATCTGTTAAAATTGCAGCCCTAATCAGTTGTGGAATTAAAATTTCTGCTGTTTGTGAAGTAAGCATAAAGTATCAATAAATATAAAATGTCTTGAATTATGAATAGTTATTTTGTTAGAAACTTTGATTTTAGTAGTAAATGTATGATAGTTTTTCAATATACACATCGGAAAGTAATTTTGACATTTTAATTTATCAAAATCACTTTAACACTAATATTTCTTTCTTAATAATCTTTAAAATAAGTAATAAAATTTTGTGATTGAACTTTATAATATTATTTTAGTTATCAATTTGAGTACAAATATATCAAGTTTATCAAATTTATAATTATGATATTTAAACACAAAATATTATCTACGATTTTATCATTTGTGGCTATTGCAAATTTATATGCCCAAGACGATAAAATCAAGTTTGCAACAGGTTCGTGGAACGAAATTCTTGTTCAAGCAAAAGCCGAAAATAAACCTATTTTTGTAGATTTTTATACAGAATGGTGTGGCCCTTGCAAAATGATGAGCAAGCAAGTTTTTACAGACAAAGAAGTTGCAAATTACTATAACACAAACTTTATTTCTGTAAAAATAAATGCAGAAACACAAGAAACTGAATTGGTCAGCAAATCTGGAATTACGGCTTATCCATCGCTGTTTTATTTTAATGCAGATGGGCAAGTCATTAATAAGCAAGTTGGAGCATTAAATGCCAAACAGTTTGTAAAATTTGGTGAAGGTGTGATAGATATGCTTGGAATAGCTAAAAAACTGCCTGAAATTAAGGCAGCTTACGAAAAAAATCCTAAAAATTTAGAAGCAACAGCAACCTACATTAAAGCATTGACACTTGCTAATAAAATGGTTATTGCAGATTCTATTGCCATGATTTATTTGCCAGCCATTGCCGAAAAAGACATAGAAAAACCCGAAAATTGGGAAATTGTTAGCCGTTATGTAAAAAATTATGAGAGTCGAGAATTCCAATATGTAATGAATAATGCAAAGAAATTTTTAGGCATGTATGGAGAAGAATCTTACGCAAATTTTTTCTATGATGTAATGAATACGAATTTGGAAAAGGCTATAAAATCTCAAAAATTTGAAAACTTAGCTCCCACAAAAAAATATTACTTGCAATTTAATAAGCAAATGGGAAGTGAATTTGCAGATGATTATTTTAATTTGGCAATAGACATGTTTTATTACCAGTCTATTGGCAATAAAGAAAAATATCTTGGAACCATGATTAGCCAAACTGATAGCTATTTATTAGATAATGCTGATGAATTAACCAAAAGGGTTTTTGAGATTATACAAAAGTATGACGACAAAGCAACTTTGGAAAAAGCTGTAACTTGGTCTCAAAAATTATTGAAAAAAGATAATAGTGCCTTGTCAAATTATGTCCATGCTGCGGTGCTTTTCAAACAAGGCAATAAAATGGAGGCAAAAAAATATTTAGATATTGCAGCAACAAAGAATGAAAATCCCGAACTTGACCAATATATCGAGGCATTGAAACAAGAGTTGAGTAAATAATGTAAGTTGCGAAAGTCTATTGATGTTAAAAATAAAGTTTTGTCATTCTCAGCGAGGCTGCCACCAGCAAAGCGAAAAATGACAAAACATACCAATAAATTTGCACTAGTAATTACAAATAATTAAAAAAAATTACAACTTAGCATTTAACAAGCAACTTATATTACTTTTCCACCCAAACCTTGAGTAAGATTTAAAGTTTTATCTTCGTTGCCATCTTTGTATTGAATGCTAAAAATCCGTTCTATTTCGGTCAATAAACCTTGACTTTCTGCCAAATCCATCAGATAAGCACCAAAAACTTGCGTACCAAAAGAATCTTCCCACAAAGCATTAGCATTTTCAAAAATATGTCGAAATTCTTTTTCTGTAAATTCTTTTTTAGAGCTAATATTTTGTTGCAATTTGACAAAACTATCAATACTTTGTTGAATATTGTGCAATAAATTTCCGTTGTCATCTGCCAAACTCGCAAAACTTCCTACACTTCCTTTGTTTTTTTCGTAATCCGACAAACTGCTATCTGCCTGAAAAACACTTGCAGCCGTTTGGGCAACATCTCCTAAATTTTGTTCGGTGTAGGCTTTCCACAAAGGCAAATAAGCTCGTGTTCTGGCACGTATATTTTGGCGAATTGGCACAGTTTCGTTATAAGGTGTACACATAGCAAAAGCTTTTGTAATGCCTTTTAATCTGTCATCTTTTGACTGTAATACAATGATTTTCAATAAGTTAAGGAAAATTGTATTACCCATTTTTAGACTTACCATATAACGCAAATTCGCAGCTTTTGCCAAATCTTGCACAAGTTGCTGTGATAGTGGAAAAGTGGTTTCTGAACTGTCATCTAAGCATTTCCAAAGGGCTGCAATATCTACAATTTTAGCAAGTTCGTTGTCCGTAGCTTTTTTATTTTCGGGCTTCCAAGCCAAAGAAAAACCATAATTAAAGGCATCAAAAGTAGGTTTTTGTGAAAAATTTGGTAATTGTGCCGTAAAAACACTGCCCCAAAATTGCTTCATTCCATTCCAATTACTTGTATAAAATTGTTCTCCCAAACACGCAATTTGCCTTTGACCTTGTTCATTTTTGGTTTCTGTAACTTCTATTTTGGTTTTGTCGATGCTACTTAAATTAACAAATTTACCAATTCCAATACTAAAACCCCAACTATATTCGGTATTTGTAGTTTTGCGATTCAAGTAACTTTCTACTTTGATATCAGGGTGTTGCACGCCATTTTTGGCTGCTTCGGCTAATGTTTGGTGAAAAGGCAATAAATTAAATTTCAATAAATCCCAATGCAATAAGTCCAAAGATTTGCTATTGAGTTTTGCGACTAATAATTCGGAGGTTGCAGAACTTCGCTGATATTCCAAAGTAAAGCCAACTTTTATGGCTGAATTTGCTAATTCTGTTATTTTAGTACGAACTTTTTGTTTATAAGCTGCGATTTTATTAGGAATTGAATTAATATCAACATTTACTTCTTCGCCAAGACGTGCCAAAACTGCTTTGAGCAATAATTCATCTGAGGCATCTAATTTCAAATCATTTTTGATTTTTCTGATGATTTCGTCTAATTTTTTCTCGGCAGTTCCTAACAAACCTTCCAGCACTTCTGTAAAAATTTTATCTACATTTTCGGGCTTATCCAAAGCTACTTCTACGCCTGCAAAAGCCTGTAAACCAACGGTTTTACTCAAATCTTTTTTCAAAACTATTTTAAATTCATCTTCGCCTGTTTTAGCAATTTTCAAGACAAAATCATCTGTTAATTTGACTTTAAAAGATGCTTGTAAACCCGAATTTACTTTAATTGCTAAATTTTTTTTAGTATTTACTAACGAGGTTAAACCACTCAAACTTTGAGAAAAAACATCTGCCCATTTTGCAGTAACCGCAGCTTGCAAACCTCCCGAAATCTGCAAAGAAACTGCCTCACCAACTTGCATTTTTTTAAGCAAAGCATTTTTATTGAATATACTTAGCAAATCTGCCAAATCATTGCCAATAGCTTTCATTACCGTATCTTCCTCACTATGTAAGCAATATGCACTTGTACGTATGTTTTGATTAGCTTGTAAATTCAAACCAATATCATGTAATGTGCCACCACCTTTTGCCTCCACAGCCGCATTTAGCGTATATTTTAGCCAAACTTTTGCAGGAATTGGAGCTACTAAACCATCTTTGCCAACCACATTATCTGTAACATCAGCAGCTTTTATTGATAAAATTTGAAATGTAGAACTTGCTTTGACTGCAAAATTTATAGGTAATTCAGCATTTCCAAATGGCACATCTTCCGCAATTTGTGCATTCATAACTGCAATTTGCACATCTTTTTCTTTGAGTTGTTTGGTGCTTGTGGCTTTAATAAGTTCGTCGAGATTGATAATTTTTATGGCAGACATAGTTTTTAGTGCTGAGTTTTTAGTGTTAAATTTTTAGTCTGAGCAAGGCGAAAAATATGACATAGACTCTTCGCTTTGTTCGGAATGACAAAAAAAAATTTAATATTTTAGTCATGAAATTTCTTTTTTACAAAAATACAAAAAAAAATATGAATAAATTTTAAAAAAACTTTCTATTGACATATAAAAGTCTAATATTTGCAAGGTATATATTATAATTTTTGCTTAGTTATTGCGTAAATATTACATACCTAATTTTTTACGTAAAATTACCAATAAATCACTACACCTATGAGAAAACTTTTATCTTTTCTGCTATTTATTATTGCTGCTACACCAACATTGGCTCAACATGAAGGACTAACTTTTTATGTAAATGGAGAAAACCTCCGACAAGTTGGTAAACATGATGCGGCAATTAAAGAATTTAACAAAGCCTTACAAAAAGAGCCGAGTAATTACAAATATCTTTATTCAAAAGGTTATTCTGAGTTTAAACTTCGCCAAGATGCAGCTGCAACACAAACATTAGTGGCTGCAATTAAGGCAAAAGAGGATTTTGTTGAGGCATACGTTCTGATGGCGGATATTGCAAAAACGGGCAATAAATTAGATGAGGCTTGCCGTTATTATGACATGGCTTTCAAACACGAGAAAATTTTAGATAAACGTGTTGAATATAAATTATTCATTATTAATAAGCACATAAAAGCTAAAAATATTGCAAAGGCTTTTGAAAATGCAAAAGAAGCAGCAGAAGTGGCACCTCAAAATGATAATATCTTATATTTATATTCAAAATTAGCTAATGTTTTGGGAAAATATACTGATGTAACAGCAATATTATTGCCAATAGAGTCTAAAATAGCGACAATGAAAGTTGAAGATGCTTCTAAATTTTTCTATGAATTAGGCTATGCTCAATTTCATTTGGACGAATATAAAATAGCAGATGCAACTTTCAAAAAAATTACTTCTCCATCTTATATTAGTAAAGTAGAAAAATTTACACCAAAATATTTTTGTTCTGTTGCCTTAGCTTATTTTAAGTTTCATGAAAATGCACTAAGTAAACAGTATGTTGATAAAGCTGTGAAAATACAACATGGCTATCCTCTGGCTCACGTTTTATTGGCACAACTTTCAAAACGTAATAATGACCATAAATCTACCATATCACATTTAGAATCAGCAGTAATTCATGAGAAAAATGTGATGAAACAAGTAGATTTATATGATAAAATTGCCGATATGCAGTTAGAATTAGCACAATATGACCAATGTATTGCAACTATTCATAAATCTTTGGAATTGAAAGCAGATGATAACGAAGCCATTTTTACAAAAAATTTGGTTTTTTACAAGAAAAATGAATTTCAGGCTTGTATCAATGGTGTTAATTTAGCTTTAAAAAATGTAATGGACGATGGCAAAAAAGCTGAATTTAATTTTTTAATGGGCTTGTGTTACAAAAAATTAAATGATAAAGGAAAAGCTAAATCTTCATTTATTTCATCTTCTGCAAGTTCTTTGAGAGATGCCTCTGAATTGGAAATTGAAGGTTTAGGAGATTAGTCTGTAGTGAGGAGTGTAGTGCGGACTTCAGTCCGCATATTTACTTATTGCCATGTGCGGACTAAAGTCCGCACTACAAATTCCAACCCTATTTTTGCATTGAAGCCACAAAATCATCAAATAAATATTTTGCATCATTTGGACCTGGTGCTGCTTCTGGGTGATATTGCACCGAAAAAGCCTTGCCACTTTTTAGTCTGATACCTTCCACTGTGTTATCATTGAGATTAATATGCGTTAATTCTATGGCTGGGTTACTATTGATAGTTTCCATACTCACTGCAAAGCCATGATTTTGCGAAGTAATTTCGCATTTTCCTGTCAATAAATTTTTAACAGCATGATTTAAACCTCTGTGTCCTGTGTGCATTTTATAGGTTTGCAAGCCAACCGCCAAAGCCAAAATTTGATGCCCTAGACAAATACCAAATAAAGGTTTATCAGATTTTAACATCATTTTTGCGGTTTCAACAGCATAATTCATGGTTGCAGGGTCGCCAGGTCCATTAGAAAGAAAATAACCATCAGGATTCCACGCTGCAATTTCTGTGAAAGGAGTTTTTGCGGGAAAAACTTTGCAATAAACACCACGTTCTGCTAAATTACTCAAAATACTACTTTTTACACCATAATCCATAACTGCAACCTTCATTTTTGAATTGCTATCACCTACAAAATAGGGTTCTGTTGTACTTACAACAGAAGCTAATTCAAGTCCAGACATATCAGGAATTTCATTAAGGGATTTTTCTAAGGTAGCTTTATCTAAATATTCAGAGGAAATTACTGCATTCATTGCACCTTTATCACGAATATGCCTAACTAATTGCCTTGTATCAATATCACTAATGCCCACAATTCCAGCATTTTCTAAATAGCTTTGTAAAGATTCAGTAGCTGTTTGTCGTGAAAAAATATCAGAAAAGTTTTTAACCACCAAGCCTTTAATTTTTATACTTGTGGACTCGACTTCATCTGCCACAGTGCCATAATTGCCAATATGTGCAGTGGTGTTGAGTACAATTTGACCATAATATGATGGGTCTGTATAAATTTCTTGGTAACCTGTCATGCCTGTATTAAAGCATATTTCGCCACCTGTTGTACCTTTTTTGCCAATAGCAAAACCTTTAAAAATAGTGCCGTCTGCTAATAATAAGATTGCTTCTGGGCGTTGTATATATTTCATTTTTTACAGGATTAATGATAAGGAATAAATATGAAACATAAAATTAACTTATTGATTATCAAGCAGTTAGAATAGCATCAATATCAATTTATTTAAAATTTATTAGCAAGTGCCGCAAAGATATGATTTTATTTTAGAAAATGAAATATAAACCAAAACATAACTTACCTTTTTAGTAATTCTCTAACTTCCATCAACACAAAACCTAATAAATTTAACCCTTTCCATTCGGTGGGTTGCGTAGCTTTTTCATCTTTTGTTACCAAACCAATTCCCCAAATTTTATCAACAGGGCTTGCCTCAACCAAAACTTTATTTTCGGTTTGCAATAAGAAATATTCTAACTTTTCGTGTTGATTAAATTTATGAAAATTACCATTTTTAACAATATCAAACCGTTTTTCATTCCATACTATTTCATCAAAATTTTCGACTTCACGACCTATTTTCTTAGCCTCAGCAGCCGTTTTTGCGGCTAAAACTTTTTTATATGCAGCTTTATCGTCAAAAAGCAATGCTTTTTGTGCCATCATATAATGTTCGGCTGTTTTGTAAATAATATTTTCTACCACAAATTCTTGTTCCCACCATTGACTGAAACAACTTGAAGTAATTTCACCATTTTTAGCAGGTTGGTGTCCCCAAAAGAATAGAAATTTAGGTGTTTGCTCCGTTTCTATCAATTCTAATAACCAATTTAAGTCGTATTTCATAAGTTGTGATTAGGTTTGTTTGTTATTTATCATTAAAGCAATATAACGAATATACTAAAATAAAAATATAACTATGCTTAAATCACTCAAAACACCAAAAATATCCTCGAATTAAATTAAATAAATTATTTACGAAAAATATCGTAGATAAAATTTGGATATACGAAAACAATCGTACATCTTTGTAACAGAAAATAATTGTGAATGTACCACGCCCTTTAGGGTGTAGGTTTTCACAATTACAATCCACACCCTGAAGGGCGTGGTACATTCAAAAACAAAGCTATTATGAAAAACAACTCAAAACCTACCGAGTCTGAATTAGAAATCCTACAAGTTTTGTGGGAACTCGGTGCAAGCACAGTGAGAACTGTAAACGAAGACCTTTGCAAACGCAAAGGCACAGAAATTGGCTACACAACAACCCTAAAATTTATGCAAATGATGCACGAAAAGGGTTTTATTAG
>JAYTNF010000435.1:0-5760 GCA_043748455.1 Cytophagales bacterium
CAACAGAAAAGGTGAAGGTAGAAGTGGCGTGGCTGTTTCTGTTATTCATAAAAAATATTCCGAAAAAATGGGCTATACAAAACGAGAAATGTATGTGCAGTTTTTGACGAGAATTTATTTTGAAATCAGTGGTTGTAAAATTGCAGAATTTTCAACTTTAAAGAGTCTGCAAGCTCCTAAGTTTATTTCTTTTCGCAACTTTTTTAAAGCTAAATTAGAAAAATGTTTTATTGTTCCTGCACGTACTTTTGATAATGTAAAAGGGCAATTTCCTATTGGTTTTAAAATTTGGGATACAGATAAAAAAGAGGATTTTTTCCATATTAAGGCAGATGCTTATAATGAAAAAGAAAAATATTTTGCCGTAAAAGATATATGGGCTTATGATAATTTGAAATTTATCAATAATTGGGTAACAACTTTTAGAAAGACAGAATCGGAATCTATTGCTACGATAATTGGTGTAGGTAGTGATTTTCAAAATCAAAGATTGGTTCGTATAGAAAGACCAAATATGGAGGTGCCAGCTGATAATCATCATTGGCAAATCACAAAAAACAACTTGATTCAGTCTGCGATTTATTATACTGTGAGAAAAATAATTGCAGCTACTTGGTTTAATGACCGAGACCAATTTTTATATCCTAATGAAAAGTGGGAAGTAGATAAAGAATTTCAAAATGATTGTTTAGCTTATACCTTGTTTACTAATAATATAAAATCTAAATATGGCACAAATCATTGGATTCCATTTACAGAATCAGAGGTAAATTCTCAGGACAAGTTTGAAAGTAAATTTATGGCACATTTTCTTGCGGGTAAACTAAAAGATGATACTTCAACAGCACTGTTTGAAAAAGATAAAACCACTAAAAAAGCACCTTTGGAATTTTCAATAGAAGCAAAATCTGTATTTTCGTCTGGGAAAGCCTTGTGGAAATATTATCACAAACAAGTAAATTGCAATCCTAATGCTTCTTTATACGATATTCGTGAGTATTTTCAAGAAAGAAACGGTTTAGGCAGAATGAATAACAAAAGTGGCGATGAAGTTTACACAAAATTGCTTTTAGATTTAAGGGAAAGTTTGGATATTTTGGCAAAGAAAATTGAGCCTAAGGTGTATGAATATGGGTTTTTGAAAGGCTAAGAACATCTCTCAAAGAACTAATATTTCTTTGAGAGATGTTGTTTTTCTGTTAATTTAACCTTTAAATGCCACATAATTAACTCCAAGTTGTTGATAATCTAATAATGTATTTTTTTGCAACGGTACTAAGCCGAAATAAGCTATTCTATAAAATTTGAAATGATAATGAGTAAGTAAATCAAAAATTTCTGATGCTATAATTTTTGTAATAATATTACTACTTTCAAATTGAATTGCTGAAATTTTCCCATTTTGCAATGCGTCTTTACAGCCTTGCAAAATGGCAAGTTCGTGTCCTTCTGCATCTATTTTCATAAAATCTATTTTCTCTATCCCATATTTTGTCATGTAATTATCTAAGGTATCTAATTGGACTTGAATTGTTTGATAATTTGGATTTTTTTGTATCTGAGATGGATATAAATACAAAGAATTTGCTCCACAAAGCTGTTCATTATATACATACATTTCAGCTTTGTGTATATTATTGCTCAATCCAATATTATTCAAATACAACTTATGTTGATTTTGATAAGGTTGCAAATTTTGGTTTAATACTTTAAAGGTACTTGGAGTAGGCTCAAATGCATGAATAGTGAGATTTTTATGGCGACAATATTGCAGAATATGCTCACCAATATAAGCTCCAACCTCAATAATTGTCATATTGGGTTTAATAAATTTTTTATACCATTTATATTCTCCATTCCAGTCAGGATTTCTTATGCCATAACCTAAAAATAATTTTGGCAAATGTTTTAATTTATTTATCACGGGTTATAATTAATATTTTTAGTTAAAAAGACTGAGAAGTAACATTTCTTTGAGAAATGTTACTTCTAGGTAAAATTATAATTACTCATTTAACTCTTTCAGCATCTCGTCATTATTTCCAATTTCAGTTGTATCAGCAACAATTGAATCATTTTTGATGCAATCTAAACGCAAATTTGGCATAGAAACCATTGCAAAACGTGATTTTTGATAAGGTATTTTGCTATTTTGATAAATTTTTTGCATATATAATGCAAATGAAGGCAACGACATTTTGCCACCAGCACCCAAATCTGTTGTTCTAAAATGTATGCTACGGTCTTCGCCACCTGTCCAAACTCCTGTTACCAAATTTGGAGTTATGCCCATAAACCAACCATCAGAATTATTATTAGTTGTGCCTGTTTTACCACCAACTTCATTATTTTGTGGAATGTTATATTTCCATAAACTGCGTGCTGTTCCCTTGTCTTCCTCAACAGAACCTCGCAACATATAAGTCATTAAAAATGCAGTTTCTTCACTAATTACTTCCTTTTGCACAGGCGTATAACTATACAAAACTCTATCATTTTTATCTCTAATTTCAGTAATATAAACGGGTTTATTCCATGTGCCTTGATTGGCAAAAGTACTGTATGCAGAGGTCATTTCGAGTAGAGAAACATCACTAATTCCCAAACAAAGTGCAGGAACTGTATCTAATTTGCTTTCTATACCTAATTTTCGAGCATAATCTATGATATTATTTGGACTTAAAACTTTCATCAGAAAAGTTGCAGCAGTATTAATTGACCTGCCCATAGCTTGCCTTAAAGTATAAGTTTCACCCGAATAATTACCACTATTAGAAGGAGTCCAGCGTTGTCCATCAGGCAAGGTAATGGTTTGTGGCACGTCTTGAAAACTTGTGCAAGGATTATATTCTTGTGGATTATTGTCGATGGCAGCCGAATAAACAACAGCTTTAAATGTAGAACCAGGTTGTCTTTTGCCTTGTTTTACATGGTCATATTTAAAATATTTATGGTTAATTCCACCAACCCACGCCTTAATATGTCCATTTTTTGGGTCAATAGAAACCAAACCTGTGCGTAAAAAATGCTTGTAATATTTTATTGAATCTATTGGACTCATCAAAGTATCAGTTTCAAAACGAGGTTTGTACCATGAAAAAACACGCATTTTTACAGGTTTTGCTAATTGGAATAGTATTTTGGAATCTGAAACACCTTTTGCTTTTAGTTGCTTATAACGTGGACATTCTGAAATTGGTTTTTGTAGAAAATTGGCAATTTCTGAACCATCAGCATTTCGCCAAGGGTTTTGACCTCGCCAATGTTCAAAAAATTTTGCCTGCAAACTCCTCATGTGTTGCGTAACAGATGTTTCTGCATATTGTTGCATGCGTGAATCAACGGTTGTATAAATTTTCAAACCATCTGTATTAATATTATATCCCGAAGTATCACACCAACTTTTAACCATTTTATAGACATGACTTCTAAAATGTGGGGCAAGTCCATAACTGTGATTATCTGGCACATAAAGAGAAAGATTTATTGAATCATTTTTTATGCTATTGTATTGATTTTCAGATAGATAGTTATATTTTACCATCTGTTGCAATACGGTATTTCGGCGGCGAAAAGCATGACTTGGATTGAGAACAGGGCTATAATATGTTGGAGATTTTAACATTCCTACCAAAACCGCAGCCTGCAAAACACTTAAACTATCAGGAGTTGTGCCAAAATAAGTTTTTGATGCAATTTTAATTCCATAGGAATTTGCACTAAAATCTACCGTATTTAAGTACATGGTCAAAATTTCCTCTTTTGTGTAAGAAGTTTCAATTTTTATGGCTAAAATCCATTCTTTAGTTTTTGCAACTATTTTTCCAATCATTGGCACATTGATTAAAGCACCTGCATTTTTGCCTTTTCGAGTGTTGAACAAGTTTTTTGCAAGTTGTTGGCTGAGTGTGCTTGAACCTCGGTTGTCTCCTTGTAACAAATAAAATAGAATGGCAAAAGTACCTTTCATATCAATGCCAGAATGTTCTTGAAAACGTACATCTTCTGTGGCAATCAAGGCTTCAACCACGTTTTTAGAAATCTCATTATACACAACTCGGCTGCGATTTTCGTTATAATAACGTCCCAAAACTACGCCATCTGCCGAAATTACTTCTGTGGCTAATTCTGTGGGAGGTTTTTCGAGTACTTCGTAATTTGGCAATTCTCCAAATAAGTTAAACAAATTAATTGTTACAGCAAAAATATAGCAAAATAAGCCAACAAAAGTTGTTGCAAAGCCAAGCCAAGCGTATTTTATAAGTTTGTAATTCATAAGATTTTATTATGCTTAAAAATAGAAATTTTGTCAAAGCTAAGGTTTTTAGTGGTATTATTTTTCTATGTTCGTAAAATTTTTCGCCAATGTTTGTGTTCCACTCGCAATGGAATTGAAACATTCCGCTATAACTTCAAACTTGCACAAAGAAACAACTTTTCTTAATTTTATCACACAAAAATACACAATAAACTAACAAAAGCAGCTTTTCAATGCACTTCTGACGTACAGATGAAGTTGTTTGCACAGACACAACCAATAGCAGAAATGGCTAAAGCTAATAAAATAAAGTGCGTATTTTGTATTGTTTGGGTTGTAATTTTGTTAGAAAATACGCCTAAAATGATTTATTTTGTTGTTTTTGTTGTTTTTGTCTAATTTAGTTTTATATTTGAAAAATGTATGCAAAATGCGTATATTTAAGAGTTAGGTGCTATTTTAGGAAACAACCAACCAAACCCCTAAAATAGCCTTGTAAACGGACAAGGCAAATGGCAATAAACAAACTAATTTTAGGGGACTGCTTAGAAGTCTTAAAAACACTTGAAAACGAAACAGTAGATTTAATTTACATTGACCCACCGTTTTTTTCAAACCGAACTTACGAAGTAATTTGGGGAGATAAAGGCGAAGTGCGAAGTTTTGAAGACAGATTTTCAGGAGGCATAGAACATTATATTTCGTGGCTAAAAGAAAGAATACAAGAACTTCACAGAATTTTGAAACCAACAGGAAGTATTTTTGTGCATTGCGATTGGCACGCCAACGCAGAAATTAAGGTCTTAGTTATGAATAAAGTTTTTGGTACTATTTTTTTTAGAAATGAAATTATCTGGAAACGAAAAACAGGAAGAGGTGAAACTAATCATAAATCAAGTGTATTTGGGGTTTCAACTGATACCATTTTCTTCTATTCAAAAACAAATAATTATACATTTAATAGCCAATTTACTTATGATGCTGAAGGTTATCAAAATTATTTAGACGAAA
This sequence comes from Cytophagales bacterium, assembly GCA_043748455.1. GTDB lineage: Bacteria > Bacteroidota > Bacteroidia > Cytophagales > Thermoflexibacteraceae > JAAFKA01. Next base: position 5,270 of record JAYTNF010000435.1, read on the forward strand.
ATTTTAATCTTATAGATGAAAATGGTCGCAAATATAGAAGTGCTGATTTGGGCAGCCCCTCGCCAAGACCAAATTTAACTTATGAATATAAAGGTTATGCACCACCTAAAAATGGTTGGGCTATTTCACAAGAAAATATGGAAAAGTGGGACAAAGAAGGCAAATTAATTTTTCCTACAACTAAGAAAGGAAGAATAAGACGAAAAGTATTTTTAGACGAAGTGAAAGGAAAACCTGTGCAAAATATATGGGAAGATATTGCTATGGTAACAGGTAGTTCAAAAGAAAGAATAGGTTACCCAACACAAAAACCCGAAGCCTTGCTTGAAAGAATTATTAATTGTGCAAGCAATGAAAATGACATAATTTTAGACTGTTTTATGGGTGGTGGAACAACTATTGCAGTTGCGGACAAATTAAATAGAAATTGGATAGGTATAGACCAAAGTGTCAATGCAGTAAAAGTAACAGAATTTCGTCTTAATACACAA
>JAYTNF010000436.1:0-4867 GCA_043748455.1 Cytophagales bacterium
TAGTTATGGTTTTGGGGCTGCTACTGCCTTTAAAATGTTTGTTGCGTATTTCACAACCGTTTTTATCATTGCCAAAATACAAGGCAAAATAAGGCTTTATTTGGCTGCTATCTGTTTTGTAATAACATTCTTGTACGTACTTGCGTGCAAGGTGTAAAGGAATATGCCGACTTTCCAAATAACTTACTAATGCTTTGTTTTCCAATACTTTAATTTTTTCTATCTGTAAGTTGCTTGTTTGTTCCTTTGCTTGTTCTATGCTGGTATTTTGCTTTACAAAAACAAAAGAACTGGGCTGCTGCTGCTCTAAAATCTGTAAAGCTGTTTTGGTATCACACTTCTGAAACAACAGCACAAAATCTAAAACACTACCTCCCCTACCTATGTTGTAACAATACCAATAATTAAAAATTAAATAATAATTATCTTAATTATTATTTTTTAATGAAATAATAATATTTTTGCATAATACATTTATCATTTAACCTAAGTTCAGCTATGCGTACATTTTGTTTTATTATTGTTTGTTTATTGTTTGCTAATACTGCATTATCGCAAATTCAACCTATTGAAGTATATTCAAGTAGTTTAAAAGTTTCAGGCGAGGAACATATCTATTTGGGCTTTGAAGAAGGTGATGAAATTATATTCAATTTTTTCGCCAAGTTCTCGCAGCCATTTGATAGACGTTTTTGCAAACATAGTTTATAGCTGCTTATAAACAAACTCCTCTCCTATTCTACCTGTTTCTTCGTCATATTCTCTTTGCGAAATTGTGCGTAAATCTGGTGCTTGTCCTGTTGGTGGCACATATTCCTCTGTTTCTATTTCGGGCAATAAGTCAATAGCATAATTTTTTTCTTTCAAAAAACCTTTTATTTCTTCGGTGTTTTCTAAGAATAGCACCAAAAATAAACTTTCTAAGTTATTGATTTTCAAATACTTAAAAATATAAGAAACCAAACTTGCAATTACACGAGGACTATACCAAATTCCTTTAAAGTAAAACTTATTCGTTTCTTTTTCATAAAAAGCACTACGTTCTTGCTTGTCCGTTTCGTTTCCATAAGAAAGTGTAATGGCATCACATTGATAAAAATCTGTTTTGGCAATGGCAGTTTCCAAACGCAAAACTTCGTTAGGAAAATTAGCTTTATTATTTCCTATTGTAACCAAAGCCAAAAACGGAATAATGGCTTGCAAACGTCTTTTAAAACTATTTTCTAATTCTGCCTTTTCCTTTTCTGCTCTGACATCATCTATAATTTTGATACCAAAAAGCCCAAAAAGATATTTCAAATCTTCTTTACTCAATTTTGTATCACCTGTATAAACAATATTGTCGGCTTTAAAACCTTCTTCCAAAATGTAGGCAATATCTGCATAAAACTTTCCATCTTTTGCTAAAAACTTTTTGCCTTTTGCCCAAATATTTATCGTATTTTGGTCTGTTTGTGCTTTGAAATCTTCTGCTAAAATTTTATAAATAGCCAAAATACGTTTTTTATTTTCGGCTTTTTCTTCATCTGTGGTTGTGGTATCTTGACTGATTTTGTGTAAAATATCCAGATAATCACCTATTTTTAAAGGCTGAAATTTTAAATATTCCTGCCAATCTGAGGGAATAGCTCCTTCATAATCAAAAACAGGCAAATATTTTCCTGCTATTTCCCGATACTTGTTAATATAAACTTCTGATGCTTTTAATGATTTTTTTTGAGTTGTCGGAATAATTTCCCTATTTTCAATAACCCATTCAAAATACGGTTTTATACTTAAATTTCTCCAACCATAAAAAAATGTATTAGACATATCAGCAAAACCATAATTACACGTATTAAGGTTGGCAGATAAAACTATTTTCCAAAATACTTTTCCAAAATTATAATTATTGATACAAAGTTTTACAAATGATATTTTACTTAATTTGTAATATAATACAGGATTTGGAAATCCCATATTTGGATATCCACGTTCTAAATCAAAATATGGCTTATAGTGCATATTTGTGTAGTAAGGCATTTTTTGTACAACCCAAGCTAATGTCTGACTAACTCCTATTTTTTCAAAAAAAGTTTTCCATTCAGATTTTAGTTCCTGTCCCCATAAATAGCTTCCTGATACAAAAATATTACTATCACTTGTACCTTCTAATTCTAAATCAGGTTTATAAAAATTAGACAAGAAACATTCTTCCGCACATAATAATGTGCCTATTTTGGTAAGTAATTTTACTTTTTTGAGTTTTTCAAATTGGGAATGATTAATACGCCCATTTTGCATACACTCAAAAAGAAATCTTATAGTTTGTATTGCATTAGCTGAGTTAATATAAGTTTCACTTTGATTAGCTATTACTTCTATTAAACCGTAGTCTGTTGGTTCTTCTGTTCCTAAATTTTTTAGCCAGTTATAAATTACTGTTTTTTCATAGATTTTTTCAGCAACTTGTTTATGAATTGTAATTGAATTATCAGGATTTCTTGGGTGTTGTCTGAATAGTAACTTATTAGGACAACATAATTTAACGTCTTCATTAAAAATAAATGGAATTTCACATAATTTTTCATTCCAATTTCTGCCTTCCTTGTCTTTTCCGAAATGTCTTTTTTGCAAAAACAGAAGTAAATTAAAATTATCTTCAATTTGATGATTTTCTATGAACATTTTAGAAACAATAAAATCGGACAAATCATTAACATCAAAAAACTTCACACCAATTTTTTCTAACTTTTCTCTGTATTGTAGGTAAAAAGAGGTAAGTCATAAATCAAAGACATAGCAGCAATAATGGCATCAGGCATACATAAATTATGGCTAAGATGGTATTGCTTCACAAGTTCTAAGGCTTTTTCAGACACTTGCTCATTAAAATGCAAAGTTTTATAACTTTTCATTTGCTTAATTAGCTTATCTAATTCTTGTTTATTCCAAGATACTTTGCAGAGTTCCATTAAAACCAAAGAAGGAACAAGCACATATTCCTCGCCAATTATAGCTTCTAAAATATGTTTGGTTGCTTCATTACCCTTAAAATAATGGATAAAAACATTTGTATCACAAATTACATAATTCATAGTCTATTTCCCCACGCTTGTTTACGCAATGTATCTTGGTCTATTTTCCTATCTGCCCACATACCAAAAGCAGTATTATTTTCATCTTTTTTTTGCTTCTGTAATAGGCAAATATTTTAGTGTAAGTTGTTGATTTTGAAGGTATAACAAAATAAAAACTTGCAATTTTTTCATAAATTTTACGTCTTGAAACAAATTTAATTATGCCTCAAAATTGCTGATGCTTTATTTCATTTGCAAATATTCTTGCTCAGGAATGGTTACAGTTTGCATAATTCATTGCTTTTATTGTTACACACAAATCTACTATTTTTTTACCAAAAACCCAAACTTTCCCCTACTTTTGATAAACCTTAAAAATATATTCACTCCGTACATCTTTTACGGTCTGCAAAGTTATTTTTGTAAAACCCACAAATAAAACTTTATGAGCCTAAGAAATAAAACGGAATTAGAAATTTTAGATTTCTATGTTGCCACCGAAAAGCCCGAAAAATGTATGGAGGCGTTGAACAAACTTTGCGAAAAATATGCACTTGATATAGATTTTGAGGAGGTGCAAGACGAACAAATAATGATAACTTGTGATGATTTTGCAATAGCTTATCGTTTGGCGGATGCTTTTTTGGCTGAACTTGATTTGCTTTGTAAGCAATTTGCAAGTCCCGCCGATAATTATTGTTTTAAACAACTGTATGAAGAATGTGATATTGATTTTGAAGATGATTAGGTTTTTTAGGTAGCACTAACATTTCTTTGAGAAATGTTAGTGCTAAAATATAATTTTAGTATTTTTAGAAAATTAAATCACAAACTTAAAATTATGGCACAAAAAACAGAACTTTGGAAAGTTGAAAATGAAGAACTTATCGAAGTACCAGTAACCGTATTAGATAAGGAAAGACGACTGCAAGAATGGCTTGCAAAAAATCCAGCAAAATTGTTGGATATGGAAATTCTAATTATTGGCAAAGAAGTTACTACAACTCTCAAAAACCAAAACAACAGAATAGATTTATTAGCCATAGACAAAAGTGGTGATGTACTTATTATTGAGGTCAAAAGAGATAGAACACCACGTGAGGTTGTTGCACAGGCTCTTGATTATGCTTCTTGGATAGATACCTTATCTGCTACACAAATAAGAGAAATATCTCAAAAATATTTAGGAGATGTGAACAAAATTGATAGTTTCCTTGCTGATAGCAATATTACACTCAATACAAATCATAAAATAGTGATTGTGGCTGCTCAATTAGATGATGCCTCTGAAAGAATAGTCCAATATTTGGCTAATAAATATAGCCTAAACATAAATGTTGTATTTTTTAACTTTCATAAAAACGACAAAGGGGAAGAATATTTATCAAAATCTTGGCTTACTGATTTTGAAGCTCAACAAGAAAAAATAGAAATACAAAAACAAGGTGCTGAAATTGCTACCGACTATTATTTTTTCAATGTTGGTGAAGGTGGTGGCAGGACTTGGGAAGTTTGTAGGAAATATGGTTTTCTTTCTGCGGGAGGTTCACTTCGTTTTAAGACATTTATGCAAAAATTTGAAGTAAACGACAAAATTTTTGCCTATGTTAAAGGCGGAGGTTATGTAGGTTATGGTACAGTTACTGAAAAAGCTGTTAAGATACAAGACTTTAAGGTGGGAGGTAAATTATTATCGGAGTATGGTTTTTCTAACGAATCAGGATTACTTAGAAACTCTTTTTCTGTCAATGCAAAGATGTAATTGTTTATTTAACTCTTCGTATAGATCGATATTTTTCGAGTTTTGC
>JAYTNF010000437.1:0-10813 GCA_043748455.1 Cytophagales bacterium
CAAAGACCACAAATCAGGTGAAAGTCGTGCATTGGCAACATTGTGTAATGCAACATTTAGAATAGGTTTTGATACAAAAGATTGTGTTTATAACTATATTTTAGAAGAAGAATCTACGCATCCTTATGAACATATTACGTATATAAACATGCTGGCATTGCATACTTTTGGGATAAAAGCTGAAACTTTAAGACCAAAATTGTTTGTTGATATTGTAGCAGAAACTAAATTTAAGTTGTTTTTACAAACCCAAAATATTGTAGATTATTATTGTGTAAATTTATCAGGAAGTAATGCAGATAGGACTTGGCAGACAGAAAAATGGATAGAATTTTTGCAAAAATTGCCAAAACCACACCCTTTTATTGTAATTATTTCTTCGCCAATCGAAAAAGAAAGGGCTAAAGAAATTGCTGAGAATATAGAAAATGCTGCTTATTTTGAAACACAAAGCATTATAGAAGTTTTTAGTGTGGTTGCAAATGCTCATTTAATTATTACGCCTGATACTTCTATTGTGCATATTTCTGCGGCTTTTGACAAACCATTATTGGCTTTGTATGTGAATGCACCACGTTTTCACAAAAAATTCTATCCATTAAATAGTGTTTTTCAGGTAGTTATGGAAGAAGTTGAAGGAACTGCGGTAAGTGAAATTTCTGTAGAAAAAATGTTGCATGCTTATGAAAGAGTTTATGAACAGATAGCATAAGTTAATGTTAATCTGTCTGTAGCATAGACTTTAGTCTGTACTTTTAATATCTTGATAATCAAGTAGTTATACACAGACTGATGGCATCCTCACTAAAGTCTATGGTACAAAACCTTAATAGTATTTATTATGTTAGCATTTGTTATTCGTTTTTGGGCATATTTTTCTTTTTATACCACTTCATTATTTGCTCAGACCCATATTTCCTCACTTAATTTTTCACAAATAGATTTGAAAGCCTATAAATATTGTGAAAAATTTGAGATTCAAGAAGCAAAAAACTTATTGCAATACACAAAAAAGTTATCAAATAAAACACAACATACAAGTATTTTAGTAGAAAATTACGCTGATTTTTTACAGTTAATGTGTAGTGAAAACGAGAAACAATATTTGCAATTACTTGATAATGAGGCAATTAGGCTAAGTAATTTAGAAATAATTAAAAATGACACAGTTTATAAATTCTGTCAAGCAGAAATCAAATTGCAATGGGCTTTTGTGCATCTCAAATTTGGTCATGAATGGCGTGCTTTTCAAAATATTCGTCAAGCATTTAAGTTGCTCAAAGAAAGTGAGAAATTATACCCAAATTTTTTGCCTCAACAACGGAGTTTGGGTTTATTATATATTTTATTATCGGCAGTTCCCGAAAATTATCAATGGGCTTTATCAGTTTTTGGTTTGCAAGGTGATGAACAAAAAGGTATAAATTATTTGCAAAATGTGTCAAAAAGTAATGATTTTTATGCAAAAGAGGCAAAACTCATTTTGGTGTTGGCACAAACTTTTATACTCAAACAACCCGAAAAAGCATGGCTAACAATTCAGTTATATGATTTAGAAAGAAAAAATTTAGCAGAACCTGACAACTTGCTACAATCATTTGTGTTATCTTGGGTGTATTTGAAGGCTGGAAAAGCAAAGAAAGTAGTGATGTTTAACGACCAAAACGAAGACAAAATTTTAGAAAAAGGTTTAAAAAAAATTATGCCTTTGCAGATTTATATCCATGCAGAAGCATTGTTATTGACAAATAATTTACAAAAATCAGAAAAATATTACATGTTATATTCTAAACATTTAGAAGGAAATTTATATTTGAAAGATTGCTATTATAAGCTATTACTTATCCATTATTTGCAAAATAATCTAACAAAAGTTTATGAATATAAGCAATTAATTTTGTCAAAAGGTACAGAAAATACGTCAGCAGACCGTTATGCTATGAACTTTGCACAGAATTTTACAAAGAATTTCACTAAAAATGCTCAAATCTTAAATAGAGATTTGCTTATTGTAAGATTATTGAGTGATGGCGGGGAATATGATGAAGCTTTGCAAAAATTGACAGCAATAGACACCAATAAGTTAAATATTTTAGAAGATAAGGTAGCATATTATTACAGAACAGCAAGAATATTACATAAACAAAAAAAGTATCAAATGGCACTAAATAATTATAAAATTGTATTGTCAAAACCACTAACAGAAAGTTATTTTGCTCCTAATTCTGCATTACAAATGGCGTTAATTTATGTGGAATTACAACAGATTTTGAAGGCAAAATATTATGCTAATTTGGTGGAGGATTATAAAAATTACGAATATGAAAATAGCATTCGTGCAGAAGCAAGAAGGTTGTTGAGGAGGTTGTAGTATTTACCGTAGTGTGGACTTCAGTCCACACATGACGTAATGACATGTTTGGACTGAAGTCCACAATACAGTCCACACATGACATAATAACTTTACTTTACCAAAACCTCCAATGTATAATTTCCCTTGATTCCTTCAACACCCACGCCTGCAACTCCAAACATGACATTATATGCTTGGTTTCCACTACTTTTTAACTCTACAACTTTTGTATTTCCTACTTTTTTTACTGTAATTTCGGGTTGTGGTTTAGGTTTATCACTTTTTGTATTGGTTTTTGGGGTAGTTTTAGGACTGTTTTTGCCATTTTTTTTGTCTTTCTCGTCTGTTAAAATTATTGTAGGATAGTCAGATTTACAAATAATACAACTATGCACACTTGGCACAATAGAAGAAAAATTATTAGTTCCAACCATATAAGCATACAAACTCATTTTCAAAGTATCAGCAGGTTTAAGAGTAATTGTAACCTTGCTATGTGGTGGTAAATATGTTGTATAAAGTACATGTTTGCCTCTAAAATTGTCTTTGGCAGATTCGGGAAAGCAGTTGTTAGCAGAGTGATGACCCCAAGCTAAATCAACAACTTTACCATCTTCAAGTTTACCCTCCGTGGTGGCAGTAACATTTGTTTCTGTTGTTATTACATTAATATTTGAAGGCCATTGTGCATAAGCCTGAGAAATAAATAATTGCAGGCATAAAAGTAAGCCTATTTTTTTTGCAAAAATCATAGTTTTATTAGTTTTAGTAAATGTATGCAACATTATTTTGATAAAGTACAAAATTATTTGCAATTTTAATGCAAAATGATAGTTATTTGATAATAATTTTGGAAATTAGCTTTTAATATATTTTAGTATCAAATTTAGTAGTATTTTCGACAATCTTAAAAAATAGAAATATGTTCCGTACAACCATACTTTCACTCAGTTTGTTGCTTGCATCGCAAATTAGTTTTGCTCAAACAGCTTCAACGCAAACAGTTTTGTTAGACTCGGCAGCTTTATCAAAAGAAAAACTTTATAGTTCGTTAGAAGAAGCTCTAAAAAATCCAGAAAGAGTCTATAAATTAGACTTAGTAAAATTTGATGCAGATATTTGGGGAGGTGACGGTTTGGAAGCTGCACCAAAACTCTCCGCAGATATAGGCAAACTAACCAATTTGCAAGAATTATACCTCAGTGATAACCAATTAGAAACATTACCTGTGGAAATTGGTAAACTAAAAAACTTGCAAGTTTTGCATTTATCATCAAATCAATTACAGGTATTGCCCGCAGAATTGATGCAATTAACAAATCTTAGATTCTTACATTTAGAAGGTAATCAACTTACAAAATTACCTGCGGAAATAGGAAATTTAACAAAATTAGTAAAACTTGATATAGACCATAATCAGTTAGTTGAATTGCCATTAGAGTTTGCAAAACTATCAGCATTAGAAGAATTAGATTTGAGTAGTAATGTATTAGTAGCATTGCCAAATAATTTTGGTGAATTGAAAAAACTAAGAATTTTAGAAGTTTGGGATAACCAAATTAAGCAACTCCCTGCATCTATTGCTACATTAGTAAATTTAGAAAAATTAGATGCAAATTCTAACCAATTAAAAGGTATTCCTGCCGAAATTGGCAGTTTGGTAAAACTAAAAATCTTGAATATTAGTATCAATACGATGAGCAGATTACCCGCAGAAGCAGGAAATATGGCAAAATTAGAACAGTTTGATGCTTCTTATAATCAGCTTGAGGAATTACCTGCCGAAATTGGCAAACTCATGAATTTGAAAGAGTTAGATTTGAGTAATAATAAAATAAAGACTTTGCCAAAAGAAATTGGTGGTATGCAAAAATTAGAAACCTTAGATTTAAATGTCAATGAACTTATAGGTTTACCAACAGAAATAGGGAACTTGCTGAATATGAAAGACTTAGTTTTGTGGGGAAATCAAATTGTAGTTTTGCCAAATACGATTGGAAACATGAAAAATTTGATAACATTAGACTTAAATACAAACAAATTAACAGCTTTACCTAATGAATTTGGTGGTTTGGCAAGTGTTAGAGTGATTGTATTGTGGGGCAACATGATTACAAAACTTCCTGATTCTATTTGTGATTTGCCTAATGTACAAGCCTTAGATTTAATGAATAATCAATTAACTTTGTTGCCTAAAAAGATAGGAAATCTCAAAAATTTATTGTTGCTAAACTTGGCAAAAAATAAAATTTTGAAAAAAGAGCAAACTCGTGTTACAGAAGCATTGCAAGACAAAGAAGTTGTTTTTGAATAGTTGATGGTATTGTTTAAAAAAGTTTATAGATGTCATCTTGCGAAATGTCGCACCATTCAAAAGATGACATCTATAAACTTTTTTAAATAATATGTAGTGGTAAAAATTGTATGATTGTCTAACTTGTTACGCCGTTGTTTGACACAAACAACGGCATAAAAAAAGAGTTATCTAATTTTAGACAACTCTTTTTTATAAGTAGTAAGTAGAAATCAATTTAGGTTGTTTTTGTTTATAACTCATTGATTACCAATGGTTTAAAAAACTTACAACTAAAAACTTATAACTATTATAAACTTAGTTTAAAGTGAATTTATAATCTTCCAACACTTGTTTTTCTTTGTAAAATAAACGAATTGTATAACTACCTTCGTCTAATTTTTTGCTAATTTCATAGCGTTGTTTTGCTTTATACATTTTTGAGTTGTCATCAAATTGCATGCGCAAAGCCACTCTATTATAAGTACGGTAAGGTTTATTTGCTTTGTCAAAAATAGTTAAGTAAATAAGTTTGTCTTTATCATCATTATCAAACATAGCAGCACCACACTCAAAACTAAAATTTAAGTCATCAACCTGACGTGGCAAGTTTTCAATAGAAGAACCTAATTCAATAAATTTACCAGAACTTCTTAATTGATATTGTGCCTTGAAATTTAAGATTTTTTGGTTTAAAGGCAATAATTCAGCAATACGAACTTCTTGTTCTTGCAACATTTTTTTGCTTTGTTCCAATAAACTTGTTAAGTTTGCTTTTTCTGCATTTGCTTGTTCTAATTGGCTGCGTAAAGCTGTTAAGTCTTGACCTGCTTTCATAACATCAGCTAATTTTGCCTGCATTTTTACTAAATCAGCTTTTGCTAATTTTGTATTTTTTAATGCACCACCTAATTGAGCAGATAAAGATTTATTACGTTTGATGGCTACATCTAAATCTTGTTTGTATTTCTCAACTTGGCTTTTTATACTTGTAATATAATTTGCTGCATATTGGTTACGCAAACTTTCAGCAGATTCAATAGCATTGCCAAAAGTTGCTTTGCGTTGTTCATAATCTTTGTACTTTGCCAATACAGCTTCTGGCGTGTTTGTAATTTGTTTTTTGTCATTGCGAATTTGCTCTGAAACTCTGTCTAACTCAGCAACTAAGGAATCTGCGTTTGGTAAACCAGATGTGCCATCTTTTGCATAGCTAACTTCTGCGTCAGCACGTTTTTCTAATTCGCCTAAATCTTGCAACAAAGTTTGTAAATCACGGGTTTCATATTGCTTTTTTTGTTTAAAAGCATAGATACCTCCAAATAACAAAATGGCAGAAAGTACTGCAACAATAATAATAAAAACTACTCCTTCTTTTGATTTCATATAGCTTAACTGTTTAAAATTGTGATAATTAAAGTAACAAGGTTAAAGTATTACTTCAACCAAAGATAGGTAAAAAAAACATTGACAAACAACAAATTAATAACTTTTTTTTTAAATTGATATTATTTGAAGAAAAATAACATCAATTTTTGAAAATTATTTTTCTAAATAGTTCATTTATAACGAATTAGAAATATCCATATTGAATTTTATGGTAACATTAATAATTTTGCAACACAGCCAAACTCTCTGTTTTATCAATAGCTAATTGTTTTTGCATACCTTTTAAGGATTCAAATTTTTCTTCTCCTCTTAATTTTTTTATGAAAAATACCGTTAATTTTTCATCATAAATTTCTTTGTCAAAATCAAAAATATTGACTTCTATGCTTCTTGCCAGGTCATTTCCGAGTGTTGTACGTTTGCCAATATACAACATGCCTTTAAAATTTGTGTGGTTATAAGTTACTAAAACCGCATAAATGCCTTCTTCGGGAATAAGTTTTTGACTTTCAGAAGGTTGTAAATTTGCGGTAGGAAAATTTATAGTACGTCCTATTTGCTGACCTTTTACCACAGTTCCTGTAATATGATATGGAAAATGTAGAAATTCATTAGCTAATTCGATATCGCCATGTTCTAAGGCTTTGCGAATTTTGGTGCTGCTGACTGCAATTTCGTCTATTTCTTGGGCAGGAATTTCTTCTACTGAAAAGCCAAATTTTGCTTCATTTTGTTTCAAATATTCAAAACTTCCTTCTCTATTTTTACCAAATTTATGGTCATAACCAATGACTAATATTTTGGTATTCAAGGATTTAAGCAAAATATTTTCAATAAAAATTTGCGAACTTTGTTCAGAAAATTCTTTGGTAAAAGGAATTACCACAAAATGATTAATTCCAAAAGATTTAGCCAATTCAATTTTTTCGTCGAGTGTTGTCAGCAATTTTAAATCTTTTTGCTCTGGAAATAATACCAAACGAGGATGCGGGTGATAAGTTAATAACACACTTTCTGCATTTTGATATTGTTCTGTCAATTCTATAACACGCCGCAAAATCCGCTGATGTCCAAAATGCACACCATCAAAAGTGCCACTTGTAACAACGGCAAAAGTTAAAGGACTAAATTCTTTTGTATCGTAATAAATTTTCATAAAATTTTCATAACAACATTTATAATTTTACTTTGTCATTCTGAGCAAAGCGAAGAATCTGATATATTGCACCAGATTCTTCGCTTTGCTCAGAATGACAAAATAAAACAAACAAATTTCCCTAATTTGTCAAATACAAGTTTCTTTCCTCATACAATTTTAAGAAATAATCATCAGTCAAATCCTCGATAAAATAAATGGCTTCGCCTGTCGATTTCATTTCGGGTCCGAGTTCTTTATTCACATTTGGAAACTTATTGAATGAGAACACAGGAACTTTAATTGCATAACCATTCTTAACAGGGTTAAAAGTAAAATCTTTTACTTTCTTTTCGCCTAACATTACTTTTGTTGCAAAGTTGATGTAAGGTTCTTGGTATGCTTTGCAAATAAATGGCACTGTTCGGCTTGCACGTGGGTTAGCTTCAATGACATAAACCATTTCATTTTTAACTGCAAATTGTATGTTAATAATGCCGACAGTATTCAGTGCTAAGGCTATTTTTTTGGTGTGTGCCTCAATTTGTGCAATGACGTTATCACTCAAATCAAAAGTTGGTAATAAGGCATTTGAATCTCCCGAATGAATTCCCGCAGGCTCAATATGTTCCATAATTCCAATAATATACACATCTTCACCATCACAAATTGCATCAGCTTCTGCCTCTATGGCTTTCTCTAAAAAATGGTCGAGTAAGACTCTATTTTTAGGGTCTTCTTTCATAATATTTATCACATGTTCTTCGAGTTGCTGGTCGTTAATTACAATTTTCATACTCTGTCCACCAAGCACATAAGAAGGTCTAACCAACAACGGATATTTCAGTTTCCGAGCCAATTCTATTGCTTGTTCTGCGTCTTCAATAACTCCGTATGCAGGATAAGGAATGTCATTTGCCTTCAATAAATCTGAAAACCTACCTCTATCTTCCGCTAAATCAAGGCTTTCGTAATTTGTGCCAATAATTGGAATACCGTAACGATGCAATTTTTCGGCAAGTTTCAACGCTGTTTGTCCACCTAATTGCACAATGACACCAATAGGTTTTTCGTGTTGAATGATGTCATAAAGATGTTCCCAAAACACAGGTTCGAAGTATAATTTATCTGAAATATCAGGGTCTGTTGAAACCGTTTCGGGATTGCAATTTACCATAATTGTTTCATAACCACACTCTTTTGCGGCCAACACACCATGCACGCATGAATAGTCAAATTCGATGCCTTGTCCAATACGATTTGGACCTGAACCTAAAATGATAACTTTCTGTTTATCAGAAGGTTGCGACTCATTTTCATCGCCAAAAGTTGAATAATAGTAAGCCGTTTTTGCCTCAAATTCGCCTGCACAAGTATCAACTAATTTATAAACTCTTTTGATACCTAAATCATTGCGAAGTTTGTTTACTTCACTTTCTAAACAGCTTAATGCGTGTGCAATTTGTCGGTCTGAAAATCCTTTTTGTTTGGCAACTTTTAATAATTGTTGTGGAATTGTTGCTATTTCATACTTAGCAATTTCCTTTTCTACCAACACCAATTCCTCAACTTGTTGCAAAAACCATTTATCAATTTTAGTCAATTTTTGCACAGTTTTAAAAGGAATTCCCAACTTAAAAGCATCATAAATATGAAACAAACGTCCACCACTTGGAAACTCTAAGCTATGTAAGATTTCGGCTTGATTTGTCAATTCTTTTCCATCTGCACCTAAGCCATTTCGTTTAATTTCCAAAGATTGACATGCTTTTTGTAAAGCCTCTTGAAAATTGCTACCAATTCCCATTGCCTCACCAACAGACTTCATTTGCAAACCTAATGTGGTATCAGAGCCTTTAAATTTATCAAAATTCCAACGTGGAACTTTCACAATGACATAATCAATCGTAGGTTCAAAACACGCAGAAGTAGTTTTTGTAATTGGGTTTTTAATTTCGTCAAGTGTATAACCTAATGCTAATTTTGCAGCAATTTTTGCAATCGGATAACCTGTTGCTTTGGACGCTAAGGCAGAAGAACGTGAAACTCGTGGATTAATTTCTACTGCCACAATATCGTCATTTATTGGATTTACGGCAAATTGCACATTACAACCACCAGTAAAATTACCAATTCCACGAATCATTTTTATTGCCAAAGTACGCATTTTTTGGTAAACCGTATCGGGCAAAGTCATCGCAGGTGCAACTGTTATTGAGTCGCCAGTATGAACTCCCATCGGGTCAAAATTTTCTATTGAACAGATAATCACCACATTATCAGCCACATCACGCAATAATTCTAACTCAAATTCTTTCCAACCACTAATACTTTGCTCCACCAAAACCTCGTGCATTGGCGAACAATCCAAGCCGTGTTTTAAGGCACTATCAAAATCTTCTGCTTTATTGACAAAACCGCCACCTGTTCCACCCAGCGTAAAAGATGGACGAATAACCAGAGGAAAACCAATTTCTTGGGCAATTTCATAACCTTCAAGATATGAATTTGCAGTTCTTCCCTTGCATACACCCACGTTGAGTTCTATCATTTTTTGGCGAAATAACTCTCTATCTTCCGTTGTGCGAATGGCGTTGGTATCGACACCAATCATTTGGACACCATATTTTTTCCAAATACCAGCTTTTTCGCAGTCAATAGCTAAATTTAATGCCGTTTGACCTCCCATTGTAGGCAAAACGGCATCAATTTTATGTTTTTTCAGAATTTCTATGATAGATTTCTTCTCTAATGGCTTTAAATAAATATGGTCGGCTGTAACCTTATCTGTCATAATCGTGGCAGGATTTGAGTTGATTAACACAACTTCAATACCTTCTTCACGCAAAGAACGTGAGGCTTGCGAACCAGAATAATCAAATTCGCAGGCTTGTCCGATAATAATTGGACCTGAACCAATAATTAAAACGGTTTTGATGTTAGGATTTTTTGGCATATAGGAAAAAAGCTAATTTTGTGCAAAAGTATAAATATTTGACAAAGTTTGCTATTTTTTGGAGAGAAAAAGCTAATTTCTAAGGAATATTTTATGTTAAACTATATTCTTAAAACTCTACGGAAACGAATTTGCTCTGGAAACTTAGCGAAATATAAGTTATTTTTAATACAAATAACTTATTAAATTGTATCATATCATTTTTTGTGAGATGTTTTCAACGGCAAGGTTGTTGCAAAATAGCAATAAAGTTATTAAAAACTTTGCAGCTAAAAGTAACCCTCGTCAAAGGGTTTGGTACATACTATACAACTCACATATTTTAGTCTAAGTTGAGTACTGTTGCACCTGTAAATAAATTCTCTTTAAAATAAGCTATTAGCATTTTTTTTTATAGTTTTGTTTTGATTAAAATAATGTAAGTTGCGTAGTGCTTGTACCACAGACTTTAGTCTGTGATTTTCTAAAATTACAATTTGGTAAACCATTAAAAATACTTATTTTTAGTACGTTTATTGTAAATTTTGCTAATTAAAGTTATGATAAAATCACAGACTAAGGTTTTTATTATCAATATTTTACAGACTAAAGTGTGTTATACATTTATTTTGTCTTATTACTTAATGTAAGTTGCGTAGTGAATTGTACCGCACCCTTGGCGGGGGTTGCCTTCAACTGCAAGGTCAT
>JAYTNF010000438.1:0-9340 GCA_043748455.1 Cytophagales bacterium
TTTCATATCATTAAAAAACTTACCATAATGGCTGTTACAAAATTTAATAAACCAGCTTCGTTTCCTTTGGCTATACTCAATCACAAATGCCCAAGATGCAGACAAGGCAATATGTATAAAACTTCGGTTTTCAATATATCTTTCGCAAGCATGCACAAAAATTGTGAACATTGTAACTTAAAATTTGAGGTTGAGCCTGGGTTTTTCTTTGGTGCCATGTATTTTAGCTATGCACTTTCTGTGGCTATTATTGGAATTAGTTTCATGACTATTTTTTGGTTTTTGAATAACCCCTCAACAAGCACTTATGTAAGCATTATCTGTTCAATTACTTTATTGACCACACCCATAAACTTTCGTTATTCAAGAACTTTAATGTTGCATATATTTGGTGGTGTTGATTTTATAAAAGAGAAATAAACTAAATAATAAAAGGTTTGGTAGTTTTAAATTCTAAGTTTTTAACTATTTGATTATCAATAATTTAGATAATTTTAAAACTTAAAATTTACAACTGTTTATTTGCTTTCAATAGGAAATTTTGCAACCCACAAAGTTGTAAATAAAATAATTGTGATAGAACTCACAGGCATTAAAATGGCGGCAATTATTGGCGACAAATCTCCTTGAATAGCAAAAAATAATCCCACCAAATTATATAACAAAGCTAAGGCAAAACTTTTTTTAATGGTTTTAACAGTGTGGCGGCAAAAATCTATAAAGTTTGGCAATTTATGCAAGGCATTAGCTTCTAAAATGGCATCAGAAGCAGGGGTAAAATAAGCCGAGTTTTCTGTAATGGCAATACCTGTTTCACTTTGTCGCAAAGCTCCTGCATCATTCAAACCATCGCCAATCATGATAACTTTGTGGTGATTGGTTTGTAATTTTTTAATAAAATTAAGTTTGTCCTGAGGATTTTGCTGAAAATGTAAATGGTTTTCATTTTTGAATAAAGGTAATAGATTTTGTTTTTCACTGTCGTTATCACCAGAAAGCAAGTGTAAATTGAATTTTTTGCTGTGTAACTTTTTAATAGTTTCTGCAATATTTTCACGATAACGGTTCTCAAAACTAAAATAACCTTTATACACAAAATTGATAGCAACAAAAACTTTTGTGCTTTTATCATCTATAATATGTTCACAATCAGGCTTTAATAAACATTCTATTTCTTTTCCTGTAATAAATTTTCGAGAACCAAGTTTCACATATATATTACCAATCTTTCCTTCCAAACCTTGCCCAATATACTCACGAAAAGACTGAACTTCGGGCAAATCTTGTTGAATCTCTAAAATATTTTTCAAATAACTTGTAATTGCTACTGATAATGGGTGTGTAGAATTTTTAGTCAGTGAGAAGATAGCAACTAATTCATTTATTTCTAATCTATTTATACTGCAATCTTCTACTATTTTTGTTTGTAAAAAGTCTTGATTTAAAATTTGTGTAGAAATTTGTTTTTCGTTATCAATATTTTCGTATGTAAGTTTTTTATCTATTTTACAGTTTTTATAAGCTACAAAGTTGATTTCGGTAGTATTATTTTCGGTAATTGTGCCTGTTTTATCAAAAATAATTGTATCATTTTCTGCAATCTGTTCTACTGTTCGGGTATTTTTCAAATAAAATTTGTGCCTGCCCAAAATTCGCATGGCAGTTCCTAATGCAAACTGACTACCTAATGACAAAGCACAAGGACAAGCAACAATTAAAACTGAACTAAAAACATTAATAGCAGTTGCAAGTTCATGTTTATAAAACAACCAATAAGAACTTGATAATGAGGCAATTATGAATAAAGCAAGTGTAAAATAACGGTTTAAAATTGCTTGTAATAAACTATTTTCTTCTAGTTTAGCCTTTTCTTTTGAACCAAGTTGTATATGATTATTTTCCTGATTCCAAAGTTGGGTTAAATAACTTTGAGAAACAGGTTTGATAATTTCCAATTCAATTTGGCTGCCAATTTGCCGCCCACCTGCATAAATTATTTCACCAGAAACCTTTTTTATAGGCACAGCCTCACCCGTAACAAAGCTATAATCTATATTTGCAGTGCCATTATAGAAAATTGCATCAGCAGGAATTATCTCCTCATTACGAATAATTATTCGGTCATTTACTTGTAAATCAGCTAATTGTGTAGGTTTTTCATTTCCATTTTCATCTTTTACCATAACTGCAACAGGAAAATAAGACTTAAAATCTCGGTCATATCTCAAAGTTTGATAAGTGCGTTGTTGAAACCATTTACCAACTAACAAGAAGAAAATTAAGCCCGACATAGAATCTATATATCCTGCACCTATTTGGGTCAAAATTTCAAAAATACTTCTAAACCATAATACCAAAATTCCGACTGCCAAAGGAAAATCTACATGTAAAATTCCCTTTCTTAAATTTTTGTAAGCAGAACTTATATAATCTTTCCCGCTAAATAAGATTACAGGAATAGAAAATAATAGATTTAAAGCATTGAAAATATATTTAAAATTAGTTTCTGAAAGACTATCAAATCCAAAATATTCAGGAAAACTCAATAACATGACATTGCCAAAAACAAAACCTGCTACTGCAATTTGTGCTATTAAACGGTGATTTTCTTTATTTGTATTACGGTCTTTTCGTACATCACTTGTGGCTTCAGTATCATTGAGAGTGATTTTAGGTTCATAACCAATACTTGCTAAAAGCCCAATAATTTCGCTTAATTTTATCTTATTGTGGTTAAAATGTATTGATAAGTGCTTTTTTAGAAAATTTATTTGCGAAAAACCTATATTTTCGTTCAATCTATACAAATGTTCCAACAACCATATACAAGAACTGCAATGAACGGAAGGAATAAAAAGGGTAATTTTTGTGATATTTTCGCCTTGAAAATCAATCAATTTTGCTTGTATTTCAGGCAAATCTGTATATAAAAATTTAGATTTCTCTGTAATTATTTTATGATTAATTCCTGCTTTGTCATTAAGATTATAATACTCACAAAGTTGATTTTCATTAAGTAGTTTATAAACAGATAAGCAACCTTGACAACAAAAAAACTTATCTTCTTGATAAACAGCAGCACTTTTACAAGGTTCTCCGCAATGGTAACAAGCATGAACATTTGTAGATTTTTTAGCAAATGAAACCAACATAATTTGATATTTGAAAAAAGATTAATTTAACAAATGTCTATAAAAAATCATTGTAATCATAGAAATTAAGTCAGCCTAAAAGATGATTTTAGTCATTGTTTGAGCTTAATTTAATGAATAAAAGTGCTTTAAATTTTTATTTATGTAACTTTGTGTTAACTTTGTAAGGTATTTTATCTATAAAATTGAAAAAATGCTAAAATTAAAGCTAAAAAAGATAGTATTTTAATTTTTTTTCAAAAAAATAGACTTTAATTATTAAATTAATAAATAATTATTCAAAATTTTAGTAATATACTTATTTTTTAAAAGTATAAGCAGTTGATTATCAATGAATTATTTTTAATAGCCTCCTTAATTTTTTATAGTAAAAACACTACAAATTATAAAATATTTCATTCACTTTATCTTATCTTAATCACACTAATTTTTTTATCATGAAAACTAACTTTTTACTCAAAATATCACTGCTACTACTTATTTTTAGTGGTCAGGTTTATGCACAAAATACCAACAATTATATAGTTACGGCAGGCAGCACAGAAACTTTAACAACCATGACCGGTAGCACCTCACTAATAGGTGCAAATAAAGTTAATGTAGCATCTGCAATTACGCCGATTACTGCAACACAAGACTTTGAATTTTGGTTTATGGGCACACGATATACTCAATTTTCGGTAAGTAGTAATGGTATTTTACGTTTTGGAAATGTCCCTATAAATAGTGATGCAAATACTCCTTCATTAAATTTTCAGCAAAGAATTTGTGCTTTTGCATCTGGTGATGGTACTGATGTGGCTGCTTGTGCTACAGGAACAGATGGTGATTGGCGAACATCTGGGACAGGAAAAATACATTTTAGAGTAACAGGCACAACACCCGACAGGATACTGACAACTGAATGGCTTAATATGGAAATGGCAGCAGGAACAACCACAGCAGATGGGACTTTTCAAGTGAGAATTCACGAAACACAGCCAGCAAACACGAATGGTGGTAGGATAGAAATTATTTATGGTGCAATGAAAATTCCTGTAGCTGCCACAAACTGTGGTGCAAATAATAACCAAAGTAGTGTTCGTGTAGGTATGGGTATATCTACTAATAATAATGAGTTTATTTCACTACTTAGTACAGGACATCCAAGTGTAGCAGGAGGCAATATAAGCCGTACTGCCACACTTGATGCATCATATACTGCTGATAATATGAATCCAATTAACCTAAATGGTGGTGGTGTGGGTACAAGCAAGTTTTATAATTTTGTTTCAGTAGCTCCAAATGGCACAGCTAATAATTTAGGTGTTTGTCCAAGTAGTACAAATGTTACTTTAAATTGGACAAATACTGCTACTGCTGCTTTTGCACTTGGTTATGCTATTTACCGTTCTAATGATGGTGGTGCTACTTATCAGTTTGAAACACAAGTCAATGGTCTAACAAATTTAGTTTATACTTCTACTGGTTTATCGCCAAATACAACATATTTTTATAGAGTTTATGTGGTATCAGAGGGCAAACTATCTGCATTAGGAGGTACAGCCCAAACAAGTGTAACAACAACAGCAACACCAATTATTTATTCACTCCGTGATGGTAATTGGAGTGATGCTACACTTTGGACTTCTGGTACTGTGCCAACGGGTACACAAAACGTGGTTATTGGTTGCACAACAGGACATGCTGTTACTGTTGATATTGCAACAGCAACTTCTAATAATTTAACACTGTTAGCAAACAGTAAACTCATTATAAATTCTAACCAAAAAGTTACAATTAATGGCAACTTTACTGTTAATAATACAGGAACATTGCCAAAAATAGATATGACAAGCACAAGCCCAAGTTTAGAACTTAAAGGGCATTGGATAGATTTAGATGCAACAGTTGTAGCAGCAGGTTCAAATGGTATTTTATCACCTGGCACCACCAGCACCGTTATTTTTTCGGGTGCTGCACAACAAATTATTAATGCAAATAATACAACACCAACTACTAGCACAGTACAAACAAACCACCCATTAAACTTTGCAAATCTTACTATTGACGGAACAGATGTGCAGTATATTTTTAATGATAACAAAGGAAGTATTATTAGTGATGTCCTAATTATTAATACAAATAAAACACTAAATTACTCTGTAAATGCGGTTTCTGCTACTGCGGGGTTAAGTATTGGCGGAAATATGGTAAATAATGGAACTCTGAACAATGTGGTTACAAATCTCTATACCTCAATGAATGGAGCAACAAAAACCATTACTGGTACAGGAACTTATACCAATTTTCCATTACAAATAACAAATACAGGCTCTGTTTCTTTGAATACTAATGCAACTATGAGGCAGCTTTTAGTTAGTACAGGTGGCACTTTTACAGTCCAAAATACGCCACGTACTTATACACTTACCAGAAGTGCAACAGGTAGCACAACAGTAGATTTGAATAATGCAGGCACATTAAATTTTAGTGGTGCAAATATTGTTTTAGGAACAACCTTAGATGGTACAGCCACCGCAAACTTAATAAATACAGGCACTTTTAATGCAGGCACAAACTCTAATTTTACATTTAGTGGTGCAGGGGCACAAACTGTAAGCAATACGGGTGGTGTAGCAGCTACAAGTACATTCACAGCACCTGCTTATACTGCTGCTGTTGCAATAACAGATAACCGTACAGGTTTTGTTGCTTTTGGTGCCACACTTGTAACACCACCAACTGAAACAAACTTAATGACAAATGGTGCTGTGGCTATGCCAATTACTGTGCCTGCTGGTACTTATACATCACTAACAAGTATAGCTTTTAATATTACACAAACTTTTAATGCCGATTTAGAAATTTATTTAGTAGCACCTAATGGAACTACATTTGAAATATCAACAGATAATGGTGGAGGTGTTGGAGGTGGATATGTAGGAGTAATTGTTAATAATACTGGCGGTAATTTTCCAACAGGAGATACTAATCCTATTACAGGTACATTTAGACCCGAAGGAGCATTATTTAGTACATATGGAGGTGCTTTGGCTGGCACTTGGAAATTATATGTATTAGATGATGGAGCTGGTGATACTGGTTCTATCCAAAACTTTACACTAAACTTAGGAAATGCTACTTTTAATGCTGGCACAGGATTTATTTTAGACGATATTCCAAATAATGGAATTGCAGCAAATAATACCATTCCATCATCAACAAACTTATTTAATAGTGGTGGTGCTTTTGCTTCAGCCACTGTACCTGTTGGTACTTATTCAAGTTTGGCAAGTATTAGTTTTTCTATTACACAAACTCAAAATGATAATTTAGATATTTATTTATTAGCACCAGACAATACGGTTTTTGTTGTTTCAACTGATAATGGAGGTAGTGGCAATGGTTATACCAGTGTAATAGTAACAGATGGTGGTGCGGCATTTCCTATAGGCAATACAAATCCTATAACAGGAACATTTACTTATGAAGCAGGTGGTGGAGTTACTTTCGCTAATTACCCTGCTGCAAGTTGTGCAGGAATTTGGCGTTTATATGTTTTTGATGATGCAGGGAGCAATACAGGTTCTATTACAAATTTTTCCGTAACAATGAACTTGCCACCGCTATTTTCAGAATTATTTTTTCACAACCTCATCACGAATAATACCAGCACCACAGGGACAACATTACTCAATACCCAAATCACAATTAATAACTCAACTACTTTTACAAGTGGCAGATTATTTACAAGTGAAGCCTTTAGAGTAAATTATATTGCAGGTGCTACTACTTCTTTAGCAAACTCAAATAGCTATATTGTAGGTTGGGCAAGAAAAACGGGCAATACAACTTTTGAATATCCTCTTGGTGATGGTGGCTTTGCAGCACCCATTCGTTTTGCTCCCACAAGTGGCTCGGCAATTACAGACCATTTTACAGCCACTTACCGCAAAATAACACCGAATACAGGCTCTGCCAATGATGTTACTAACGTCAATACAGGTGCAGGGTTAAATACAGCACCTTATCCAATCGCAACCAAACAAGCCTCTATTGACCATGTAAGTAATGTTGAATATTGGATTTTGGAAAGGACAAATGGTGCAGCACAAGGCACGGTTACCCTCTCTTATGATGATACCCGAAGTAAAGGTGCAGGAGTTCCTTCAGAATTATTGGTTTGTCGTTGGAATAAAGCCACACCTATTTGGGAAAATAAAGGCAATGGAGGCACTTCTTCGGGAGGTGGTTTCACATACGTAAGCAGCACAGCAGCAGCTTTTACAGCTTTCTCGCCAATAACTTTGGGTTCTACCACAAGGTTTAATGTGCTGCCTGTTAGTTGGATTTCCTTTGATGCAGTTCGTCAAAATACCAATGCTTTATTAAAATGGCAGACACAAAGCGAAGAGAACAATGCGTATTTTGAAGTAGAAAGGTCTTTTGATGGTATTAATTTTGTAAAAATTGCACAAGTTGAAGGTGCAAAAAATAGTATAACAGATATATTTTACTCTTTTACAGATAAAAATATCAACGAAATGAATACAAAAGATATTTATTATCGTATCAAACAAGTAGATATAGATGGCAAAAACTCTTATACACTAATAAAAAATGTAATTGTAGAAAGCATGCAATGTGCTAATTTTTTGGTGTATCCAAATCCATTTTCAAATACCATGAATATAGAATTTATACTAACAGAAAATGAAACTGTGCAGTTAGAACTTATTGATATTAGTGGTAAAATCTTAGAAACTACACAAATTAGAGGTAATAGTGGTAAAAATACCTATACCATGACCACAAATAATCTTCCAGTAGGCACATATTTATTACGCATGCAAACTTTGATTGGCATGCAAGTTAGTAAAGTTGTAAAAGAATAAAGTTGTATTTAATTTAATTTGATTTGATTATACTTTGATAACGGTATTTATCATTTGTCATTCTGAGCAAAGCGAAGAATCTGGAATATTGCTCAGAATGACAAAAAATTTAAATGTCAGTATCAAAATATGACCAACTATTTACTAATTACAGGATAATAAAACCTCCTTTTCAATACTTGGCTTATTTCGCCTTTTTGTTGATAACCTTGGTAAGTTCCCCAAAATTGCATGATGCGAAAAATAAAAATATCAGCACACTCCTTAAAAAAAACTCCTTGTTTGGTGGCAAAATAATAATCACTCAACAAATTAGAAGGAAAAAGAAACAGAAAATCCCAAAAACTAAAACTTGCCTCTGGAAAAATTTTGCGATAAGCTATTGCCTCACGCCGATAACGATTTAAAATCCGTTGCGGAGTTTCCTCATGAATATGCACAATAACTGCATCAGCCATATATGCAATTTTATATTTGAGTATTAAAGCCCTTTTTGCCCAATCTAAGTCCTCTAAACCTGTTAAAACCTCATCATATTGAAAACTTTGCCAAACAGATTTGCGAATAGCAGCATTAGCATTATTGCAAAATGGGTGTTCTTGAATGGCATTAATACCTTCAGGGAACCACTTTTTGAAAACCTGATGCTCTGAAAACTTCGTAATTTCGTTGCCAATTTGTCGTCCATAACTAAGTGCTATTTGTGGATTTTGAAATGGTGCAAGCAAGTTTTCTATCCAAAACTCGTTTGTTGGATAAACATGTGCACTTGCAATAACAATAAATTCGCCATTTGACTCCTTAATTCCTAAATTTAAGGCACGACCAAAAGTAAAGTCAGCAGATTTTATAGCCACAATTTTGACAGGAAATTCCTTAGCTATTGCCAGCGTATTGTCCGTTGAGCCAGAATCTACCAATACTATTTCTACATCTTTTTCGGTCTGTTTCAAAATACCTTCCAATAATAATCTTATGTATTTCTGTTCGTTAAAACAACGAATAACTATTGAACATTTGGGTAAATATTGGGACATTTTTTTTTAAATGAATAAGTAATAATTATTGTAGACTATTTTTGTAATTTTTTTCTTTCTGTCATTCTAAGCAAAGCGAAGAATCTGCGTCAGATTCTTCGCTTTGCTCAGAATGACAAATTACAAGTGATTAATATCGTTATCAAAATTTCATATTTCATACATCATCTTTCATATTTATTTTGGGTAGTGGTAAAAAATGTATGATAACTTAAATAGTTGAAAATCAATACTTTATGGCACACAGATAACATAGATTTTACGGATAATCACA
>JAYTNF010000439.1:0-4944 GCA_043748455.1 Cytophagales bacterium
AACAGGATTTTGAGCTTTAAGTTGTTCGATAAGAAATAAGAAATTTGCTAAATAGAGTTTTCAGTTTGTAAATAATTTACAAAGTAAAATTATTCATAATTCATTTCTTTTGTTTTCAAAAATGGTTTCCAAGATTCGTCATTGCTTCCTATAAACTCACGTAAAAAGACAACAAAAGAGGGTTTAAATGGTTTGTAAGGCAGTTTTAAACCTACCTCTTCTAGATTAAAATCACTTTTTTTAGCATTGCAACTTTTACAAGCTGTAACTAAATTATTCCAAGCCGTTTTTCCACCCTTAGAACGAGGCAGCACGTGGTCAAGGGTTAAATCTTGCTTGCTATTGCAATATACACACTTGTGTCCATCACGCCGAAAAATATTTTGACGACTTAGCATCACTCCCTTGTAAGGCATATTGACATAGGTATGTAGCCGAATTACAGAAGGCATGGCTAATATTTGACTAACAGACCTCAAAAACTCATTTTCTGCTTTGTTGATAACTTCTGCTTTATTCATATAAACCAACAAAAAGGCTTTGGGTACACTACATACCGTTAAAGCCCGATAATCCGAATTAAGTACAAGAACCTTTCGTGCCATGTCTTTAAAATTTATACTTACTAATCAATAAAAATATTTACCAACTTTCAATTTGTCATGCTACCCGACTATAAATAACAAAAAACATTATTTATAAATTCATCGTATTATAGACAAAAAAGTTTTATATTCCTAATAAAAACGAATAATTATTTATAAAGTTAAATCTGTGAAAAACTAGTAAGCATAAAATTGCTTAGGGTCTTAGTCATATTTACTACTAATAATTTAAAATATTGTTGTAAATAAGTTGATATTTTAGTGAATTTAGTAGCATTTTAATTTATAAATTATTTTAACACAAAATGTAGCAACATTTCATACTTTTAAGTTTTGATTTTTATACGATTTGTAACTCGTAATTTCTAACTCGTAATTATTCTAATCATACATTCCAAACCTTTCAGCAGTTTTTACACAGTCTGCAAAAATATAGTCTAATACCCCTAATAATTCATTTGGGTCATTAATCGATAAAGGTATTGGGTGCTTGTAAATCCTATTGCCTTCCAATTTGCCTATCTGCCAACCTTCGCCAATACTAACCAAAGCATAAATAGGAATTTCATTATTTTCGTTTATCAATCTTGCAACAATTAGCTGTTTGCAAGCATCAGACCAACCTTGTGCATAGTCATCATTTTTGGCTTCAACAGTAATTAGCAATGGTTTTTGAAAAGCATTAAGTCCCGATATATCTCTTGACGTTACAACATAATCAGGGACTAAAATCAAATCTTCATATTTTATTTGTGGGTGACTAAAAAGTTTTGCTTGCGGGTTTCGTTTCCAAGCCTCTCTCAAAATAGGAAAAATAAATGCCTCACAAGCATAAGCCTCCATATCAGCATCGCCTCTATTTGCCAAAGAAAATTCTATATCACTCAAAATGGCTTCGCTAAGTTCGACAGGTTTTACTTGCTCAAAATTGATAAATTTTGAACTTTCTATTTTTAATCCAAAATGCAATAACATTTCAGAGTTATTTTTGAAATCTTTAAATTTCATAGTTGTCAAGTTTTATGTAGCAATATTAGTAATTCGTAATTTCTAATTCGTAATTATTCTAATCATACATTCCAAACCTTTCAGCAGTTTTTACACAGTCTGCAAAAATATAATTAAGAACTCCTAAAAGTTTATTTGGGTTATCTAAGCCTAATGTAGTTGGGTGTTTGTAAATCATATTTCCGTCTAACTTGCCTATCTGCCAACCCTCACCAATACTAACCAAAGCATAAATGGGAATTTCGTTATTTTCGTTTATTAATTTTGCTACCATTAATTGCCTGTAAACATCTGCCCAACCTTGTGCATAATCGTCATTTTTGGCTTCAACGGTAATTAGTAACGGTTTTTGAAAAGTATTTAAGCCTAATTTATCTTTTGAAGTTACCACATAATCGGGGATTAAAACAGTGTCTTCATACACAATGCGAGGGTGGCTAAAAAGTTTTGCCTTCGGGTTTCGTTTCCACGCCTCTTTGAGTAGTGGGGCAATTAAAAACTCACAAGCATAAGCCTCCATATCTGTATCTCCTCTGTTTGCCAAAAGAAACTTTAAATCATCTCTCAATGAAGCTGTAATTTTAATTGATGGAATTAGTTTGAAGTTTATAAATTCTTCTGAACTTACTTTTATTCCAAAGTGTGATAAAAGTTCGGAATTGGTTTTAAAATCACTAAGCTTCATAGTTGTAAAGTTTTCATTTTGACAAAGTTAGTGAAAATATGGCAAAAAGGCAATAGGTTTAGAAACTTGCTTGCAAATTCTCCTACCTTTACAGTTCCTAAAAAACTCAAAATTCTATGAAAGTAGTATATTTTTTATCAGCTTATTTTATTCTTTTGTCTTCAAAAAAATAATCATTCTTTCAATTTGTGATTTTACATAACTTGGTAAGTCATTGTCTTTTTTCATTTTTTTGAGAAAATCTATGAATTGACTTGTTTTATCATAGTCTAAATAAGTTAAGCCGTCAGGAATTTCAATTCTTTCGTCTTTAAATAAGTCCTTACGATAATCTTGAATGAACAATAATTCATTTTCTATCAAAATATTAAGTTCTGAATAAAATTTTTCTAATTTATTGCCGTATTTTTCCCAGTATTTTGTTAAATCTATTTTTATTTTCGTTACAGATTTATCAAAAGTTGCTTCTTGAATTTTATAATTCAAATCATCTTGTTCTCCAAATAATATCGTATCATTTGTTAATTTATATTTGTAAGGATTATTAGTTGCTGTTTTCCAAAAAGATAAATCTTCTTCTGTTGGTTTTTGATAAATTTCAAAATTATCAATGTTGCTTTTCGTTATAGAAAGTGTTACAAAATATTGAACAAATAGTAACATTTCTTCGCTAATTTTTGCTTCTGGTCTGAGAAATGGTAATTTAGATGTTCCTATATAAGCAAAACGTCTGGGTTCTATAAATTCTAATTCTAATTTATCTTTGCCAAATTTGCCCGACTGTGCAATCGTACATTCATATAAGTATTCTTTTTTAAGTCCAATATCGTAAGTATGCAAATACACAGTGCTGCCAATAATCTTGTATTTTCCAAATTTATCACTCTCCTCATAAATAGATAGCAGTTGAATAATTTTTTCTTTCGCTAATTTATCCATATTATAACCTACCAATGTTATTATGTTTTTTATTGCTGTATCTATTATTTCTGTTGTTTTTTTTGCATCTTCTTGCAGTTTTTTATAAATATCAATCATTTTTGGGTCAAATTTAAAACAATATTCATTTTTTACATATTGTAAGTAATTGTAAACATCTTGATAAATAGTGTCTGTTATTTTACATTTTATTGTTATAGAAGCCTCTAAATTAACTCCTAAAATTGCATAACCCGTAAGATTATGACTTCCTACCCAAATTTCTGCGTCTGTGTCATTCAAAACAAAAACAAGTATTTTACTATGTAGCAAATTAGTGTTTTTATTTTTATTATTTTTATTTGGTGCTTGTCTATATTTATGTAAATATATTTCGGTTACTCCATATTTGCTGTATTCTAAAATTTTATCAAGATTAGTTGGAAATTGAATATCAGCACACAAAAATGAATTAGGCTTTTTCAAAGCAAAAGCTAAGGCTTTATTCTGAAAAAAATCTATACCAATACTCCAAAAAGCAGTACAACCCATAAAATTTTTACAAGTAAGGAATAGGTTTTCTAACTTTGATTTTATGTTTGGATTTTTAAGTGCAGGGATAAGTTCTATTTGCATTGTCTAATTTAGTTTTTTCAAATATAAGGAAAAATTAATAGAAGTAACTTTTGTGTTAAGTGTCTAAGGAAATAAAATAATAAATTTACCTAATTTATATCTACTTGGGTGTGATAATTTATAGTATCGTTACTCACCAAAGATAAGATTTTTTGCTATATTTCTTGTATTTCATTAGAAATTTTACAAAAATATGATAGAGAGTAAAATAATTTGTTAAAAAGTTATTCAAAGATGTAATCTTTCAGAAAGATTACATCTTTGAATAACTTTTTAACAAAAACAATTCCTAAATTCTCCTACCTTTACAGTTCCTAAAAAACTTAAAACATCTAAAACTTTAATGAAAAAATACCTATTCTTATTTTTACTTATATTTTTGCAATCCTTCAACAGTTTTGCACAATCAAAACCCGAAAAGCAGTTAAATCCTGCCGAAATAAAACTTGCCTTGAAAAAAATGCAAGTTTTGGGTTCTGTTTTATACGTAGCTGCACACCCTGATGACGAAAATACCCGTCTATTGGGCTATTTTGCTAATGAAGGCTATCGAACAGGCTATCTTTCTATCACAAGAGGCGATGGCGGACAAAATCTTATTGGC
Source organism: Cytophagales bacterium (assembly GCA_043748455.1). GTDB lineage: Bacteria > Bacteroidota > Bacteroidia > Cytophagales > Thermoflexibacteraceae > JAAFKA01. The sequence continues at coordinate 4,457 of JAYTNF010000439.1, forward strand.
AAAGAAGTTCGTGAACAGTTGGGCATCATTCGCACACAAGAATTGTTGGCAGCACGCAGAACTGATGGGGCAGAACAGTTTTTTACACGAGCAAATGACTTTGGTTTCTCGAAAACCTCAACAGAAACTTTGCAAGTTTGGGACAGTGTGCAGGTTTTGGCAGATGTTGTGTGGGCAATTCGCAAGTTTCGCCCCGATATTATGATTACAAGATTTCCAAAAACTTCGGAAGCAGGACACGGACACCATTCATCTTCAGCAATTTTGGCAGAGGTTGCTTTTGGTATTGCAGGTGATAAAAATGTATTTCCTGAACAGTTGGCTTTTGTGGAAGTGTGGCAGCCAAAACGCATTTTTTGGAATAATTGGCGACCTTTACGCCCAACTTTTGCACCCAATGACCCTAAAAAATCAATGGAAGAACTTACAAAAGGTTTAATTCCAATAGATTTAGGAAAATTTAATGTTTTGCTTGGCAAGGATTATGG
>JAYTNF010000440.1:0-16822 GCA_043748455.1 Cytophagales bacterium
ATTCATAATTCATAATTCTTTTTCATAATTATGAATTATTCTTTTTAGTTAAAATAATTGACCTGATAATTTTTAATACTTCCAAACAGTCTTGATGAATAGAATTAAATTGTTTTTCACTAAGTAAATTACTGGCATAAAGTAATTCTAACCAATAACAACTTTCATCACATTCTTTTTGTGCAATAGCTAATTTATGAATAAAATCTGCTTTACTCTCTGCATTAATAGCTTCTCTTATATTAGCACCAACAGAAGTACCCGAACGAAGTAATTGTTTAGAAAGTATAAATTCTCTTTCTATTTCTCTTTGAGTTAAGTGTTTATACAATTTTACAATACGAATTGCAAGGGCAAAACTTTTTTCTTTAACAATATTTGACATTTTTTTCTAATTATGAATTTTTTGGAATTATGAATTATGAATTATGAATTATGAATTATGTTATAATGTAAATATATGAATAAAATTATGTAAAAAAATAATTCATAATTCATAATTCATAATTAAAGACATTCATAATTCTTTTTGAGTAAATATTGAGCCAATTCGTGAGCATCGAGTTGCAAATGTCTATTCCTACTTCTTTGCCTATTCCTATGATTAATTACCTCTTCCCAATAGGTATTTAAAGCACTAATAACAACTTTTTTGCCTGTATGGTTGAGCCACAAAGATTTTTCTTTGCGGTCAAAACACAAATAATTTACCTGTTGTGAAAAGCAAAGTTGAAATATAACCGTATCTACCCAAATACGATAAGGCTCAATAAAATCATAACTAAACACAGGTTTGTTATACTCATCAGCGTGCAAAATGCCTAAGGAAGCATCAATTCCTGCACCAATCAACGCACTTTCCACCTTGCCATATAGCACACCATAACCATAATTGAGCATACAATTAAACATATCACGAGCAGGACGGCTGCGTCCTTCAAACCGAAATAAAGGCGACAAACTCCCAGCCAAACCCTGAAAATAAAACCTCGACACACTTCCTTCCCAACCTCGCAAAACATCTTTCCAATTTACAACTTCGTCAGGTTGAAAAAAATTAATAGACACCAATACATTTTGTATTTGCGTAATCATTTTTTCTAATTCCACAATAGCTTTGTCATCAGGAATATTGCTATAACGAATTTGTTGCAAAAAATTAACTTGATGATTAATTTTCTGCAAAATCGTAGCTTTAATCCATTCTTTGCCCTCTTTACTTAGCGTAAAAGCATATTGATTTTTGCGAATTGTGGCAATAGAACCAAATTGATTATTCCATAAACTACCCTTCGGATTTCCAAAATTATCAGTAATAATCACCGCAATATCGTGTTCCAATGCCAATAACATAGCATCAGTCGTAATACTTACGCCTGCACTCAGCCAAAAACTTTTGACCTTATCAGGGTGAAAACTCTGCTTATTTCCATCTTGCAATCTGACCTCAAACAAGCCATTTGTCTTGCTCAAACTTGCCCCTTTGCTATTAATAATGATTTGCGACACGTGAGTGAATTATGAATTATGAATTATGAATTATGAATTTTTTTAATCCTGTTAATCTTGAAATCTTGTTATGAATTTGAAAATTAAGTTATTAAATATAAATGAAATGATAAAAAATATAAATAATTGTTTTAAATAATTCATAATTCATAATTCATAATTCCAAAAAATTCATAATTATTCTTTCTCGTCATTCAAATATTTGTTCATTACTTTTCTCAACACCCAACCCACTTTCAAAAACACCAGCACCAAAGCCAAAACATAAACCAACAAACTCCCCGCCCTTTCAAAATCATTATACGAAAAACTCCCATCTTCTTCATCATTTATTGTGTGCCTGTTATTGCTATTTGTATTATTATTTTGTCCTGCATTGCGACTATTATCTTGGCGATTTTCGCCACCATACAACCATCTTACCACACCACCGTGTCCCGAACAAGCTCCCGAATTTGTAGCTTGACTAAAAGTTCCATCTTCACATTCACAACCTGTTCTTTGCGTGTTATTTTTGTCTTTATTGTTATTTTTTTTGTCTTTATTGCGATTTTTGTCATCAATCCGCACTTCCTCATAGTCATCAGGGTCAAAATTTGGGTCATTTTCACCTGCTATTGGCGGAACAACAGTCGGCAAATTGCTTGCAGTCTTAAAATCTTCCTTGTGTTTATCCTTCACAGGCGTATCATAAAGCCATTGTTTCACACCATTATGACCCGAACAAGCCCCAGCACTTATGGCTTTGCTAATGGTATTGTCATTGCAAACACAACCAATGCGTTGTTGTGCAGTAACGTGAAAATATGTAATTTGACTTATCAAAAAACATAATAAAATAAGAGAGAAATATTTTTTCATAACTTTAAATAATTCATAATTCATAATTCATAATTACTTTTCATAATTCATCATTATTTTCCCCAACTGTTGCTTAATATTTTCTCTTATTTCTGTTGGCGAAATCACCGTTATATCTTCACCATACCAAAGAATTTGAGCATAAAATTCTCTATTTGGAATAAGTTGTAAGCTAATTATAAGATGTGTTTCAGTTTCTGTAATAAGTTTTTGACTATGATGAATGGGTTTTGTCAGCACATAAAAGCCTCTTGGTTGCTTAATTTCCAAAATAATTTCCACAACATTTTGATTTTCCCAAGGCAAACCCACACCAATAATATTATGAAAAAACTTGTCAATATCGGCAGGAAATAGCGGAATATATTTTTCAAAAGTAGCCGAAAAATCAGTAATACGGTCAAGAGGCAAAATTCGCAACTGTTTCTTTTTATCAATTTCACTGCCATTAATACCAAACAAAAACCACCGATTATTATGTTCTTTCAATAACTGCGGGTGAAAATTGAAACTTTGTTTTGGCAAATTAAAAGGCGTATAAGTCAAATACAAAACTTCTTTTTTGATAATAGCCTGATACAATTCGCCCAGATGCTTATTTCCCTCATAATTTTCTACCGTTTCAAAACAAATTATTGATTTCAAAGGCTTTATTTGCACTCTAAATTTTTGTCCTACTTTGTCAATAATTCCTTGCAATTCTTTATAAAAGCCAAAATGTTTAAACTGTTCCAAAGTTGTTAAGGCTTCATTAATTTGGTTGGCATCATCTTTATTTATGGGGCATTTATTGATAGAAAAAGTAGGGTCTTCATACCAATATCCATTTTTCCCTGATTTTATATCTGCTTTATATTTTAATCCTTCATCTTCTTTCATAGCTTTTATGTCCTTACGGAGTTGGCTCATAGAAATTCCTTTGATGTCATAATAAGCCAATTTTTCGTCCAAAATGACTAATAAATCTTCTGTTTTTATCTTTTTACCACCTTGTAAAGCCTCATCTATAATCCGATAGCGAATGGTTGCATATTTATTTTTTGACATAATTTTATGAATGTAAATAGCGAATGTAGCATAGACTTTAGTCTGTGCTGTAATTTTTAGGCACAGACTAAAGTCTATGCTACAAATAGCGAAAATTAAATTACGTGAAAAAACCATAAAAGTTGTGCAAATAAAAATTATCATATCTTTTTTTTGCCTTTATTTTACTGTGTAAATACAGTGCATAGATAGGTTTTAGTTTTGTATGTCAATTATATTTAAAACCTAAATTTATCTATGAAAAAGTTTATTTTAGCAGTCTTTTTTAGTATTTCTACGCTTTCATTATTTGCACAAGGAAATAGATTTCGCATTGATTATGATATTATTGCTATCTTAGACCAAAAAACAGATGTTTGGTCAGATTGGGAATCGGGAGATAATACCTTTGTTTTTAATGTCAATGATAACAAAGATGTAAAACATTATAAACCTAATGGCACTGTGGCACATTATCGTAATCTGTCCAATGATATTGAAGAAGGCACTGCAAATGGCTATCCCTATCAAATCATTACAGTTTTAGACGAAGATGGCACTAAATGCAGATTACAGATATTTGATGACCCCAGAAGAGGGTTAAAATTAATTTATAGTAATCTTATTTTACAATTTGCAAAATCTAATTAATTATTTGTAATTATGTTAGGAATTGTAAGTTTTATTATTTTTATTTGAAAAAACAGTAATTAAATAGTAGAGATTTTATTTACTCAATCATTGACTATGAAATTTGACGACAATTTTAAAAAATTATTCAATAGCTTATTAGCCCAAAATGGCATCGATTTGGCAGCCATTGTTCCTAATCATTATACACAAAATACAGATAATACTATTCAGGCTATTGTAAAAGAGGCAAATACATTAGCTTCGGGCAATACACAAGATAGCACACAAACAAATCAGACCACAGGTTGGCAAAAATTCCAAAAAATTCGTATGGTTTCTATTTTGGAGAATTTGGGAAAATTGGAAAATAAGGAAATCCAAGCCAATAAAAACCCTAAATATTTTTTGCCCATTCTACCTCTTAGTTTAGATACAAACGAAACAACAGGCATAACAAACACAAAACTATTTTTTCCACAAGAAAAAGACAAGTTTAAAGAAACTCAAATTCAAGATTATACAAAACTTTGGGAATGTTTTACAAAAGAAGTTAAGCAAATAGCAGCTTTTACAGATTTTAAGGTTTTTGCCGAAACTCTACTCAATCTATTGCATAAATACGCTATTACCGTACCCAGCAGCACAGAAACAAGCCTGCAAGACATCAGTTTATACGACCATATAAAAGTTGCCACCGCTATATCGGTTTGTTTGTATGATTATGCCCAAGAAGTACCCAACAAAGAGGATAATCAAGAGAATAAGAAAGAAGACAAACCTTTTATTTTAATTGGTGCAGATATTTCGGGTATTCAGTCATTTTTATACGATATTATCAGCAGCAAAGCAGCCAAAAACCTAAAAGGCAGGTCGTTTTATTTGCAACTTTTAACGGATAGTATTGTAGAAAAAGTAATTTCCGATTTGCAATTATTTAGTGCCAATGTGATTTATGCTTCGGGTGGAAATTTCTTTGTGCTTGCACCCAACACAGAAAAGGTTAAGGAAAAATTAGGCAAATTAGAAAAAGAAATTACAGATAATCTTTTCACAGAACACAAAACAACCTTAGGTTTTATTATGGCTAATGTGGAAATTAGTAAAGCCGAAATTACAGGAAATTTACTTGGGAAAACTTGGGACAGTTTGTATGGTAAATTAGATGTGAAGAAAAAGCAGAAAAATAAATTGCAGATATTAAGTAAAGAAACATTACTTAGTGCTAAAAATGGTTATGATTTCTTTTTTAAACCGTCAGAAATTGGAGGAATTGCACCAAGAGATATGATTAGTAATGAAGAACTTGATATAAATAATGCAAATAAAAAAGGCGAAATTCTGTTTTTTGATGAAGAAAGCAACGAAATAAAAGAAGCAACATTAAGCCAAATTAATACAGGTGAAAATCTACTTAGTAAAAACACACACGAGCAAATTCGTTTGGGTGAGGTTTTAAAAAATGTTGTTTATCATATAACTTCACAAAAATCATTGCCAAATATGCAAGGAATAGACAAATTTAATCCTTGTTCTTTGGGTATTTATCACTATTTTGTAGATAAAAAAGAATTTGAAAATAATGACATTCAAAGAGCAATTAAAAATATAGAAGCAAAAATATGTACTATAAATAATTTGAATTTTATAGATACAAAATCATCAATAAATTCTTTTAATTTTAGTTTTTATGGTGGTAATCAATTCCCAAAGGTAAAAATTAAAGTCAAGCAAAAATATGAAATAGATATGCCTAAAACTTTTTCGGAAATGGCAGGAATGAAAGAAAAAGAAGTAAGTTATGTTGAGGTATTTTTAGAAACTGATTTGAAAAAACTTGCCATTTTGCGAATGGACGTAGATAATTTAGGAAGTTTATTTAGCAATGGTTTTACTATTAATGAAAAACTTAAAGATGAGAAAGGTAATGTAGTAAAAGACAAAAATGATAAAGATGTGTATCAAAGCATTGCAACATTTTCACGTTTAGCATCATTAAGCCGCAATTTGGATTATTTTTTCAAAGGTTTTTTGAATGTGATTTGGAACTCAAAAGCTGATTATAAAAATTATACACAAATTGTTTATTCGGGTGGTGATGATTTGTTTATTGTGGGTAGTTGGAATTGTATTATAGATTTTGCAGAAGACATACAAAAACATTTTGCAGAATGGACTTGTAATAATGATAAAATTGGTATTTCTGGCGGAATTACCGTTGTTACTCCAAAATTTCCGATAAGCAAAGCAGCCGAATTGTGCGAAATTGACGAGAAATTAGCCAAAAAACATAAAATTTCAGAGAGTATAGAAAAAAATGCAATTACTTTATTTGGTGTTCCTTTGCATTGGAAATATGAATATTTGATAGTGAAGGAATTGAAAGATAGGTTAGTTGATTATGTAAAAATGGAGGATAATAAGTCTTTATTACAAAAAATACAGGCTTTTTATCAAGATATTTTTATACAACGCAAAGAAAGAAAAGAGATTAAGAAGTTAGAAAAAGAAAATTTGAACTCTACTCAATTAGCTTATTTAAAGCAAAGACAAACAGAAACTTGGCGTTGGCGTATGGCTTATGATTTGGCAAGAGCCGAAAAAAGAGTAAAAAATGACAAAGAAGGTAAAATAATTAAATTATTTTCTGACCTCAAAAAAGGCATATTTACTGATAGTTATGAATGTATTGAGGAAGAAAATAAAAAAGAAAAATTAAAATTTACAACTATAAAAGATAAAGATGACAAAGACAATAATATCCGTATCTTTTTAGATTTGTTAAACTTGGCTGCACGTTGGGCAGAATTTGAGTTGAGAAGTGAAAAACAAAAAGAATAAAAACTTAAACTTTGGAAAACTATGAGTTATAAAAGAAAATCTATTGAAGTTTCTTGGATTAGCCAACAAGAAACTTGGCATTGCAAAGACAACGAAGAAATTGCTGCTCCAATAGCTTGGGCTATTTCTTTTGCAAAATTTCTTGTTGCAAAAGGTAGTGTTGATAATAATAATAATGAAGTAGCTAAATTTTCCTGTGCTGAAAAACCCTTAACAACTTCACAAATTCGTAAATTTTTTGGCGTTATTAAAAAAATACAAGCAGAAGGGTATGATAAAAATAAAGTCAAACTTGCTATGCTTGAACCTCAATTAGCTTATGCGGTTGGTAAAGATATTAAATCAGGCAGAAATCAAACAAAAATTTTATACTTGTACGAGGAACTTTCAAAGGCTTTACGGGCTATAAAAAGTGCAGAGCATTTTCAAAATTTTGTTAATCTATTAGAGGCAATAGTTGCCTATCACAAAGCCGAAGGAGGAAAAGACAATGAAAATAATTAAAAAACAACTCATAAAAAAAATAAAGTTTCATTATGAAATGGAGCTTTTAACTGGTTTGCGTATAGGTGCAGCCAAAGAAAGTACAGAAATAGGAGGCGTAGATAATGCTGTTGTACGTAATCCTATTACAAAAGAGCCTTACATACCTGGCAGTTCCATTAAGGGAAAAATGCGTTGTTTATTGCAACAATTACAGGGCGAAATGGGCTATGAACATCCCCAAAATGGCAAATCTATGATTTGTGATTTATTTGGGGCAGCAGGTGATTCTGGTAATGCTTCTCGTTTAATTGTGCGTGATGCCATTTTGACAAGGGAATTTGATAAAACAGATAAAACCAAACTTATAGGAGGTTCATTAAAGGTTTTGAAAGATGCTGATACGGATATGCCTTTTACTGAAATTAAAGCAGAGAACAATATAGACCGTATCAAAGGCACTGCAACTTCGCCACGTACTATGGAAAGAGTGCCTGCTGGTGCTAAGTTTGATGTTTTTTTTGTTATTAATGTTTTTGAAGAAACTATCGTAAAAGATGATAAAACAGAAACAAAATTAGTTGATAATGAAGATACTTTAATTGCATTGTTTAAAAAAGCAATTAAAATATTAGAAGACGATTATTTGGGTGGTAGTGGTTCTCGTGGATATGGACAAGTTAAATTTGAACTTAAAAATAATAAACCTGAAACTTTAACTTATGCCAATGACAACCACTAATTTTTCCCTTATTCGTCTAAAATTTCATAGCCCTTTGCACTTGTCAAGAGGCAAGGCAGATTATGACAGTAGTTTAGAGGTTTTGCATTCTGATACCATTAAGTCGGCTATTTTTGTGGCTGCTTTGGAATTAGGTTATGATGTTACAAGCTCTAAAAAAGAAGAAAAAGACGATATAAATGTCTTGCTTGATAGTTTTTCGGTTTCCTCTGCTTTTCCTTACTATAAAGAAAGCTATTTTTTCCCAAAATCATTGACAACAAAAGTTTCTATTAACGGAACAGATGAGATGAAAAATAGGAAAAAAGAGAAAGCCATAAAATGGCTTGACCAAGATTATTTTTCAAAATCTTTGCAAGGTACATTAGAAAAAGTTTCTGAAAAAACTGTTGCAGGTGCATATTTAAGTGATGTTTTTGAAACTGACAAAGACCCCGAAATTATCAAATCGGAAGTAATGCAACGAGTTACCATTCCAAGAGATGGAAGTGATGCAAAACCGTTTTATATGGATAGGTTGTTTTTTGGTGAAAATGCAGGAATGTTTTTTTTGATAGAATTTCACAATGAAACCTACAAGCAACAAGTTTTAAATGCTTTGACTTTATTGGGTGAAAATGGTTTTGGAACAGATAGAAATGTAGGAAATGGTAATTTTTCATACAAAGAAGACATTGTAACATTAACATTACCCGAAATTACAGCAGACACAATGCAAATGAATTTGTCTTTGTATTGTCCCAAAGAACAAACAGAGTTTCCAAAAATTATTTTGGAAAATGACAATAAAACAGCATATAGTTTGGTAAAACGTGGCGGTTGGTTGGCAAATCCGCAAGAGGATAAACACCGCAGTTTGCGAAAAAAATCTATTTATATGTTTGCCGAAGGTTCTGTTTTTAATACAAAAGAGAAATTAGTGGGTAAGTTAGTGAATTTGAAACCCGAAGGCGAGGTTTTTACAAATCCGCACCCTATTTGGCGAGATGGTCGTGCTATTTTTGTAGCAATGGTAGCACCAAAAACTGTAGCATAGACTTTAGTCTGTGCATTATGTGGCAAAGAAAGCACAGACTAAAGTCTATGCTACAAAAAATTATAAAAACTATGGAAAATCCTAACACAAATTACAACATCAAATTAGAAATTCTTACTCCTGTTCACATAGGAGGAGGAAAGGAAAAAGACTGGTCAAAAGGTATTGATTTTGTGCATCAAGCAGGCAAAATCTATGTTTTAGACAAAGAAAGAGTGTTTTTAGATTTATTGGAAAATCAAAAAGAAGGCACTTATTTATCAAAAATTAATAGTGGGAGATTAGAAGATGTTGAACAATTTATTCGTGATAATTTTGGTGATAATTTAGAAGATTATGCTACAAAAATTATTCATAGTGATATGCCTGAAAGTGCTAAGGAAATAAACTCTCTCATACGCAATGGACAAGGTAATCCTTATATTCCTGGTTCGTCTATCAAGGGTGCTTTGGCAAGTGTGATAGCAAATTATTTGTCTAAAAATAGTTCGCAAAAAGAAACAAATCATAAAAAATTGCTTGGCGAATTTAGCGAAAGCATTATGCGTTATATTCGTCCTGCTGATTTTACACTAAATAGTACAGAAGTACATAAAGTAAAACTTTTTAATTTGTATAATTATGGCACTACTTGGAAAAGTAAATTTAAAGAAGATAGGTTTGACCTTAATGTAGAAAGTTTTGCGGTAGGAAGTCAAGGAGAATTTCGTTTGAGCATAGCAGACGGCTTATTACAATTTATCAAAGAACAAGAAACTAAGCAAAGAAATTCGCAATTAACGCCAACAAATCATAAACATATTATCAAAAATAATACTATTCAACATATTTTTAACCAAATAAATAATTATAGTTATACGTTTTTGGAAAAAGAAATTAAGTTTTTCGAAAAATATCCACAAGTTGAAAATACCCAAGCTATTCTCAATAAACTATACGACTTGCAATTAATGACTATTCATCAAAAACGGACTTGTGTATTTCGTTTGGCAAGTGGCTCAGGTTTTTATGGCATTACAGGAGATTTGCGTTTTGAAAATCACTTAGATACTATCGAAAATCCTGATAAACTAAACAGAGATAAACGTTATAAATCTCGCAAAATTATCGGAGATAATCTTATGGGTTATGTGCAATTAACTTTGCCTGATGGGGTTGCAGATATTGAATTTACAGAAAAAATAGGTGTGGCTGCAAATCCTAAACAGTATTTTTTAGAAACAAATACGAAAAAAACGGTTCATAAACCCGCAGAAATTACGACTATTGCACAAGAAATTAGTACAAAACCAATAGTAAATAAAATAGAAGTTGTTTTTGATAAAATAGATAATACTACTGAATTTACTGCCGAATTGGTGCAATTAAGTCCTAAAAAAGTATTATTGCATATCGAAAATCAACAATTAACTGCTGATTTGGTTGTAGATAAATTTCAAAGACAATTAACATTTGAATTAAATGAAGTTGTTAAAGTGAAAGTAAACCAACGAAGTGGAAATAATAAAATTATACAAGTTAAATTACTGTAATTATGGAAATACAAAAATGGTATGCTCAATTAGTCATCAATAATTTGACGGTTGAGAATTTTAGAGGTTTTAGAAACCAAACAAATATAGAATTTGATAAGCAATTAACGGTTTTCATAGGGGAAAATGGTGCAGGAAAAACAAGTTTGTTAGATGCTATTGTAAAAATGTTGTCGCAAGTTATTGTTACTTTAAAACCAAGTAGCAAAGAGGAGTATAGTAAATTATTTGATGAAAATGATTTGAATAACGAAACTCTTTTAGATATTGAAAGTGCTTATTGTGCAATAGAAACACATTTATTGGTAGAAGTTAATCAAGAAAATGAAACTAATGAAGTTATTACAGAAGAATTTGAAAGAGAATATGAAGACCAAACAGAAGCATTTGTAGATAGCACAATTAGATGGACAATTCCCATTGTTCCTAATGAAGTTAATATGATTTCGGAAGACGAAAATTTTGATAAATTAAATAATTTTAAACGTACAGTAGATTTTAGATATATACGAAAATTGCCTTTAACTATTCCTGTTATTGTTTATTACCAATTAAAAGATGCAGAAATTACTAATAAAGTTAGTAGCGAAAAATTACAACGCTATACAATTTTTGAAACCTATCATCAGGCATTGAAAAAAAATAGTTTGAGTTTTAATGATTTTTCTGTGTGGTTTAAGTGGCAGAGTAATATTGAATTATCGAAGGGAAATAATGTTTTATTGCAACAAGTAAAAACTGCTATTTATGATTTATTGAATGACGATGCCGGGCAAACTTATACAGGAATGGAAGTTTTGTGGGAGGATTATCCAGAGGGCAAAATGATTATGCAAAAAAATGCAAAGCAAATATATGTAGAACAGTTTTCTTCGGGTGAAAAAACTTTGCTTTGTTTGGTAGCTAATTTGGCGTATCGGTTGGCTTTGGCAAATCCTAATAGCGAAAATCCACTTATAAATGGCACAGGTATCGTAATTATAGACGAAATAGATTTGCATTTGCACCCAAAATGGCAACAAAAAGTATTGCCAAAACTGCTAAGTATTTTTCCAAAATGTCAGTTTATTGTCAGTACACATAGTCCGTTGGTGTTGGCAAATGTGAGCAAAGAATGTGTAAGATTTTTGAAAGATAAAGCCTTGCAAGTGTCGCCTTATACGAAGGGAAGAGATGTTAATGCTATTACAGAAGATGTTTTTGGTGTTCAGGCAAGACCTATTAAATATAAATCAGCTATTGCTAAATTTTATGAACTTTTACAGACAAATGTAGATGAAGCAAAGGAATTATTAGTTGAATTAAAGCAAAATTTTGGTGATGGTGATACCGAAATTGTACGTGCAGAATCTTATCTTGAACTTTATTAAGCTATGAAATATATTCAAAAAAACGTAAAAGAACCAAAAACACTGTCAGATTACAGACTTACTACACCTTATGCCAATTATAAGGGAGGTAATTTTGATGCCGAACAACTAAAAATATCTTTATTAGAAGAACAAGGACATATTTGTGCTTATTGTATGGGTAAAATTAGTTTGGAATTGAATGATATGCATAAACCAAAGGTAGAAGTAGAACATTTAAAACCAAGAGAAAAATATCCACATTTAAGTTTAGATTATACCAATATGTTGGCGGTTTGTAATGGTTTAAGTGAGTTATATCCTGATAAAATACATATTCAACATTGCGATAAAACCAAAGGTGTGGCTGGTAAAATGAATGGGCAGGTAGAGTTGCAAAAACTTAATCCGCTAAATAAATCTAATTCAGAAGATTTACTGATATATGATTTGAATGGTAAGATTAAATCAAAAACAAATAATGAAGTGGTAGAAAATGACTTAAATATGGTTTTAAACCTTAATAATGATGTTTTGATAAAACACCGTAGAGTTATTTTGGATAAGGTAACATCAGATTTAATACAAGAAAAGCCTATGCAACAGTGGACACAAAGTCTTTTTGATAAACATTTATCTCTTTGGCAAAACAAAATTAAAGGTAAATATAGACAGTATTGTATGGTGGCTATTTGGTTTTTGAATGATTTGAAAACTAAACCAAGATATCAATAAAATAATCTTTTTCTTTCACAATTTTAAATAAATACAAATATGGCAAAGGTGTTAGTAAGTTTAGTAAGTGAGCAAACAATTCCAAATATTCTTTTTATTAAAGAATTTATAGGCAAGGTTGACAAATTTCTTTTTATAACAACAAGTTATATGGAAAAGAATGATAATAATAAAATAGACTGGATTTTAAACTCAACGAATATTGATAAATCTCTTGTAGAAAGATTAGTTGTAAATGAAAGTATTGTTAAAGAAACAGAAGATTTATTACAAAAAAGTATAAGTCTTGAAAATGAATATTTTGTTAATTTAACAGGTGGAACAAAACCTATGTCTATTGCAGTCTATAATGCTTTTGAAAATTATCGTGATAATATCTTTTATGTTCCAATTGGAAAAAATAGTTATATTAAAATATTCGATAAGGTTGGTAATTTTCAAAAAGATATTGATTACAGGGTAAATGTAAAAGAATATCTTAATGCGTATGGAGTAAAGTTTAGCAATAAAATGCCAGTATTAGGAGTTTCTTATACAGATGTTTTTTTTGATAGATTTATGCAAAGTAATTTAGATTATGAAGTAATCGAAAAATTAAGACTATATTATCGTAATAGTGATGCTACATTAGAAAAAATTATAAATAATTCTGATGAAGATAAAAGAATATCTACTATTAAGGAATTTTTATCTGAAATAAAGTTCCCCACAAAAGATAAATCTAAACTAACTAAGGGAGAAATAGAATATTTAACTGGTGGCTGGTTTGAAGAATATATATACTACAAAATACAAATGATACTATCATTATCAAATGATGAAGTATTACTTGGGGTAAAATTAGAAAAAAATCAAAGAACATTAGATAATGACTTAGATGTTGTATTTACGTATAATAATGCAATTCACGTTATCGAATGTAAAACAGGTATGACTGAATTTGGAAAAGTATCTACAAAACTATTTAATGAAACAGTTTATAAAGCATCTGCACTTAGAAAAAACTTTGGATTAACTGTAAATTCTTATTTGTTTACGTTAAGTTCATTAGAAAAAAAGAATTCTGGTGAAGTTGATTATTTTGAAAGGGCTTCGGTTTTAGGAATTAAACTAATAGATAGAAATTCTTTTTTAGATTCCTCTAAGTTAGATGATTTTATTCTATCTCTTAGATAGAATAAAACTTTTACAAGCAAAAATGATTTCTATTTTTTGCTTGTAAATTCCTATCTTTGTGAATATAGAAAACTAAACAACTTTAAACTATGGCATATTCAAATTTCACCTTAGCTAAACTCAGAAAAGATTATGGCATCAAACAAATAGATATAAATCTATTTATCAATATTGATTTGCCCATTTTTCAAGCAAGCCAACATTTATTAGATGATATTGAGCAAGGAAAAGATATGCCACTCTATACAGAGAAAGCAAAGTCGGAAGCCTTAATATCGCCAATAATAAGAGAAATGAAAAGAAAAAATCCGCACATTACCATTTTTTCGGGTTATAGTTTAAATATAGAAAATGATGCGGAACTTAATGGTAATCCCGATTTTATGATTTCCGCTAAATCTAATATTATTGAGCCTCAAAATCCTATTTTTTGTTTGTTTGAATCAAAAAATAAAGAACCTTATGAAGGTTTTGCACAATGTGCTGCCGAAATGTATGCAGCACGTATTTTTAACCAACAAGCAGGTGAACCTTGTGAAACAATTTATGGTGCAGTAACAAATGCTTATGACTGGGTTTTTCTGAAACTCGAAGACGATACTATATCTATTGACAAAAACCGCTATTTCTTAAATGATTTACCAAAAATTTTAGGTATTTTACAATTTATTATTAACCAATATAAAAACTAAAACTATGGCATATTCAGATGCAACTTTTGCTAAACTGCGTACAGAATATAAAATTTTGCAAGACTATCAAGATTTTAAATTTAATACCTTAGTGTCTATACCGCCAAGCACAAGATTGGCAGAAGATATAGCAGATGGAACTCAAATGACAATTACCTCTGAAAAGGCAAAATCGGAGTTTTTGCTTGCACCCATAGTGAAAGAATTACAACGAAAAAATCCCCAAATTACACTATTTTCAGGTATCAATTTTAGTATTGAAGGCGAAAAATTATTGAATGGTACGCCAGATTTTATGATAAGTGCCAGACCTCGAAGAGCCGATATAGAAGCCCCTATTTTTTGTATGGTAGAAGCAAAAAATGGTATCATAGAAGACGGTTTTGCCCAATGTGCTGCCGAAATGTATGCAGCACGTCTGTTCAATAAACAAATGAATGAGCCTTATGAAACTATTTATGGTGTGGTAACTAATGCTTTTGATTGGGTTTTTTTGAGATTAGAAGCTGAATATATTTGGATTGATACACAACGCTATTTCTTAAATGATTTGCCAAAAATTTTAGGCATTTTTCAATTTATTATTGACCAATATAAAAAATAAAACATCATAACTAAAAACCAAACTAAAATGAAAAACCTTATTCTTTTATTCTCTCACACACTCACACCCGAA
This sequence comes from Cytophagales bacterium, assembly GCA_043748455.1. Taxonomy (GTDB): domain Bacteria; phylum Bacteroidota; class Bacteroidia; order Cytophagales; family Thermoflexibacteraceae; genus JAAFKA01. Next base: position 15,289 of record JAYTNF010000440.1, read on the forward strand.
CAAATTACAGATGCAAAAAGCAGTTTGAGTGTAGAAAATTTTGTTAGTTTGCCCGAAAATCTAAAAAAAATTTGGGGCAATGTACCACCCGAATCTGATTTAGATTTTTCAAAATATTTACAACCTATTACCGATTTTTTAGCAAAAGAAGCCAAAAAAAATGACATTGTTTTAGTACAAGGAGATTTTGGGGCAACTTTTCAAATTGTAGCTTTTTGCAAACTACAACAGTTTATTCCTGTTTATGCCACCACAGAAAGAGTAGCCATAGAACAAACCCAAGCCGATGGAAGTGTCATTTTGCAAAAAGTATTTAAACACAAGGCTTTTAGGAAATATTAATTTCCCCTGTCGTGCTTTGTGTTAAACCCGCAATGGAATTGAAACCACTCCACTATAACGTAAAAGGTGCATTGAAAAGCTGCTTTATATAGTTTATTCTATGTAAAAAATAGTTTATTTATGCAAGTTTGAGGTTATAGTAGAATTTTGTTGGACATAAACAAGGGTAAAGAAAATCCTACCATCTAAAACTAATCATACTATTAGCTTTTATATTCAATAATAAGTTCTTAATATTGCTCAAATTCCATTCGCAATGACTATTGAACAATATATTCAAAATATTAACGCAGCTTATCAACGAGGAACTGCCACAGAACATACATACAGAGGTGATTTAAAACAACTCATAGAAACTATTATTCCTGATATTGCAGCCACTAACGAGCCTAAAAGAATAGCTTGTGGTGCACCTGATTATGTATTGACTAAAAAAGATATTTCTACGGGTGGTGTACCACTTGGGTTTATTGAGGCAAAAGATGTAGCAGACAAAGATTTAGAAGGTGCTAAAAAAACGGGCAATAAAGAACAATTTGATAGATATAAAACTTCTCTTAATAATCTTATTTTTACGGATTATTTAGATTTTCATATCTATAAAAATGGTGTGTTTATCATAAAAATTGCCATTGCAGAACTAAAAAACGGTACTATTGTGCCTTTGAAAGATAATTTTGTAACCTTTACAAACTTACTCAAAGACTTTTGTTCGCAAATTTCACAAACCATTACAAGCCCTAAAAAGTTGGCGGAAATGATGGCAGGAAAAGCAAAATTATTAGCTGATGTTATAGAAAAATCATTAATTTCTGATGAAATTAGCCAAGAAAATTCTACACTTAAAGAACAATTACAAGCCTTTAAAGAAATTCTTATTCACGATATTAGCCCAAAAGGTTTTGCTGATGTTTATGCCCAAACTATTGCTTATGGAATGTTTGCAGCACGTTATCACGACCCTACCTTGCCTACTTTTAGCAGACAAGAAGCATACGAATTAATACCAAAATCTAATCCTTTTCTCAAAAAACTATTCGGTTATATTGCAGGATTAGAGCTTGATGACCGTATAAAATGGATAGTTGATGACTTAGTAAATATATTTTTGGCTTGTGATGTCGCAGAAATTCTAAAAGATTATGGAAAAAGTACCAAAATGGAAGACCCAATTATCCATTTTTACGAAACT
>JAYTNF010000441.1:0-10781 GCA_043748455.1 Cytophagales bacterium
TTAAGTGCTTAGTTTTAAGTTAAAAAAACTAAGCACTTAAAACTAAAAACTCAACACTAAAAACTAAAAACTAAAAACCCATATTTCCATAAATTTACGCCATATTATCTTTCTGAAAGACATCTTTCTGCTTGCCCTCACAGCTTTTGGAGGACCTCAGGCACATATTGCCTTATTCATAAAGTATTTAGTCAATAAACGTGGCTATCTTTCAGAGGTCGAACTTATGGAAATCAATGGTTTGTGTCAAATGGTACCAGGTCCGTCATCGACCCAAACTTTAACAGCTATTGGTTATAAACGTGGTGGTTTTTGGTTAGCAATGTTTACGTTATTTGTTTGGATGTTGCCTGCGGTTTCGGTCATGATTTTTTTGGCTTTAAGTGCAGATTTTATTTCGCCTAAATTTGCTCGTTTTGTGCCTTATATGGCAGTTGGTTTTGTGTTATCGGCGGCGGTGCAAGTAATTCCGAAGGTTGTGAATACCAAAATGGGCTGGTTCTTGACCATCACAACCGCCATTGTTTCTTGTGCCATTCGTTCTCCTTGGGAATTACCAATTATTGTATTGTTAAGCGGAATTATTGCTTCATTCAAGTTTTATAAGCAAGAAAAGCAAGAAGTAGTCGAAAAATTAGAGATTCGTTGGCGTTATTTTGTTTTGTATGCGGTTATTTTTGTGGGAATGGCAATTTTAGGAGGCATTACACATTTGTTACCTATCCGATTATTTGAAAATTTTTATAGAAATGGCAGCCTTGTTTTTGGCGGTGGACAAGTTTTAGTACCTGTACTTTATACTGAATTTGTGGCTTTTAAAAAGTATCTTACCGCCCAAGAATTTATGTATGGTTTTGCAGCAGTTCAAGCCTTGCCAGGTCCTGTTTTTTCATTTAGTGCCTATATTGGTGCGTTGTCTATGCGTGAATATGGAACTTGGGGAAGCATTTTAGGTGGTGTTGTGGCTGCTATTGGAATAAATTTACCTGGAACTTTGCTTATTTTCTTTGTCATCACTTTTTGGCAATCTCTCAAAAAATATCGGGCTGTTCGAGCATCATTAGAAGGAATTAATGCAGCAAGTGCAGGTTTAGTTATTTCAGCAGCATATTTGCTTTTTGTGCCATTAAAAATAAATTTTCTATCTTTGCAACCTGTTGATTATCTCCATATTATCTTAATTCTTATTACTTTTTTATTGCTAAAATTTACGAAAATTCCACATCCTTTTATTGTTTTATTAGGAATTGTTATGGGGTTTTTACTATAAAGCCGTAGGGCAATATTTTATTTTCAGAAAAGGGCATTGCGAAACAATTATAAATTTTAGCTAAAAATAGTTAAATTTCGGGTAATTAACCTAAATATTTGTAAAATAATAGCTATTTCAACTCAAAAACTCTTAGATTTACGAGTTTAACATTTACAAATATTTTAAAATGACTTTACGCACCATTATTTTGGCAGGTGGACTTTCAGTTAGCTGCCTTAGCTTTCTATCAGCTAAAGAAATTACGTTCAATGTGCCAAATGCACCATTTAACGATACCTTAAAAAAAGCACCCGCAAATTGGTTTAATCTTGATATGTCAAGTGATAAAGTGCGTGGTGTGAGTACCGAAAGAGCTTATCAAACTATTTTGAAAGGCAAAACTTCTAAACCTGTTATTGTTGCAGTGATTGATTCTGGTGTTGATATAGAACACGAAGATTTGAAGGATAACTTGTGGACAAACGCAAAAGAAGTACCTAATAATGGCATTGATGATGACAAAAATGGTTATATTGATGATGTTTATGGTTGGAATTTTATTGGTGGCAAAGATGGCAAAAACATCAGTAAAGATACTTACGAAATGACTCGTCTGTATGTGCAATACAAGAAAAAATTTGATGGAAAAGGCGAATCTGATATTGCTAAGGCAGACTTAGAAACCTACAAAGAATATTTAGACATCAAAGGCAAATTTGAACTAAAAGTCATGGAATTAAGACAAAACTTAATGCGTTATAAAATGTTTGCTGATAGATATGGAAAAAGTAAACGTCTTTTGGAAGCTTATTTGGAAACAGAAGAAATAACTTTAGACCAACTCAAAGCATTGGAATCAACAGACGAAAAAATCAAAGAAGCTGTCCAAACTTATGGCTCAATGATGTTAAACGGAGTTGATGACAAACGTCTTGCTGAAATTTTGGAATATTTTGATAGTCAAATTAAATTTGGTTACAACATAGATTTTGACCCTCGCAATATTGTTGGTGATAATTATGAAAATGTGAATGAAAAATATTACGGTAATAATGATGTCATAGGTAAAGGTGGAGATTCTAAACATGGTACTCACGTTGCGGGAATTATTGCAGCAAATCGCAAAAATAATATTGGCATGCAAGGCGTTGCTGATAATGTAAAAATTATGACTTTGAGAGCAGTGCCAGATGGTGATGAAAGAGATAAAGATATTGCTAATTCTATTCGTTATGCAGTTGATAATGGTGCAAGAATTATTAATATGAGTTTTGGGAAATCTTATTCGCCAAACAAACAACTTGTTGATGATGCCATGCAATATGCGTCTTCCAAAGGTGTTTTGTTGGTTCATGCAGCAGGCAATGACGCTAAAAACTTAGACAGTGCGAGTAATTTTCCAAACCGCAAAACCTTAGCCAAAAAAGATGTTCCTAATTGGCTTGAAATTGGTGCAGCTTCTTGGGGAGATAACAACAATTTTGTAGGTGATTTTTCTAATTATGGCAAAAAAACAGTTGATTTATTTTCACCTGGGGTTGCTATTTATTCAACAACACCAAATCAAAAATACGAAAACTTAGACGGAACAAGTATGGCAGCACCTGTTGCGGCAGGAGTTGCTGCGGTAATTATGTCTTATTTTCCTGAACTTTCGGCGGCACAAGTAAAAGAAGCTATTATTAAATCAGTAGTCAAATTTCCAAACACACAAATAGCAAAACCAGGGGAAGCAGAAAGCGAAGACGAAAAAACTAAAATGGTTGATTTTGATAAACTTTCTATGTCAGGCGGATTAATTAATGTCTATGAAGCTGTAAAAGTTGCAGAAGTGATGAGCAAAAAACTGAGTAAAAAATAAAATAATTTTTGTGCTTAGAGTGAACAAATGGCATACTCTAAGCACAAAAAGTAATAAGCTAAATTAATATTATCATATTTTAAGTAGTTGTAAGTTTTTAATTGTAGCTTGTACTTTATATAATTACATACTATTAAGGTTTTGTATCACAGAATTTAGTGGGGCTGCCATCAGTCTGTAGGCTAATTACTTGATTATCAAAATATTAAAAGCATAGGCTAAAGTTTGTGGTACAAATCTTAATAAACTCTATTTATTGATTATAAATAAATTATATAAAGTACTAATTTTGAATAACTTTTGTGTATAAAATATATTTTCCAAAACTTGAATTATTTATGACTAAAACCAACAAAATATATAACCGAGTTTGTGGAATTTGCATGGAAAATAATGGAACGGAAAATGACAAAATATTGCTTATCAAACATTCTCCAAGTTTTAAAATGCCCTATTTTTGGTTGCCACCAGGTGGTGGAATTGAAATAGGAGAAAGTTTAGAAAATGCCTTAAAACGAGAATTTATAGAGGAAACAGGTTTAGAAATAACTGTAAACGAATTACTTTTTGTAAATCAATATATAGAATCTCCAATTCATGCCATAGAATTCTTTTTTAGGGTTAGCGTTATTGGTGGTAATTTAGTGAAAGGTTATGACCCTGAACTTGCTGAAAATCAACAAATTATTAATGAAATTAAATTTCTGAGTTTTGAAGAATTGCAACAAATTCCACAAATTTATTTACATAACCTTTTTTGGAATTGTGATAAATTAAGTGATATTTTTGTAATGAAAGGATTACAAAGTTTAATAAGATAACCATGAAAAACTTAACCGTTACTATTGTTCAAGCTGATTTACATTGGGAAAATCCATCAGCAAATTTGGCAATGTTTGAAGAACTGTTGTGGGAAATTAAAGAGCCAACAGACTTAATAGTGCTACCTGAAATGTTTACAACAGGATTTTCAAATAAAACTTCCTTAGCTGAATATTCAGGACTTACTACATTGCGTTGGATGCGGCAGCAAGCAGCACAAACAAGGGCAGTTGTTGTGGGTTCGTATATGGTTAAGGAAAATGATAAATTTTATAATCGGTTGCTATGGGTTGAGCCAGATGGCAAATTTGATTATTACGATAAAAGACATTTATTTAGCATGGCTGAGGAGGATAAGTCTTTCACAGCAGGAACAAAAACTCTTGTAAAAGAAGTCAAAGGTTGGAGAGTTAGCCCGTTTATTTGTTATGATTTGCGATTCCCAAATTGGAGTTATAATATTGATAATCAAGGTATTAAGTACGATTGTTTGTTATATGTTGCTAATTTCCCAGAAGCAAGAGCAAATGTTTGGAATACCTTATTGCGGGCAAGGGCAATAGAAAATTGGTCTTATTGTATTGGGGTAAATCGTATTGGTATAGATGGAAAAGGAATTAGTTATATTGGAGATTCGGCAATAATTAGCCCAAAAGGGAATGTTATTTTTGATGTTGGAAACCAAACTTGTGTAAAAACTATTGAATTAAATTGGGCTGAATTGCAAGAATACCGCACAAAATTTCCTGCGTATTTAGATGTGAAAATTTAGAATGTCAGTAAGCACATTGATTATACAGATAAGTATGGGGCAAACTTGATACCATAAACAATGATGCAATTATGATTATAGTGATAATTAAACAAGTAAAATATAAAAATATTAGTAATAATATCATTGCAGACTTCATGTGATTGAAGCCATGATGTCGGAGATTTGCAAATTAAATTAGATATTTGATAACAAATATTATATTTACAAACTATATTTTATGAAATTTACCAAAAAAACTACTTTTGTTAGCTTTTTATTATTTACATTTAGTTATTTAAGTTTTGCACAAGGTGGAAATCATGGCACAAAAGTATCTTTGTTTTATGAGCAAGTTCGTAATTTTAGACAAGGTTATAATCTTCAAAGTGGTGGTTTGCAAACCGAATTTTTCTTGGGAGATGATGGTTTGTGCAGTTTAGGCTATAATGTATCTTTTGGCTCACACACAAGAAATAATTTTACACTACACATGCCACTTGGTATATATTTAGCACAATATCCTTTACAAGGTGTTGGCACAGGAAATGGCAGTTGGTGGATTTGGGGAACCTTATTATGTTTAATTATACCAGAATCAGTAAATTTTCACATTAAATTATCTAATGAGTTCTATGTTTCGCCATATATAGCACCTGCAGGCATTGATTTTTGGAGAGATTCATCAGATTTTAGTGTTTGGGAGCCAACTTTTGCAGCAGGAATTAGGCTTAATGTAATTAAAGACGACAAATGGAGTTTATCACCTTTTTTGGGGGTAAAAACGCATTATAGCCGCATGAATTGGAGTGAAATTCAGTTTGGAACCATGATTGGTGTAGGTTTTTAGTAGGTTTTACTCTTTTTCACCATTTTGCATAACCCAATCTCCAAGTAAAAAAACTGCATAACCACAAGTTGCAATAAATCCAATAATTGGCATTTGAACTAAGAAAAGAAAAACAATAATGATGGTATGAACAGCAAAAAGTAGCATATTTCCTAATAAGGCAGCTGTTTTATCGTCTTCTTCCTCAATCTCTTTATCTATTTGAAACTCAAAACCTAATAATTCTGCAATTGGTGCAACAATATCAATCAAAAGCCACCGCATCACAAAAAATTGCACAATACTATTGCAAATAGACAAAATAGCACCCATAGCAATCATGTAAGTTGCGATGGGTGTTGGGTCTAAAAAGAAACCTGTTGCTAATAAAATTGCTGTTGCAAATGGAAGCAATAATATAGAGGCTGCAATAATATTGAGAAACATAAATTGAGAAATAGGAATTAGCTAAAACTTAAAAACTTCTTCTATATGCTTAAAAGTAGTCAAAACTTCTACTTTTCCATCAATAATAGCCACTGTATGTTCATAATGTGCAGAAGGTTTGCCATCTATTGTACGAATTCCTTGCTCACCGTCTCTTTTCATAACATCTTTTTTGCCCATATTAATCATCGGTTCTATGGCAATTACCAAACCATTTAATAATCTTTTGCCATCGCCACGTCTTCCATAATTTTGAACAATAGGTTCTTCATGAAGATTTTTACCAACACCATGCCCAACCAATTCACGCACAACAGAAAACCCTTTTTCTTCAACATGTTTTTGAATTGCAAAGCCAATATCGCCAAGTCTTCCGTTCATTTTCATGGCTTCAATACCTTTGTATAAAGATTCTCTTGTTGTTCTTAGCAGTTCCATAGTTCTTGGATTCACATCACCAACAGGATATGTATAGGCAGAATCTGCATGAAAACCATTCAATAATACGCCGCAATCTATTGAAATAATGTCGCCATCTTGCAATTCGTAATCATCAGGCACACCATGCACAACTACATCATTAACAGAAATACATAATGAGGCAGGAAAACCATCATAATTCAAAAACGAAGGATAGGCTTTATAATCTTTAATAAATTCTTCTGCTATTTGGTCTAAATCTTTGGTTTTGGCACCAACTTTTACCATTTTGGCTATTTCGCCATGCACTTTGCCCAAAATTTCGGCACTTTCACGCATGAATTCTATATCTTTTTGTGTTTTGTAGTAAATGTCCATATGTATAAGAATCGTATAAAAATAAAATTAGGCTGCAAAGTTACTAAAATTATTGTGAAATAATAGTTAGGGACATAATTTATTCTTTAAGTAACCATACTTAAAGAATTGATGTTTTGAAATATTGTAAATCTTTGATAATCAATGTGTTAATTTCATATTTCATACATTATATTTCATATCTATTACTACTCATTTATCTGTTTAGTGGTTCCTTTAACCACCTCAATATCATTAATTACCACTTTCCAGCCACCTGTTTCGTTGCTATCAGGTTTCAATGTTAAGCTAATTTTTTTAGTAACTCTGTCTCCATAAACTAATTTTCCACTTTTATTTGTTTTGCGAAACTCTTGGTAAACTGTTGCAAAAATTTTGTAAGTGCCATCATTTTGAACTTCCAGAGCTGCAATTTCAGTAGGTTGATACCACGTAACAGCAATTTTATAAGCATTACCAATACCATAAAGTTTACGAAAATATTTTTTCACTTTTTTGCGAACAACACCACGTTTGACACTTGATATACCAATTTGTTTTGTGTTGTCAGAAAACAATAACATAGCTGATTCTATTAAATCTGTTTCATTTTTGCCATTTTCCCCACCACTACCATTTTCCCCACTTTCACTACTACTACTTCCCAATGCTATTGTTGCAATTTTATTTTGAAAATCATTAACCATTGCCAACGATTTTTCATTCAGCATAGCTTGCTTATCTGGTGTCATTTCTTTGATAAAAGTATCACTTTTTTTATCAAAATTTCCACCTTTTGTGGTCTTATTTGTGGCTTCATTCATTTTATTAGCACCTTTTTCTAAGGTTACAGTTGTATTTATTGGTGCATTAAAATTACCATTATTTTCAGTTCTTAACTTTACAGCTTTGTCGTTTTTTTCGACAAGTTGTCCTTCGGGCATTGGAATAATATTTTTTGCTTCGGGTTCTAAATTTTTGAGATAAATCAGTGCTTGGGGATTTTGTTTGCCCGCAGATTCGCTGATAGTCAAGTATTTAGCTCTGGATATTACTGCCTCCCAACGACTGTCTTTGCGGTCTTCATGCAAAGCATGTACAATACCATTAGTAAAAATGGTGCCATCAATAGTTGTAATTAGTTCGTGTTGTTCGTATGGAAAATGATTAATGACCGCAATATCTCCTTGTGCTTGTTGAAAAAGCTGCAAGTATTTTTCTTTTTTTGCAGGGGCAACTTTTGTGTTTACTAATCTATCATTACTAATGTTATTGCATAAATCTACAAATAATAATGTTAATTTAGCACTTTTGGCTTTAAGAACTTTCTGTAATTGTTCATATTCAACATAACCATCTTTTAATTTTAAAACTTGCTTATCTGTTTGAGATACTTTTTGTAAATATTCATTGCCCGAAAAATAAAAAAATATGACATCTTTTTTGGTTGGGCGAATATTAGACAATACACTGTCTATGGAATAACGAGTGAGCAAAGTTTCGTCTATAATAAACTCTTTTTTTTCCAAATCTGCAAAATTTGCAATGGTATCGGTCTCTAATTGCAATCTTTTGAGGTTATAAAAATGCCCATTATGTTTGTGTTCACTGCCATCAGCCACTAAAATTGTATATAAAGTTTGGGCATAAGTTGTGGCAGATACTAAAAAATAAATGCACAAAAAAGCAGTGAAATTAAGTAGATAAATTCGTTGATAAAGTTGATTTTTCATAACCTAAAAAATAATAAATTATAATAAGTGGATATTGCTCAGAATGACAAAATATTAATATCATTGCTAAAATAATTGTTAGCCTCTACAAAATTATGCAAATACAAAACCAAAATAAGCAGCAACAGCAAATAAAGAGCAAATAAATCTTATTTTGTAGCAAAAATTACCAAAAACCACAAAAACAAACATCATTTATTGACAATATTTAGAAAAAAAGCATACCTTTGAATTGGAAAACAACAACAATTTTCCATTACATTTTCATTAAAATACCTCTCAATAAAACTTATTGCAATTATGTTAAAGAAAATTTTTATTCAAAATTTTATCTTTGCCTTTCTTTTATTATCTGTGCAACCAATTTTGGCACAAACTCCAAAACCTGATACAAAGTCTGATACCATTCAGAAACTTGGTAATGATTTAATCGAAAATACTGATGATACTGACAAAGAACTAGATGAACTGATGGGCATAACAACCATAAAAGTTGAAGGCTATACTTTGCAAGATTTGCCTGATGTGATGGCTATTTTCCCTGCATTAAATTATTTGGAAGATGCAGAAGCAAAATTTACTATTCAACAATTAACAAGCCCAAATAGCACCAATAAATTTGAGCCATATGGAACAGATTTTCGTCTTGCCAAAGCAAATGTTAAGTGTTATTGGTTGAAAATGAACTTGTTAAGAGCTGCAACCATCACAACAGATTGGGCATTTATGTTCGACAAACAAATAGATTTGATAGAATTATATGTAGAAAAAGAAGGTTTGGGTTTTACAAAAGTGGCACAAACAGGGGCAGATGTTGCTTACAGAGAACGGACATTGGCGTTGAGTGATATGTATGAAAATTATCTGCCATTCAAAGTTTATGATAAGCCAATGGTTTGTTATATTCGTTTGGTTTGTAACCCGCATGTGGCAGCAAACAAAATTACTTTGTCGCCGAATATCTTGAAAATGAGTGATTTACAGTCTATTAGTTTAGATAAATACTACCCACAAGGTGTTTATTTTGGAGCCATGTTATTGCTTATTTTATTTAATATGGGAATTTTTGGAGTTTATCAAGATAAGGCAAAAATCTGGTTTATTGCAAGTTTAATTACTACAACATGTTATCAATTAGCCTTGCGTGGTTTTTTTGAAAGACTTTTTGCTTTCAATATTTTTGTGCCTTTGCAGCAGTATTTTAGCTTTGTCTTTGCGTGCCTTTCTATCATTATTTTTACAAACTTTTCTCGTATTTATTTGCGAGTAAGAGAATTTATGCCAATTTTAGATAAAATATTGATGCTTTTAATGGCACTAACCGCAATTTTAATGTTTACAGGTTTCATGTTCAAATATCAAGAAATATTAACTCTTATTAATTACTTGTCTCCATTTTCAATGTTGTTGATTTTATCTGTGGCATTTATAGGCATCAGACGTGAGTATCAACCCGCACAATATTTGTTTGCGGGAGTTTTAGTAACCCTAATTGGTGCTATTTTATATGCTTTAACAGATTCTGGAAAATTAGAGCCAAGCCTACTTACTAATAATTCATTACAAATTGGTGAAATATTTTTAGGCTTATTAATAACAATAGGTTTAGTTGTACGTTTACAACGTAAAAATGTAGGTGGAAAAATTGTATAGGTTTCTTGAATAAAGTGTCGGGTTAGATTCAATAAAATTTTTAATTAAAAATTTACAAAATGGCTTTTTCATTATCTCAAATAGAAACGAATGCACCTTATTTGCTCGAACACGCAAAGGCGGCAGTAAAATCATTGAAAAAAACAAATTTAACAGGTCATCATGCACGCATTGCCTTGTGTTTAGATATTTCAGGCTCCATGCAAAAACTGTTTGCATCGGGTAAGGTTCAGCGTTTTGCCGAAAAAATACTCACTTTGGGCTGTTTATTGGACGATGATGGGGCAATAGAGGTATTTCTTTTTGGTTCTCATGCTTATGATGCAGGCGTAATGACGATTGGCAATGCAAGTGGTTTTATAGACAAAGTGAGAGATAAATATCATTTTGAAGATGATACAAATTACTCCGAAGCCATGCGTTTGATTCGTCAATTTTATTTTCCACAAGGAGAAGGTGGGCACAAAAATGAACCCATTGCAGCACAAGAACCTGTTTTAGTAATGTTTGTAACAGATGGAGACACTTTGGACAAAGATGAAACAGAAAAACAACTTATTTCTTCATCTTATGAGCCGATTTTTTGGCAATTCATGGCTATCGGAAAATCACACAAAGATATTAAACAACGTGGAGTTTTGGGCTGGATTATGAAG
>JAYTNF010000442.1:0-4864 GCA_043748455.1 Cytophagales bacterium
AGGGCAGCAAGAGGCAATAAAAATGCGAAACTTATCTTGCTATTTAACATGGCGAAAGGTGCAAGTGCCACGAGTACTGGCTGCTTTTTGGCAAAGGCATTGGTTGAAAAAACTAAACAACGTACTTTATTTATGGAATATCCTAATCCACAACAAATTATTACGGATATGGGCATCAACAAACGTACAAAAATATATAATCACGAGGAAGGTTTTGATGTTTTGGCTTCGCTTGACGATAATGCACATTTGCCTCATCATGCACGCATGACTTTATTGTTAGATAATGTAATGAAAGATTATGACAATGTAATTATTACTTTGCCTGCATTGATTGACGAAACTATTGCAACAATATTAGATGATTCAAATCAAATTATATTACTTTCGCCACCTATAAAAGAAAATTGGGGAGTTATTGAGGAATTTAAGAAACAACTCAAAAAATATATTCGTCCAGAAGAAACCGTTTTATTTGCTATTGCAAACCGAAATAAACCTGAATACAAAGATATTTTAATAGACGAGCCTTACGATTATGAATTTCCATATATAGAAAATTTCCCTTCTTTGCGTATTGCTGATGTTTCGCAATTTCATATTCCTGCGGGTATTGCCCAAATTGTAGAAATGTTTGCAGACCGTTTAGATAGAACAAATCAAGTCGGTGTTTTTATTCCAACAACGGTTGATGTAGATAGCAAAGTTGATACTTCTATCTATGTGCAGCAAACTTTAAATTTCTTAGCCGAAAGATTTGGTGGTGCAACAAGCAAAGAGGTTAGTGGAGTTTGGAACAGTGATAAAGTGGGTTTGGTGGGCGAAAAAGTGTTTATTGTCCATACTTACGTTACGCCAAGTGCTTTAAATGAACATCTTGATGAGGTTATTGAATATGTGAAGGAATTAAAAGTGGTGATGCGACAAGAAGCCATGGCGTTGGAGGTGAATAGAAAATTGACGTTGATATAAAATAACCATTACAAATATGCACTTAACAAAAGATATTTATGGCACTTCGTTGTCATTATTGACAGATTTATACCAAATTACTATGGCTTATGGCTATTGGAAAACAGGCATGTTGGAAAACGAGGCTGTTTTTAATCTGTATTTCCGCAAAACTCCTTTTAATGGTGGTTATGCCATTGCAAGTGGCTTAGAATATGCTATTGATTATTTGGAAGGATTTAAGTTTACTCAAGATGATGTTGATTATTTGGCAACCTTGACAGGCAATGATGATAAACCGTTATTTGAACAAGGTTTTCTCGATTATCTCAAAAACATGAAGTTTTCTTGTGATATTGATGCCATTCCAGAAGGCACTGCGGTTTTTCCAAATGAACCCTTAATTCGAGTTCGAGGCCCCTTAATTCAAGGGCAACTTATAGAAACTCCGTTGCTAAATATCATCAATTTTCAAACTTTAATTGCCACAAAATCAAGCCGTATTAACCAAGCTGCAAAAGGTTCTCCCGTTTTAGAATTTGGTTTAAGACGTGCACAAGGCATTGATGGAGGTTTGGCAGCAAGTCGTGCAGCCTATATTGGCGGTTGCGAAGCCACTTCTAATGTGTTGGCAGGTAAAATTTTTGGTATTCCTGTAAAAGGAACTCATGCACATAGTTGGGTGATGTCTTTTGCGAATGAAGTTGAGGCTTTTGAAAAATATTCGGAGGCAATGCCTAATAATGCTGTATTTTTGGTTGATACATACGACACTATTCAAGGTGTGAAATATGCTATTGATGCAGGTAATAAATTGAAAGCAAAAGGTTATAAAATGGCTGGAATACGGTTAGATTCGGGAGATTTGGCGTATTTGAGTATTCAGGCACGAAAATTATTAGATGCTGCAGGTTTTGAAGATGCTAAAATTGTGGCAAGTAATGACCTTGACGAATATATTATCAACAGTTTAAACCAACAAGAAGCAAAAATTGATGTTTGGGGAATTGGTACAAAATTAGTAACAGCTTTTGACCAACCTGCCTTGGGTGGCGTATATAAAATTGCAGCAGTAAAGAAAACTGATGGCACTTGGGATTATAAAGTAAAATTATCAGAACAAGCCATAAAAGTTTCAAACCCCGGCGTATTGCAAGTAAAACGGTTTTTTACAGACGAAGGAAAATGTATTGCAGACATGATATATGACGAAGAGAATATATCACAGAATAACTTGCCAAAAGAAGATTTTATTATTGTTGACCCATTAGACAGCACCCGTAGAAAAGTAATTACAAAAGATACAAAATCAGAAGATTTATTACAACCAATTTTTAAAAAAGGCAATTTAATTTACCAAACTCCAAGTATTCATGACATTAAAAAGACTGCAAAAATCAATATTAACTCATTGGATAACAGTATTTTACGTTTTACAAATCCACACGAATATCCTGTTGGTTTAGAACGTGATTTGTATGAAATGAAAATGAATTTGATTTTAAAATTGCGTGGAGGAAATAAAAAATAGTTTTTAGTTTTTGAGTTTTTTCGTTAGTTTTTTGTTATTCTTCGCAAAGCGAAGGATGACAAAACTTTCGCAAAAAGTCTAATTTAGTTATCACTTTTTTTATGCAAAAATATTTTTACCCACGCATTACTAAATTTCTGTTAGGTGCTGCCATTTTTAGCACCTTTATTACAGTGGCTCTTGTGGTTTTTAATTATGAGGCAATGCTCACACACATCAATATTGTGATTGACCATGCCAAATACTATAATCCTACGAATAATTTGGCACAACAATTAAGTTTAAATGACATTTTACGAAGAGATTTGATAGAAGTTGTGCTTGGATTTTCGACTTCTGTATTCTTTTGGTTTGCTTATTTTGTGAGACAAGACTTTTTTGACGGCAAATCTTTATGGGAAGAATCTGTGGGAATGTCTGTTATTTTTGCCTCTTCAGCTTTTTTAGTTTGCTATTGTTCCATTCTCTATGACAATAACAAAGACATGGACTTGATAATTAATGCCGAAAAAGACCTTAATCACTTCAAAATCAAACGCATACAGATTTCGCAAAAAGTAAAAGAAACACCACCTTTATTTATTCCTACGGGGATTTATTTGCAATCTATCGAATTTACCAACTCTAATAATTGTATTTTAACAGCATACATTTGGCAAAAATATGAAAATGGCTTCCATGACAGCCTAACACGAGGTTTTTTATTGCCTGAAGCACAAGAGGCAGAAATTACCGAAAATTATCGCAAAAAGGTAGGAAATACTGAAATAATTGGCTGGACAGTGAAAGCAACCATACGTGAGGTTTTTCATTTTAGAGATTATCCTTTCGACCACCAAAATTTCTGGTTGCGTCTTTGGCACAAAGATTTTGACAAAAATGTCATTCTAATACCTGATATTCAAGCCTATACAGATTACAAACCTAATAAGCTACCAGGGATAGAAAAATTTATTGTTCTGCCAAGTTGGTATATTACACATTCTTTTTTTGGTTATAAATACAATAGTTACAACACAAATTTTGGTATCAATGATTATGTAGGCTTGCAAAATTTTCCTGAATTATATTATAATGTCTTTATTCAACGAGATTTTGTGAGTGTATTTATTTCTGACCTTGTGCCAATTGTGATGACTATTGCCATACTTTTTATTGCTCTCATTGTAACCTATAAACCCGAAGAAACCACTGATGATGTCTTCAAATTTAATGTTATGGAGATTATTAGTCTGGTTGCAGCCCTAATTTTCGTTGTTTTATTAGCACATATTGAACTGCGAAGCCGCATTGTTACCGAAACGGTGGTTTATATAGAATATTATTATTTTCTTACTTATGCCGCAATTTTTTGTGTTTTGGGTAATTATTTGATTTTACATAAGCAATATAATATTCCATTTATTTTGGCAAAGAATAATTATTATCCAAAAATATTATTTCTGCCTTTGCTAACTTTGTTTATGCTATTGCTGACGATTTTTGTGTTTTATTGATTTTTTTTGCATAACTCCATAAAAAAAACTATTATTGAAAATTCCTTGTCCATATCTTGTACATATTGTGTCATGAAGTATTTTAAATCGTTATTTTATTTCTATCTATCTACTATTTTGTTTATTCATTTGGCTTTTTGCAGTTATGCACAAAACCAAACAGAAATAGACAGTTTATTGGCTTTACTACCCAAATTATCAGATTCTCCAGACTCTACAAAAGCCGAAGTGTTGCTACAATTATCTAACAACTATTTGTATGAAGACACCATAAATTTTATAAAATACTTAGAACAAGCCGAAGTTCTTGCAAATACCAAACAATTAAGCAATTCACAAGGACGTTGCAAACAGCTTTTTGCAGTTTATCTCCACAGAGTTAAAGGTAAAAACTCAACTGCAATAACAAATTATTTGGCATCAATAAAATTTTATGAAAAGACAGATAATTATCAAGAAATAGCCCGAAATTATTATGATATAGCTTCTATTTATCTCATCATGGGTAATTATACAACTGCCATGCGTTATGTACTCAAAATTTTGAAAAAACCAACACTCTCAAATAACTATAAAGTTAGGGCAAAATGTCATCATTTATTAGGACAGGTTTATTATTTGCAAGATGATTTTAAGCAAGCCATAAATTATCAAATAGAAGGATTAGAAATTTTGCGACAAAATGCTGACGAAAACCTCAAGCCCATGTTGCTTAACAGTTTAGCCATATTTTATTTAGCAGAAAAGCAATATGCCAAAGCCATAAAAACAAATCAAGAAGCCATAGATATTTATACAAAACGTGGAGATTCTCTTTCCATGATGTATCCAATTCATAACATGGGAGATGTTTATTTGAAGATGAAAGACTATAAAAAAGCACTTC
>JAYTNF010000443.1:0-11682 GCA_043748455.1 Cytophagales bacterium
TTCTTTTCCTTCTTTTGTCATTTGTTGCTGCACTTTTAGCACAAACTCAAACGAAGCCTCAAATAAACCTTGAATATTTACCAAAAGTTGATATTTCTCCTTTTTCTCCAAATCTGCGTTATCAATGTCTGAAATGATAGGTTCGAATAAGGTAAGAATATAAGCAATTTGAAAGAACAATGGATTTAATACCATTTTATTATTATCTTTTGCCTCATCAACCAGCATATTATCCAACATTACATACCATATAGCCTCTGAATAATGATAAACTATTCTTTCTTTGGTATACCGCAAAGCCTTAATATCATCTTTTAAATCTCGAATAGATTCACGAATAAATCGGTACGCATTTTCTTTTTTCTGTACTTCTAATTCAAAATTTTGTCTCTCATTAGATTTATATTGTATATAAAAAGCCAAAAATGTTAAACAAACACCCATAAAACCAATTACAGGATTAGCAAGCCCACCAAAAGCATCCCCAATTTCATTTGGTGATAACCCAAAATAATCGGTATGTGGCAATAGATAAGGAACAGCAATTGCCGCCGCCGCACCCAAAAACACGACAGTTACAGACAAATTTGCAACGTGTTTTTCAATAAAAGATTGTGTTTTATCTACCATAAACTAATAAAATATATAAATATGCATAGGAATATGCACTAAATATTAGTAATTGAAATGTTTGCAAATTATGTTTTTTTATTGGTTTTTTTGTTAAAAGAGAAATAAAAGTTTTTTGTAGGTAATTTTTTTGTAAATCAGAAAAAAAACACCACATTGCACCAAAATAATTAGAGAGGTGTCCGAGTGGTTGAAGGAGCACGCCTGGAAAGTGTGTATGCGGGTAACTGTATCGAGGGTTCGAATCCCTTCCTCTCTACAAAAGTTATTTTAAAAGAGAAAGTTAGTGGCGATGGGGTTGAATTTTAACGATAGTTTGTAAACAAGAAACTATTTGATATTTTTAACTTTCTTTGTAGAAAAAATAATTTTGCAAATTTCCTAAGTCTTTTTAAGATTAGTAAATTATTATGTGTTATTGTAGATGTAATATTATTTTTCCATAGTGTGGTTGTAATCCATACACTATGGAAAATATTATATTTTGCAAACATCATATTTGTAGCATCATAAATTTAAACTTATATACCATGCTTTTTTACAAAAAACTGTTTTTATTTATATCTAAAAACAGTTTCAAATAGCTTTTGACTTCATTAAACCAAATCCTACAACTTCTTTGCTTGATTCCAATATGTATCCATCTCTTCCAAAGTCATATCTTTCAGGTTTTTGCCATCTTTTTTCGAGGCTATTTCCAAATAACTAAACCGTTTTATAAATTTTAAATTAGTTCTTTCTAAGGCTGTTTCAGGATTAATATCTATAAACCGAGCATAATTTACTAATGAAAATAGCAAATCTCCAAATTCACCTTCTGCTTTTTCTTTGTCAAAATCTGTTGTTTGGTTAAATTCGTCTTTAAATTCTTGCAATTCCTCCTCAACTTTCTCCCAAACTTGTTCTTTTTTATCCCAATCAAAACCTGCACCTCTTGCTTTTTCTTGAATTCGCATAGCTTTTACTAACGCAGGTAATGTCTTTGGAACTCCTCCCAAGACAGAAACCTGACCTTTTTCTTTCATTTTAAGTTGTTCCCAATTTTGTTTTACTTCATCTTCTGTTTCTGCTTTTACAGTTCCGTAAATATGTGGGTGTCTATAAATTAGTTTTTCGCACAAACTATGAATGACATCAGCAATATCAAAAGCACCTTTTTCATCAGCAATTTTTGCGTAAAAAACCAAATGTAGCAAAATATCACCAATTTCTTTCTTGATTTCGTCCAAATTATTGTCCGAATTATTGTTAATTATGGCATCAGAAAGTTCGTATGTTTCTTCTATTGTCAAGTGTCGCAAACTTTCCAGAGTTTGTTTTTTATCCCATGGGCATTGCTCTCGCAACTCATTCATAATTTGCAACAAACGTGCAAAAGCATCAGCATATTTTGGGTCTTTTGGATTAATCATAATGGTTATTTAAGTCGAGTTTAGTTTTTATTTGCTTTTGCCAAGTCAAAATAAAATAGTTCTTCAGCAAATTGCGGATATTCTACTTGACCTTTTAATATCAATGTTTGAAAATCTTTTGTTGGAAAAATAGTTTGATATTTACTTTCAAACTCACTTGTTTTTACTTTCATGGGCATTGAAAATTCCTTTTCATCGGCTTCCCAACGATAATGTAAAGTCGTAGTTTTTTTATCGTAAGTCATAAAATAAACCAATTTTGGAGGTTTTGCATATAGCAAATATTGGTTAAAAATAGATGTAAGATTTTTGCCTATTTTTGCATTAAAAAATTCCATAGTTTGTTTAGTCGTAACTTGTGAAATCTTAAACTTTTCGGCATATTCTTTCAAAGTAGCAAACCAAAGTTCATCATTATCTATTGTATTTCTCAAACTATGCAACATCCAAGTGCCTTTATAATAAATATCTGAGCCTACCCAACCTTCATAATTTACGTCAAAATGTCCTAACATCGGCGTAACATTTGCTATATTTTTACGCTGTTTCCACAAATAAGCTATGGCATCATTGTAGTTTTTTGTATATTCTACATACAAGGCTTCGCTATAAGTAGTAAAACTTTCATGTATCCACATTTCAGCATGGTCATTGACACTCAGCGAGTTACCAAAATATTCATGCCCACTTTCGTGAATAATAATGAAATCGAAGCCTTCTGCTAAATTTTTATAATTATTTCCATAAGCAATAGCTCCTTGATGTTCCATTCCCCAATAAGGAGTTTCAACTAAGGCATAACCATCACGCCAGAAAGGATATTTTCCAAAATATTTTTCAAAGCAAGCCAACATGGTTTTTACTTGTTGAAAATGTTTTTCTGCTTTATTTTTGTTATAATCTAAGATGTAATAATCAAGCTGTAAAGTGTCATTTTTTGTGCTATTTTTACTCACATACACGTCATGAATATGTGCATAATTAGCAATATTTAAGGTAACGTTATAATTATTTATAGGATAAGAAACTTTCCATTCAAAACCTGTAAAACCATCATTTGTGTTGCGTTGTGAAATCAAATTTCCATTTGCGACACAAGTCAAACCTGTTGGTACTTCGCAATAAATTCTCATGCTATCCGGTTCATCTGACAAATGGTCTTTATTTGGATACCAAATGCTTGCACCAATTCCTTCGCAACTTACCCCAACCCAATCTCTATTTTGTTTATCTTTTGCAAACGTAAAACCACCGTCCCAAGGTGGATTTGCTGCAATAGTTGGATTTCCATGATAAAAAACAGTTAAGGAATTTGTCGAATTAATTGTCGAATTAGCATTTGTTAAGGCTTGCAACGTGGCAAATTCTACAAAAAAAGCATTACCTTCTCTTGTAAATTTTAACTTTTGGTTGTTCGCAACAACACTATCAATGACCAAATTTTCAAACAAATCTAATTGCAGTTTTGTGAATGGTTGCGTAATCTTATAAGTAATTTTATTATGACCAGCAATACTTTTTTTGTTAATATCTACCCGCAAATTCAAATCCTCATGCACAACATCAAAGCAAGTTCGCAATGGTGAAAGACTACCACGCAAACTGTCTTGGCGTGTGTATATGTATTGTGCATGAGAAATTAAAGGAAAACACAATAATAAAATAAAAGCAATATAATTTTTCAACATAATTCAAAATAGTTAGTTACAATAAAATCCGTAAACCTCCGTGTGTTCCGTGTCAGTGTTCCATAATTCATATTTCATAAATACTCTTTGCAGCCTCCAAACCCGATAAATATGCTCCATGAACCGTTGCCCGATAAGCTACACTTGTGTGTTCACCTGCAAAAAAGAGTTTATCATCAACACTTTCGCCTAATGTTTTGTAATCTTGTGGTTTTGTTTTTGAGGTCATAAATGAATAACAGCCATGAGTAAATTCATCTTTTCCCCAACGTGTTACCAAGATTTTTTTAGGATTTGGAATTTCGTTGCCATAAATTTTACGCAACACCACCATCACATCTTTTTCTATTTCCGCATCTGTTTGTGTATCGAGTTCTTTGCCGTAATCTCCAAATCCAAAAGTTACTAACACATTTGCTTCTGAAATAGTACGCATATTGATAAAATAATTATACTTTCCTTTTACTTCGCTGACATGACCTATATATTGCACTTGAATATTCCAAAAAGGTTTATCAAATAATAACGCAACTTTATTAACACTTCCCACGCCAACTTGTTGAATGGCAGCAAGTTTTTTAGCGGGTAATGCAGGTAAAAATTGAATAGCACCTTTTTTCAATACACCCAAAGGCACTGTTACCAAAACAATATCAGCTTTAAATTCTCCTTGTGTTGTTGAAATTTTAATAACTTCATTAGTATAGTCAATTTTTGTTACAATATTATTTAATTTAATTGTTAATTTTTGTGCCAACATTGCCACAATACTTTGATAACCACTTGCCACAATAACATCTTCTCCTTCAAAAACTTCGTCATTCCTCCAATATTTTGCTGAAATAAATTCTATATCTCCACCGCAATCAAATTCTTCATAAGCAGAAAGTTGATAGACCATTACAAGGTCTTTCATGATTTCGGGTTGTAACCGTAAAATTGCTTGTTTAAAACTTTCGCTATCAGTACTTTCTTTCTCTATTTTGTCTAATAATTTCTCATATTTTTTCTGATATTCGCCCATTAAGTCATCGTCAATCTGTTTCCCATTTTTGTCATAAACGGCTATACTTTCATCATTCATTTCATATAATTTGCAATTTGCTTGCTTTGCCAATGTTGTTATTGGGTTTCCAATCGGAGAATGAATCCACGCAGCACCCATATCCAAAGGAAGTCCCAGCGAATTGTCTGTCCACATTCTGCCACCAATTCTATTACGGCTTTCTAAGACAATAACTTCAAAGCCTTTTTTTTGTAATTCACTCGCAGCAGCTACACCCGAAATTCCAGCTCCAATTACAATCACACGACTTTTGTTTTCTTGGTAATTTAAAGCATGAACTGTTTTTGGAAGCATACTATATAAGGTTATTGAAAATAAATTTTTGATAAAATCGTGACGATTCATAATCTCAAAGGTTACATTTTTGAAAATGCCTCAAATAATGATTTGCACAAACATAGCAAATTGTTTTGAAATTATTTTGGCTTTTAGAAAGTTAATTACACAAAATATATTTAACTAAATTAAGGAATTTATGTATGTTGCATTATTAGATACTAATATTTTAAATGTATCAGTATCTAATGATGCATAAATTGTTTATTGTTTCACAAGTTTTTTCCTAATAATAGTTCCTTTTTCGTTCTGCAATTCTAAGAGATAAGAACCCGAAACAAAATTTTCTATATTGATTATCAAGGAGTTACTTTTATTATCAAAATTTTTGATATTGTTGATAATCTGTTTTTGTGAATTTTCCAATACCACTTGTCCCAACATATTATAAATTTTCAACTTAGAAATTGTGAAATTTTCAGGTAAAATCACCGTAATTTTTGCATCTGTTGGATTTGGATAAACTGTAATTTGTTTGGCAAGTTCTGCAAATTCGTCTTCAATTCCCGTTATAGTTAAGTTGATAATTGGTGATTTTGTTGGGCAACTTGTGCTATCTGTTACAATGACATAATAAGTTCCGTTTGCTCTTGCTACAATAAATGTCGTTTTTGCTTCCACCATTTGCGTATTATCTTTGTACCAAACATACTGCAATTTTCCGTTACTTTGGGTTATGTTTACCGTTAATGTGTCGCCTTTTCGTACCACATTGATACGTGGTTTTGGCAAAACTTGAATGGCAATAGGTTTTGATAGAAATGCACAATTATTTTTATCACTTACTTGCAAACTATACAATCCTTCTTGAATGATAGATAAGTTTTTTTGATTCTCACCATTTAATCGTGAATTATTCCTAAACCATTGATAACCAACTACTTGCACATCTTGATTTACATCAGCACTTAACAATGTATTTATGGTTTCACCTTCGCAATAACGACTTGTTCCAACGATATTTATACGCACACTTGTGGCATTGCCACATGAAACTTTTACCACAATATCATAGCTGACTAAGGTTAATTTTCGGGCAATGGTATTTTGAATTTGCAAGGTATAAACTCCGCCATCAGCTAAATAAATGGCTCTTGTTTGCAAAGGATTTGCACTTATACCAATGGCAACGCCGTTTTTAAACCACTGAAAAGTGTTGGCAGTTCCATTGACATTTTGCATGAGATTTAAGGCTTGGTCAAGGGTAAATAAAATGTTTTGATTTGTGCCAACTTTTGCTTGTGGTTCATAAATTGCACCTGTGGCATTCAAAATCGGCAAAGTTGCTAAAAGTTCAAAATCGGCAAAATCTAAGAAATTGGTATGTAAAAGCAATGTTTTCAGGTTTCGAAGACGAATAAATGAAGTTGGCAAAGCTGTTAATTCGTTGTTTTGCAGAGATAAATCGTGCAAACTTTGCAAATTATTGAAAATATCAGCAACACTTGTAATTTGGTTATTTGCTAATCCCAAAGTTACTAAATTTGTCAAAAGTCCTAAATTTGTAGGAATTGTTTTGAGTAAATTGTTACTGAAATTTAGGGTTTGCAAGGCTTTTAAATTGCCAATTTCTGCGGGAATTGTTGCAATGTTATTGTTATTCAAAAATAGATTTTCTAATTTAATAAGTTTTCCTAAATCTGCATGAACAGCTTTGAAAGTGTTATAACTCAACAATAAATTTTTCAAGTCTTGCAATTTTCCGAGTTCCAAAATCACATCACCAACCAACAAATTATTACTTAAATCAAGATATTGCAATTTGGATAAATTGCCAAGTGATTTAGGAATTTCACCAGAAATACGATTTCCCGACAAATTCAAATACGTTAAATCTGATAAAATATTGCTTGTTAGGGGAATGATATTTGGAATAACGCCAACTAAATTATTATTGGCTAAATTTATTGAAGTTATTTTGTCGCCTGTCATCGTAATTCCATACCATTCTGCAACAGGTTTGCTTCTATCCCATTTATTTGTCCAATTTCCACCACCTAATTCATCATTAATTTTGATGAGTAATGTAGAATCTGATGCCGATATATTTTTGATATTGACTTTTAACAAGATGCTGCGTCTTTCCAAAATCAAGGCAGTTCCCAGCGAATTACTCACCAGACATGTATATAAACCTGCGTCTGTGAGTTTCAAAGCATCAAAAGTCAAAGTTGCAAAGTTTGCATTTGGAATAATTACATTATCTTTTGTCCACTGGTATTTATTTTGTGTACCTGCGGTGATGACAGCAAGTTCCATTTTGGTATTTGCATAAACAGTTGTGTCAATTTGTCGGTTAATATTTGCCTGAATTTTGTAATTAAATGCAAAAGTTCTATTGATAAAAGGCTCAACTGAACCAAAATCAAGGCTGTTGTTTCCAATATCCAAATTGTTTAACTTCCTCAAATTCAAGACCTTAGTTGTCAATTTTCCACTTAGATTATTGCTGGGTAATAAAATAGTTTTTACACGACCACCAAAAACACTTACGCCCAAGAAAGTTGAAATATTTTTTGCAAAATCCCATTTTGTTGTCCAAAAATCTCCGTTGGTGCTTGTATAAACTTCTCGCAAAACATCTAATTCTTCTGCTAAAATTCCCGAAATTACTTTAACAGTTGCGGTTTTTGCCAAATTGCGGCTACAACCTGTGCGAATACTTGTGGCTATAATTTCATAGACATAATTACCAACTTGTAACAACGTATCGGTATTAAAATTTAGGGTTGCATTGGCATTTCCACGTTGGGCAATTCCTGCAAATTTATTTAAAGTACGGTTAAATAAACGGTAAGAAATGCTGTCTTGGGCATTTAACAGACTGATGGCGGTATTAAAATTTGGCGAAATTTCATCTTCAATTAGCACAACATTCAGCGTAGAATCTATGTTTTGCAAAGGTGCTACCATTTGGCTACTGAATGGAAAAGTTGTCGAAATACATTGATTACCAGCCTGATAGACTTGTAAATCTCTAACATTTTCAGTTAATCCTAATGTTACTCTTAATGTGCTATCTGTTCCTAAAAACAAAACTGAATATTCTGCACCAAAAACTCCGTTTGTACTCAATTCATAATTTTGTCCTATAACTCCGTTCTGAATTTTGACAATCAACTGTCCGTTTGGCGTTGTGCATGAAGTTGATTGTACGGTTCTTGCCGAAATAATTGTAGGTCTTGGCAAGGCACTGTTTTGTATAATAACTGGATTTTGTGTTACAAAAGCTGCCGAAGTACAGGTTGCAAATTGGTCAAGTAACTTAGTATTATTAAAGCTAATACCACTCACATCACGAAGCAATAAAAATTTTCCGTTTGCATCACTTTGCAAAGCAATGTTTAGATATTCATAATTACCATTACCATTACCATCAATATCAACATCAAATAAATTTGATATATTGGTTGTCGTTGTCAAATTGATACGGACATCTGTCAAAGAACCTGCACATGTGGTGCGTGAGTTTTGGGTGGTGATGCCTGTGATGGTGGTGGAACATAGCAAAAACGCAGGGCTAAATTCTGAGGTATTTTGAATACCCATCATTGGACTATATTGCGTATTCACTGTTATAAAATCTGTGGGGCTGATTGCTGGTGTTAATACTTGTGTCATTATTGTTGTTGTCCACATGCCACCTGTAACTGTAATAGTTGCTTGCCCTATGTACTCTTTGCCTTCTACCAAATCTGCATTGCCACCTACATCTGTTGTAGTTGTTCTATAAAAGTAGCAAAAGTGTGAACCATCTGGGCTTGCTGTACCTGAAATAGTCATTTGGTTGCCTGGCAAAATAGTAGCCGAAGTAATGATTGGTGCAGGTTGTCCGTTGTTTCCTTGGATAGCAACAGTAGGAAGATTTAAGTCTATTCCTTTGGGATTTGGTGTTGCAGTGTTTCCATTATTATAGATAGAATTTTCTCCTATTCTATTTCCATTACCATTTTTAATATTGATGCCTTGTTGTAAGTTATCAAAAATTTGATTTCCAGAATCCATCGTATTAAAACTACCCGATATTTGTATGCCGACACCTGCACAATTTTGTATTACATTTGCACTTATGGTGCAATTTGTAGTAACATTGATACCAGCCACTGTGTTAAAACTTGGATTGGTGATTGGGTCTGGATTATATTCTCCAATTTTTGTATCTCTAATCGTATTTCTTATTGAAAGTAGGCTAATTGCTGAGTTTGTTGTATTATTGATAGTATTTAAGTCAATAGCTGCACTTGCAGAAGTCTCGGCAGCAATACCAAAAATTGTGGGCAAACTACTTCGGCTTGTTCCTGCCAAATTCATACCTATTGTATTAAAAGTTATACCAATGGGAGCTGAAAAAGCTATATTAGAAGCTAAATAAATGGCTGCATTTTTATTGTTAGAAATAATATTACCTTGTCCTAAATTTCCAATAAAGCAATTACTTGTATTGATACCGACTTGTGTACTGATACCAATATCATTAGGAATAGCAACATCATTTGATGTAATTCCTATTTTATTATTCGTTACTTCAACATTATTTGCTGCAATTAAAATGGCTGAGGCAGAGCCTGTTAGATTATTTCCTACTATGGTTATTGGTGAGGTATTTCTTGCTCCACCAATTACATTATTATCTATTGAGCTACTCCCAACTGTTGTATAATTTATTGAAATAGCTTGTGCAGAAAACCCTGTAAAACCTGATAAAGCTGCTGTTCCTATTGCATTTGTTCCAAAAGTATTGTTTGCAATAATGCAGGGCGAATTACTTAAAATTCCTATGTTTGTGGCTGCAAAAGAATTTCCATCAGTTGAATTTGCACCACCAATAGTAATTCCTGACAAACCTGTGCCTATGTTTATACTTGTGGTGTTTGGAATAGCCTCATTACCTAAACTGTTTAAGCCAATTTTGTTAGCAATGATAGTGGTATTGCTGCTGGCAATATTAATACCTGTTGTGTTTCCTGATATTGTATTTGTGCTAATAGTTAAACCTGCAGCACCCGATTGTATTAAAATTCCTGTTGTATTTGGAATAACAGCATCGCCTAAAATATTTGTACCTATTTTATTAGCTGTAAAAATTGTGGCAGGAGTTGCTATTGCATTATGACGAATTATCTCCACACCTTCTTTGATATTGCCCGAAATCACATTATTTGTTATGGTTAAACTTTGTGAAGTTTCCATAGTTCCGTCAATGGCTAAACCTCTGTCGTTTGGTGCTGCTATTTCAGAAGTTGCTGGTGCTACGACAGGTGCAAGTCCAATTTTGTTATTATTTATTGTAGAGTTTTGTAAAGCATTAGCATAAATACCATAAGTGCTAGAATTTCCTACATAATTATTTTCTATTCCAATACCACTTAGGGCTGTTAGTCCTGTTCCTAACCGTATTCCTACATTGTTTGTTTTGGTAGTATTATCAGGTGCCATGCCAATAAAGTTATTTTGGATACTACAAGCATTTGTTCCAACATAAGTATTGGGACTTAGTTTAATTGCGTCTGTTGTACTTCCAATATAATTTCCATCTATCGTAAGTCCATTTGTTATATTATTGCCAACTTCAATTCCTGTTTGACAGGGTGCAGGATTGTAAGGTGAACTTTCTGCCATACCAATTTTGTTAGTTCTTATAATCACACTACTTGTATTGGGCATTATTACAATTCCTGCTGCTAAGGCTCGGTTTCCTATTGCATTGTTTTCAATGACAATTCCATTTGTGCCTGCGTTGGTGTGAATACCTGCGGGATTGCCGGTTATGTTGGTATTATTTATGTCAAAACCTATGCGGTTGTTGAGAATAGTTGTTGTGGTTACTGTATTTGTTAGTGTTGTGCCAAATGAAATACCTCCATTTGTAGCACCTAAAACATTGTTTTTTATTGTTACGCCTGTCATAGGTGCTACGCCACCTACCCAAATATCATAATTACTATTGGCAGTACCAGCTAAACCAGTTTCTAATAAACCAAAATAATTATTTTCAATGATTGTGTTATTGCCATTGGCTGCTAACACACCATTTACAGCACAAGCCTGAAAAATATTACCTTTATTAGTAGCAGAACTTCCAATAATTACGTTATCAGCATTATTAGAAATACCAGCACTAAAACTGCGAAAAGATAAACCATAAATTTCTGTTCTTGCAGCACTTTGATTAATCGTAAGCCCATTGCCCGATGTTATAAAAGTACCATTAATTTCTACTTTTGCAGAACCACTAACCAAAGTTTTTTGTGTGCTAGCATCTATGATAACAGGTTTGTCAATAGTAGGCAGAGCAAACGTCAAAGAACATAGTGGAGTTAAAGAAGGTATTTTAAATTTTATGGTTCTATTGGGAATAATTCCATTCAAATCTGCTAAGGCTGGAATTGCTACATTCACATCTGTAATTGCTTGTCTTAATGAATTTACGCCTGTGTTATTATCATTTGTTACCCAAAAACTCCCAAACTCATAAGCTCCAATATCGGGTACAGTTCCCAAAAAACTTTCGCCTCTTTGGTCTGTTGTCAAACCTATAATAGCTGTTCCA
>JAYTNF010000444.1:0-12878 GCA_043748455.1 Cytophagales bacterium
CCAGAAAAACACCTTACGCAATGTTACCCAAGCAGCTAAGAAATTATTTGCATCTTATATTGAAAATGCAAAAACTAAAATTGTGCAATATAACCAAGATGGCAAGCAAGAAAAAGAAGTCGTTTTACCAACTATTGGCACAGCATCTGGTTTTGAAGGCAAGGATAATGACAAAGAAATTTTCTACTCATTCACATCTTATACTTTTCCAACAACTATTTATCGTTACCAAATCAACACAGGAAAATCTATTGTTTTTCGCCAACCAAGTTTAGATTTTCAAACAGAAAACTATGAAACCAAACAAGTTTTTTATGAAAGTAAAGACAAGACAAAAGTTTCGATGTTTATTGTTCATAAAAAAGGTATTAATTTAGATAACACAAATCCAACATATCTATATGCTTATGGTGGATTTAATGTTAGTCAAGTACCTGCATTTAGTGTAAAATATGCTTCATGGCTCGAAAATGGTGGTGTTTTAGCCATTCCAAACTTGCGAGGTGGCGGCGAATACGGTGAAACATGGCACAAAGATGGCATGTTAGATAAAAAACAAAATGTTTTTGATGATTTTATTGCAGCAGCCGAATATTTGGTACGTGAAAAATATACATCGAAAGACAGATTGGCTATTGCAGGAGGTTCAAATGGTGGTTTGTTGATTGGTGCAACGATGACCCAACGCCCCGATTTATGCAAAGTTGCTTTACCTGCGGTTGGTGTTTTGGATATGTTGAGGTTTCACAAATTTACGATTGGTAGAGCTTGGATAGTTGAGTATGGCTGTGCTGATAGCACAAAAAGAGAATTTGAAACATTATTTGCTTATTCACCTCTGCATAATATAAGAAAATCTGTGAATTATCCTGCAACAATGGTAACAACTGCCGACCATGACGATAGGGTTGTGCCTTCACATTCTTTCAAATTTATTTCGGAATTGCAAGCAAATCAGGAAGGAACAAACCCTACTCTAATTAGAATTGATGTAAAAGCAGGACATGGCTCAGGAAAACCAACCAGCAAACAAATTGACGAATGGGCAGATGTCATGGCATTTACATTATTTAACATGGGTGCAGATTTCAAAGTAAAATAAAATTATGATACTGAGATTAGAAGTTATTAAAGTATGTAACATAGATTTTAGTCTGTGCTACAAAACCTTAATAACTTCTATTTAGAAATATACAAAAGCTAAAAAACACTCACTTCCATGCTTTTTACCCAAAAGATCAAAGTTAGCAATTTTTTTTTCATACAACTTTGCAATCATTTTCAAATTTTCATAAAGAAATCTATAACAATGTTGTGAAACTTGCCTTATTTATTAGTTAATAACTATATTTGTAAAAAACTTATTTTATGACCAATACAACTTTCAAAATGATAGCACAAACCATGTTTGGTTTGGAGGAAATATTAATAGAAGAACTCAAGAATTTAGGAGCAACAGATATAGAAAAACACAATAGAGCTGTTGGATTTACAGGAAATTTGGCATTTATGTATCAAGCAAATCTTTGTTTAAGAACTGCATTGCGTATTTTAGTACCAATTCATTCCTTTGAAGTTAAGAATGAACAAGATTTATATGATAAAATTAAAGCCATGAAATGGGAAGAATATATGGGCGTAGATGATACTTTAGCCATAAATTGTTCCTTAAATTCAGAACTTTTCAAACATTCACAATATTTAGAACAGAAAACTAAAGATGCTGTTGTGGATAGATTTCGAGAAATCTATGGAAAACGTCCTTCGGTAGAAATGGACAGACCAACTTTGCGTATTAATTTGTTTATTAATAAAGAAAATTGTATTGTTTCGTTAGATAGTTCAGGCGAATCATTGCACAAACGAGGTTATCGTGATAAAACAAATCTTGCACCCATTAATGAAGTTTTGGCAGCAGGCATGGTTTTATTAACAGGTTGGGATAAAAAAAGTAATTTTGTAGACCCAATGTGTGGCTCAGGAACTATTTTAATTGAAGCAGCCTTAATTGCAGGCAATATTCCCCCAGGGTCTTATAAATCATATTTTGGGTTTGAAAAGTGGAAAAATTTTGACCAAGAAGTTTGGGACAAAGTTTATGATGATGCCATGAACCAAATAAATACAAATAAACCTGTAATTATAGGTTGTGATATTTCAAAACACGTTGCTCGAAAAGCAGTCATTAATATGAATGAGGCAAATTTAAAGCATAGTATTAGCATAGAACATTGTGCTTTTGATGATTTGACTGTGCCAGAAGGTGGTGGAATTTTGGTAATTAATCCGCCTTATGGAGAAAGAATGAACTTAGATGAGGATATTAACGCATTATATAAATCTATTGGTGATACACTGAAAAAAAAGTGGGCAGGTTATGATGCTTGGATAATTACTTCAAATCCCGAAGCTGCAAAACATATTCACTTAAATCCAAAACCTAAAATCAAACTTTTTAATGGTGCTTTGGAATGTCGATTTATGCGTTATGAATTGTATAGTGGCACACGAAGGAAGGAAAAAATGGAAACGGAAAATGTATAAGTTCGATAACATGTTATTTGCTAATTTGTCATTCTGAGCAAAGCGAAGAATCTGAGTCAAATTCTTCGCTTTGCTCAGAATGACAAATTACCACCTAAAATACTTTTATAACATCACTCAATTAGTAATATACAACAAACTTCCTGATAAACTTGTTCGATAACGCACCAAATTAGCCCTTGCAACACCAGAGTTTGGTTGCCCTTCCCAGTCAAATTGAGATTTGCAACAAGGGTCAAACATGAAAAAACCAGACCCATCAACTGCTACTTTTTCGCAAGAATTTTGTAAATTATAGGTACAGGCTCTGTCATAAACATAATAAGTAGTTGCGTTTTTGCGATAAATAATCAATCCACGCAAACCACCAGTTTCATAAACATAACCATTATCAAATTGCAATCGTTGATAAGGTAAATTATGTAAGTCTATTACTTTATTAATCGGAATATCTATCAATGGTGTAACTTGTGATGAATCTCCACAACCAGATAAAAAAAATAGTGTATATAAAATTATTAGTGCAATATTTTTTTGCATATTTTTAGTATAATTATGGTAATAAATTATGTTGCTACTATTGGATTTTTGTAATAATTAGACTCCTTAAAACTAAAAGATGAGTTTCATTTCTGTGAACACTATCAAAATTTTGAATAAAAAGAAAACTTGTGTAAGTTAGTGAAATTATTGTATAACCCATAATGGAAATCAAGTCCACCAAATTAATTAATTAGAAAGATGAAACAAAAAATAGCACATATAGCCTTAGTTGTAGCTGATTACGACGAAGCAATTTCTTTTTATACCCAAAAACTTAATTTTATTTTAGTTGAAGATACTATTTTGAGTGAAACCAAAAGATGGGTAATTGTTTCTCCACAAGGCTCAGAATGTAGTTTATTGTTAGCAAAAGCAAGTAATGATGAACAACAAAAGCAAGTTGGAAACCAAACGGGTGGACGAGTTTTTTTATTTCTGCAAACAGATAATATACAAAGAGATTATCAAAACTTAAAAGACAATGATATTAAAATAGTCAGAGAACCTGCAAAAGAACAATATGGAACTGTGGCAGTTTTTGCAGATTTATATGGCAATCTTTGGGATTTGATAGAACCAAGTATCATTTAAGTAGTTACAAGTTATAGATTTTAAATTCTAAGTTTGATAAAGACATTACCAATTTGTCATTAAAGTGCTATTTTTTTGAGCTTATTGATTAGCAAGTTTTAAAATTAGCACTAAGAATTTAAACTTAGCATTTTAAACTTGGAACTATTTAATTGCTTAGGATATGAATTTTATGTATTTTTGTTAAAATATTCACCATTATGGCAAAAGATAAAAAAGTACCCAAAGTTCCAAAAACTCCAAAACTAACTATTGAATTATTAGAGCCTAAATTGGCTCGTACTTTTGGTTTGGAAAGACTACGCCCACCTATGCCTGTGCTTACCCAATGGCTTAGTGCCACCACCGAATTAGATGATATGGAGTTGCGTTTTTTAGAAGAAGCACGCATAGATTTGTTAGATAACACCGATTATTGGAATGAGGAGGAACTTAAAATGCACTTTATTAGTGTTGTGATGAGAGTAACTAAATACCAAAAGCCTTTTCGGGTTTACTACAATCGGGATATAGAGGCAGAAATTGGCGATTTTTTAGTGAAATCAGAGGCTGATATGCTGGTCTCAAAAGGAATTGGTGATATTATAGAAACTCCCTATTTCTTTTTGCATGAATATAAAAGAGAAAAAAAATATGCTGGTGACCCAATTGGGCAGATGTTAGGTGGTATGTTAATAGCACAGGCAAATAATAACAATGGAAAACCTGTTTATGGGTGCTATGTGCAAGGAAGGTTTTGGTTTTTTGCTGTTTTAGAAGGCAAAAATTATGTAATAAGTAATGCATATAACTCAACAGAAGTAGCTGATGCAAAACAAATTATAGCTATTTTAAGGGAAATTCAAGTTATTTTTAAACCCTAAGTAATTTTTTAGAACTAACATTTCTCAAAGAAATGTTAGTTCTAAAAAATTTTTTAAAATCATATTTCACTATTTCTTATTTATTTCTCAAGTCTTTTGCAGCAATTTCTTTTGTCCACTGCATGTCTCCTTTATGGTTGATAATCGTAATTTTCAAAACCCTTTCTTTTGCAGTACCTGTTATTTCCATTAATGCAAAATTTTGGTCTACAATTACGGTTCCACTAACTAAATTTGTATTTTTTTCTTCTGGTTGAGGTGCATATACGCCTGATGTCAATGCAGAAGAAGTCAAATCATATAATGGATAAACATTATCATTTTCTTGCAATGCCGATAATGATGTATGATGACGGTCACCTGTCAAGAAAAATACACCTTTTGCATTACTTTCTCTAATTTTTTTAATTAATAGTTGTCTTTCCTCAGCACATGTTGCATAATTTTCATACATAGCTGCTGAATTAATTACTTGCACGCCACAAACTAAAAATTTAAAAGTAGCTTTACTCTCTGAAATTGCATCTGCTATCCATTCAATTTGTTCGTCACCTAACAACTTTTTTTCTATATTATTTCTACTTTGTGGCGTTTTAAAATAACGGTCATCTAATAAGAAAAATTCAATGTCTCCCCATTGTACTCTGCTACAAATTCCTTTACCATTCGTAGGATTTCCATAACTCTGATTTGCCCAGAAACTTTTGAAAACTTCTGTACTCATATCTTTATGAATAAAAGACCTATCCGAATCATTAGGCCCGAAGTCATGGTCGTCCCAAGTTGCATAATTATGGACTGAGCCTAATAAAGGTTGCAATTCAGGTAGAGAACGAGAATGTGTATAACGGTATAACATTCCAGAACGAGAATCATAATCAGCTTCTCTTAAATAAGTATTATCTCCTCCCCAAATCATAAAATCAGGTTTTTGTTTGCTAATAGTTTCAAAGATATTGTAATTACTACCATAAGGCTCACCTTTTCTATCAAGTGGCGAATCATTGACATACAAACATGAGCCAACTACAAATTTAATTGGTGGTGGGTCAGTTCTCCATTGCCATAAAACTTGCGATTGAAACTCTAATGGATAAGGTCTTTCAACTTTTTTGCTATTAATAAACAAAGCATATTCGTATTTTGTACCAACATTTAGTAAATTAGTTACAATATGTGCCGTAAATCCATCATTTTTCTTTGTAAGATACTTGTCTGTTTGTGTTTTAAGTTCAGGCTTTCCTTTTTCCCAATATTCAAAATAAACAGTGGCTTCACTTTTAGTTTGCACCCAGAGCATGACTTCACGCATAGTTGAATAGCCAACCATAGGACCTGATTGCAACAAATTAATTTGTGCTTTAAGTTGTATTTGTGTAATAATTCCTAAAAAAAGTAGGTAAAATAATAATATGTATTTTTTCATGTTTTGTAAATGGTTATTTGATTTTAAGTTATGTTAAGCAGCAAGCAATGCCAATTTATTTGTAGCATAAACTTTACTGTGCTTTGATTATCAATAAGATATGAAATAAAATATATAATTAATCTTATATCAGTGCTAATATTTGATTAATTTCCTAATTCTTTTGCACGTTGTAAGGCTTGTTGCAAACCCTTTTCTATGGCTGTATCTATGCCAAAATGATTAAAAGTATTAATAGCAGCCTCTGTTGTGCCTCCTTTTGAAGACACTCTTGCAATCCAATCTTTGCAACTTACTGTATGAATATTTTGTAAATGGACTGCACCCATAAAGGTTTGTTCCACCAATAATTCTGCTTCTGTGGTTGTAAAACCCATTTTTCGTGCAGTATTCATCATGGCTTCCATAAAATAATAGACATAAGCAGGCCCACTTCCCGAAATTGCTGTTACTGCATCGAGTTTTGATTCATCTTCAAAATAAATAGATTTTCCTGTTGTATTGAGTAAGTTTTGCACCATAAAAAGCTCCTCTCTTGTAACAGATTGCGAAGCCGTAAAACCTGTAATTCCCATGCCTATTTGTGCAGGAAGATTTGGCATGGCTCGTACAACTCTTGCTTGGGGCAGATTCTCTTCTATGCGTTGAATTGTAACACCTGCCATAATGGTTAAAACTAATTGTTTGGCTTTTAAATATGGCAAAACTGTTGGGTGCAATAAGGCAGCATCTTGAGGTTTTATAGCTAAAATAATGAGATTCATTTCATAAATATAACTACTTGGCTCTGTAAAACTATTTTCAAAACCTTGAGATTTAAAATAATCCACTTTCTTTTGTTGGTGGTCTAAAATATAAAGGTCTTTTTTTTCTACGGTGTGATTTGAGGTAAAACTATCAGCATAAGTTTTGCCCATGTTACCACCACCAATAATAAGAATTTTCATCGTTTTAGTGGTGTATTTTAGTTAGAAATATTGCACACCATTACGCAAAATTACAAAAAAATGTAATAATTGTTATAAAATATTAAAAAATATCATATTTTAGTTATTTTACTTACTATCTCTAATTTTGGATAGTGTTATAGAATGTGTGATAACATTATCCAAAATTATCTATGCCAATAAACACATTATTGACATAGATATTTAAGTGCAAAATTTAATAGCTCAAATTAAGATATTTGATAATATCTTTTGCTATAATTCCAAAAGCAATACCTTCTACACCAATTCCCATAAGTTTGGCATTGACAACACCGACTAATTTTCCTTCTTTTGTAACCAATGCACCGCCACTATTGCCACTATTAATGCTTACATCTGTTTGGATAACTTCTTGTGTATCTTTCTTACGTTTACCAGATATAATGCCTTTAGTCAAAGTTTGACCTAATTCCACAGATTTTGGTGTGCCAATTGCGTATGTTTCATCACCAATTTGAAAATTAAGTTCGGTAGGAATAACAAAAGCAAACTCTGCTTTTTCGTCTATTTTAAGTAATGCTAAATCTGAGTCTTCACTTTTGCGAATAACTTTTGCCTCCACTTTTTTGCCATTATTAAGGTGAACCATTATTTTTTTAGAGTTAGCAATAACATGAAAATTCGTAACAATATAGCCATCATTGCTAACACAAAAGCCACTTCCATGCCCATCATCAGTTACAATAGTAACCGTTGCTTTAATACCTGTTTCCAAATCCGTAGCTTTTGATATTGGCATCGCAATTTTCAAAGTTTCAAGTTTTTCTTCTAATTGTGCAGCAGGTGCTAACAAAGCCTGAACTTCGCTTTTTGCCAAAAGTTCATAAAAAGATTTTTCTAAAGCATCTGAAATACTTAGCTTTTCTGGTTTAGGTTTATCCGATTTATCTGATTGTCGGTTTGTAACATAAACTAAATACTCTGCTACATATTCGTCAGAAATTGAAGTTGTTTTAAATTTATATTTAGTTTGCTCATAAATATCCTGTATTTCCCAAGTAAGCCCTAACTCACTCACAAGAAACATACCCTGCCATTGTCTGACAACTTGTCTAATCGTCAATGAATCAACTGTAACTTTAATATATAAAGTATTTGTTTGGCTCTTGAGTAATGTACCTGTAGTATCAATAAATCCATTTTTTTTCAACATGCTATTCATATCATCACTAAAAATGGTATTATCTATCATTAATTTTTCTTTGGCTGTATAACTATAGTTATTTATGGTGCCTTTTTTATTTTGTCTATAACTTTTATAGTCTGTAGACGAAAAAGTTAGTTTCTCTTTTGGAACATCAAAAGACGATTTCGTAAGATATATATATTTTTGTGTTGGCTGTTTGCGAACTACAGGTGTTCTTTGAAGTATTTCAATAGGTTTTTTATCATAATCAAAACCACCACGTCCATAATCCATGAAAAAACCTAATCCGAAGTAAGGAATTGATAAAACATTCAGGTAATAAACAGCAGGTCTATCTGTTGCTATTATAGCAACATTTTTATCTTTATACCCTTCTTCACTAATTTTTATATTCTTAGCCTGTGCATCTTTTTTAAAAATTGTGCTAACAGATTCACCTTTGCCAACAAATACCTCATCAACATAAACAGAAGCATTAGGGCTTTGGGTTTTAATTGTAACTTTTTGAGTTTTTGGGTTAAAAATAGTTGCACAACTACTCAAAAAGAGTAAAAGTAACAAGGGTAAAATAGATTTTATCATGATAATTTATATTTAAGTGTATAGATTTTTAAATAAATAGTAGAAAATAAAACCTACAACATGGCGTATGCACCATATTGTAGATGCAAAACTTAATAACTCAAATTCAGATATTTGATAATATCTTTTGCTATAATTCCAAAAGCAATACCTTCTACACCAATTCCCATGAGTTTGGCATTGACAACACCTACCAACTTCCCGTCTTTTGTAACCAACGCACCACCACTATTGCCACTATTGATACTTACATCTGTTTGAATAACTTCTTGTGTATCTTTTTTACGTTTTCCAGATATAATACCTTTTGTAAGAGTTTGACCTAATTCAACAGATTTTGGTGTGCCAATTGCGTATGTTTCATCACCAATTTGAAAATTAAGTTCTGTAGGAATCACAAAAGCAAATTCCACTTTTTCGTCAATTTTCAGCAATGCTAAATCTGAATCTTCACTTTTACGAATAAGTTTTGCCTCCACTTTTTTGCCATTATTAAGGTGGACAGTTATTTTTTTACTATTAGCAATAACATGGAAATTCGTAACAATATAGCCATCATTTGTAATACAGAAACCACTTCCATGTCCATCATCTGTTACAACTGTAACCGTAGCTTTAATACCTGTTTCCAAATCCATAGCTTTTGATATTGGCATCGCAATTTTCAAAGTTTCAAATTTTTCTTCTAATTGATTAGAAGGTGCTAACAAAGCCTGAACTTCGCTTTTTGCCAATAATTCATAAAAAGATTTCTGTAAAGCATCTGAAATACTTAGCCTCTCTGGTTTAGGCTTATCTGATTGTTCAGTTGTCCTTGTTCCGTAAAAAACAAAATTATCATTTACAAATTCATCAGAAAGTGAAGTCGTTTTAAATTTATATTTGGTTTGTTGATAAATATCTTGTATTTCCCATGTGAGTCCCAATTCACTGACAAGAAAGCTGCCACTAAATGCTTTTCCCATAACTTGTTTAATGGTTAATGAATCAACTGTAACCTTGATATATAAAGTGTTAGTTTGACTTTTAAGTAATGTGCCTGTAGTGTCAATAAATCCATTTTTCTTCAACATTTCATTCATATCGTCAGTAAAAATAGTATTATCTATTACTAATTTTTCTTTGGATGTATAGTTATAACTATTGATAGAAGTACTTTTTTTATTTTTTCTATAACTTTTATAGTCTGTAGCGGAAAAATTTAGTTTCTCTTTGGGAACATCAAAAGAAGATTTCGTAAGATAAATGTATTTTTGTGCTGCCTGTTTACGAACTATTGGTGTTTTTTGTAGTGCTTCAATAGGTTGCTTGCTATAATCAAAAGCCCCCTTACCGAAATCCAGATAAAAACCAATTCCCAAGTAAGGAAGAGACAGAATATTTAGCCAATACACTAAAGGTCTTTTTGTTGCTAGAACAGCAACATTAGCATCTTTATAACCTTCTTCTTTAATTTTTACATCTTTAGCATTCCCATCTTTTTTAAAAATAGTGCTAACAGACTCACCTTTACCAACAAGAACTCCATCAACATAAACGGAGGCTGTGGAACTTTTGGTATTAATTGTAACGGTTTGTTTTTTAGAATTAAACATACTTGCACAGCTGCTCAAAAAGAGTAAAAGTAACAAGGGTAAAATAGATTTTATCATGATAATTGTTAATTTTAGTTAAAAATTTTGTAAAACTAATCTAATTTAATTGTCAAGGCAAAATTATTGGACACTTTTTTATACCTAATTTTTTGCCTTAATACATTACATAAAGCTATTTTATTTAATCTAATAACAATTCTGGTCTGTATTCAAAGTGCATTGTATCATAATGATACCATTTTCCACCCCAAATAAAGCCATGTTTCTCAAAAATATCTATAATTTCGTAAGGAATTTGGTTTTTATAAATTATAGAGTTATTGCTTTTTTCCCATTCCCAATAGTTTGAGTATTTGACATGAATGTCTATCGTTATTCCAAAACTGTGTGTAGAAAGTCGGTTTGTGCCTGCAATATTTCGCCAATTAAACGTGCCTGCGGGATTTTCAAGATACTTTTTGAAATCTTTTTTGAGATATAACAACTTATCCAATTCATCTGAAACAGCTTGTAGTTTTTTATCAACGCCATTTATTTTATTGACCAAAATCTTTTTATTTACACTTTTTGCTAACCAAGTTATAGTTACTAATTTTTTTGCAACCTCTGATTTTGTAGCACCATACATTTTCTTAAAAAATAATTCATTGCGAATCCTTCCTGCATCATCATTTAATGTTGGATTTATTCGCAATTTTCCTTTTGTGTAAACCTGCCATAATTGGTCTTCAAGGTCTGCATTTTTTAATTTTTCATCAAAAGTTTTTTGTTTGCCATCATCAAAAATAGTTGTGTTTCCATCTTTCCAATATACTTGATTATCTTTTATTTTGATAATATGTTCAGGATAAGCTACAACAAGTTTATTTGGGTTTATTGTCTGCAAATTTATTGGATTTATTATTTTTGTGCTTTGGGCATTTGCAAATACTAAAATAATAAGGTAAAAAATTATAAAAATTATCATAAATTAGAAAGTTATTCTTCTGTTGATACAATTCAAATATCTGTATTTTAGTTGATTAATAAATTTCTAAAATGTTAAAAAATATCATTTATCCAAAAAAAGTACTATATTTGCTTTTTAGCACAAATAAAAGAACAATAAATTTATGCGATTAACCTTTTGGGGAGCAGCACAACAAGTAACCGGAAGTATGTATCTTCTCGAACTCGAGGACGGCTACAAAATATTGATAGACTGCGGAATAGATATGGAAAGAGAACGTAAAGTTACTACGGAAAATTCAGAAATAGAACTTCCTACAGAAACAAAACGACCAAGACCATCTAACTCGATGTTTCCCTTCGAGGCTTCTGAAATCAACTTGATGTTGCTCACTCACGCACATATAGACCATTCAGGCAATATTCCTAACCTTTATAGAGAAGGTTATGAAGGACAGATATTATGTACAGCACCAACTCTAGAACTTACAACTTTGTTGTTACAAGATTCGGCGATGTTGAATCAAAAACGACTAAGTAGCTATCACAGAAGACGTGGTAAGAAAAAGAATATACCTCCACCTATAAATATTGGTGAATGGTATTCAGAAAAACACGTAAAAGATGCTGAAAGGCAATTTGTACCCATTTCATTTAATAATAGATTTACAATAAAAAAAGGTGTTCATGTAACTTTTGTTCCCGCAGGACATTTATTAGGAGCAGCACATATTGTGATTGAAGTAGAAGAAAATGGTGTAAAAAAATCTATTGGTTTTTCGGGAGATATTGGTCGTTATGGCTATCCAATGTTATTAGACCCACAACCTTTGCCACAAGTGGATTATTTGCTTTGCGAAACCACATACGGAAACCGCAAGCACATAGCACTTAAACAAGCTGAAGCTATTATAGAAGAAATAGTAATCCAAACTTGTGTAGATATGCCTGGTAGGTTAATTATTCCTGCTTTTAGCGTTGGTCGGACACAGTCTTTATTATACGTTTTTAATAAATTAGCGGCAGCAGGAAAATTGCCACCCGTCAAGATATTTTCTGATAGCCCATTAGCTTTTCAAAGCACAAAAGTCTATGAAAAATATAGCAGACAACTCAATGCAGATGCACAACAATTTAAGAAAGAAAATGATGTGTTATTTGATTTTGATAATCTGGTTTATATTCAAGATTTGAAAGAAAGTCAAGCTGTTGCTAATTACAGACAGCCTTGTATTATTGTTTCATCTTCGGGCATGATGGAAGGCGGACGTATTCAGCATCACATTGCAGCAAATTTAGAAAATCCTAAATGCACTATTTTAGCAGTCGGTTATAGTTCTGAAGGAACAATGGGACACGAAATTGTACATGGAGGCAAAAAAGAGATTAGAATTGGAGATAAAGTCATGTCTATTTTAGCAAAAATAGTTAGTACTGATGTTTTTAGTGGTCATGGAGACCAAGATGATTTGCTAAAATATGTAAAAAATCAAAACAAAGATAAAGTCAAAAAAGTATTTTTAGTCCATGGTGAGCTACAATCTATGTTAGATTTTAAAACTTTATTATTAGAGCATGATTATCAACATATAGAAATTCCTGAAAAGGGGCAAACTTATGAATTATAGTAATAACTTATTATGTTTTTAT
>JAYTNF010000445.1:0-10686 GCA_043748455.1 Cytophagales bacterium
TGCAGTTGCTAATAATTCATATAACTGATTTGAAAATACAATAGTTTGCAAGGAATCAAAAGTAATGGTTTGATTCAAAGACGGAGCAGGTGGCGGTGGCGTAGGTGCACCAACAGAAACAGAAAACGTTGTTGTTGTTGCATTAATACCACAAGTTGCCGAGCCATTATCTGTTACTGTAACCGTAATTGTTGCATTTCCTGTTTGTGCTGCAATAGGTGTAAATGTTATAGAGCCTGTTGCATTTGAAGGTGTATAAATTACAGTTGGATTTGGAATTAAAGCCAAATTTGAACTTGTTGCTGTAACACTCAAAGTTTGTCCGACATCTCCCACACCCATACCAATTCCTGCTAAGTTTACAGTTTGTAAACCTGGTGTAATTCCAAGACCTAAACTTGGCATTGCATTGATTGTAGGTGCAACATTTGCAGTATTAATAGTAATGTTTGCAGTTACATCAACTTGCGGACAACCACCATTTGCCAACATTCTATAAGTTACAGTGTGTGCTGCTGCGGTACTTGCTGCCAAGTTGATTTGACCTGTTGCAGTATTTACAAAAACTAAACCTGCTGTTCCTGAAAATGTGCCACCTGTTGTGCCAACAATAGTTGGGGTTGGGTTGGCAGCATTTGCACAGAAAGGAGAACCTGTATAAGTGATTGTTGCTGCATTAGGGCTTGTTACTGTTAAAGCAACTGCATTAGAAGTAAGATTTCCACAAGCAAATGTTACAATACATCTGTATCTGTTTGTGTTCATCGTCACTGGTACTGCGGTTAGCGTAAGACTTGCTGTTGTTGCTGTTGCGTTGCCAGTAATGTTTGTAAATGCACCAGTACCAAGTAATTGTGCTTGCCACTGAAAAGTTGCTGCTGTTGCTGCTGCTGTAAAAGTTACGTTTGTACCTGCACAAATTGTTTGTGGCGTTGGTTGCGTTGTGATACTTACTACAGTTGCTGATATTGTCAAATTCACACCATTGTCTGGACTGTTAATTACAGGATTTGAGCCTACTACTCTAATTCTATAATTTGTATTGGCTGCAATAACCGGAATTGTTGCTACAATTGTACCTGACGTAGTGCTTGTTAAAGTTCCAATAGCTGTTGAAGTTGCAAAACCATCATTAGAAAGTTGTGCAGTAAACACGTTGCCCGCATTGAAATTAGCAGCTACGGTAAACGGAACATCTACTGTTGAGCCTTGACAAAAATTAGTACCTGCAATAGTTCCCAAAGTAATTTTATTCAATGGGTCGCCAACTGCAAAACCTCCACCAAGATTCATTGCTGTAAATGTTGCAGTAGTTGCTCTGTTGGTTGTTAAATAAGCTACTGCATTTGTAGTTGTTGCAATAACATTTGTATTACCGTTTGCTAATGGTGTAGCAGGAGTAATTGCAGAAATTGCACCACCTGACCGAACCATTTTAGCCGCAGTATTCCAAACTTTTGAAGTAGCTGTTTGCCAACCTGTAACTTCAGCAGTTTCGTGATACAAAGTAATTTCATAACTACCTGTTGCACTTTCGTTTGTTGGTGTAACTCTGAAAGTTTTGTTTGCTGCTCTTTCTGCCGCAGGTGTGTTCCACAAATCCGTTGCAGTTGTTCCGTTTCTGTCAATAGCTACTGTTGTGCAACCATAATCAAAAGCAGTTAAATTGACAATTTTTGCCATTACTTTCCCTGCATTAGAGAAATATACAGTTTGATTAGGACCTAATGCTTGTGTATTTGTAGCAATAACTGTTTCTACAACTGGACTTTGTTGTCCTATTAGAGAAATATTATCAATAGAGGCTGGAGGCTGACTACCACCACCACTATCATTATCCCAACGCCATACCAAACGCAAGTTAGCTTGTCCTTGGCAGGCTACAGGTAATGTAATAGAATATGGTGTAGAAGTTGTTACACTCCAAAAAGGTCCTGCTGTTGCTTGTGGTGTTTGGTTTACATTATCTGCAGGGCCTGTAATTGGTAAAAAGGTAGTACCATCTAAGGTGTACATCAAACGCATATAATCCCAAATACTAGTAAGTGCTTCTCCATTAGAAATAAAATCAAAAC
Organism: Cytophagales bacterium; assembly: GCA_043748455.1. Lineage (GTDB taxonomy): Bacteria > Bacteroidota > Bacteroidia > Cytophagales > Thermoflexibacteraceae > JAAFKA01. The sequence goes on from JAYTNF010000445.1 coordinate 2,076, forward strand.
TTAGATTTAGATTTGTGCTACCTACAGTATTTATTATAGGCGAAATTAAACGAGTTCTTGAAGTACTGGTTAAAGAATAAGTATAGTTTCCTGCTGTGCCTGTTGTGTTTGAAATGTAGGCTGATTTTGTGCCTGCATTTGCAAGTGTTGTGCTTCCACCAACAATCCATTTATTATTACCTGTGGTAATATTTGCAATAGTCCAACCATTCATTGGGAACTGTGTGTTATTCACAAACCCAGCTCCTTCAAAATTTTCGCTAAGTAATGTATTTATAGCAGGAATATTATCACTTGCTGCAATATTCAAAGTAATAGAAGCATTACTTGCAATATCTACGCCACCAATCGGTGCAGAAGGTGCAACTGCAATATTCAAAATAATGGTTTCTGCTACCTCACTTGCACCATCGTCAAATACTCTGATTGTTGCATTTTGGTTAGCTGCACTTGCTGCTGGGAATGTTACAGTTGGTGTCAATAACATATAATCAACAACACTTGTTGCTGTTCCTGCTAATGAAACTGTTACAGTTAAAGCCTGTGTAGGTGCTGCTGTTATTTTCAATGGAATTGTGTAGTCTGTGTAAGGACGACAATCTCCACCCAAAGTTGGCATTGTGGGTGCTTCTGGCGTTGCTGTTGTGGCATTGACAAAAGAAACCAAAGCAGGTCCATTTGGTGTACCTGTTCCAAAACCATTATTTGCTGCCAAACCAGATGTGAAAGAGGACTGCACAAATCTATCTGTTCCTGAAAGTGTTGTTCCTCTTACAGAAGTTCCACCCACATTATTGGTTGCACCATTTGCAAAAGGTGTTGCTGCACTCAAATTGCTTATTGCACCACCTGTGCTAATTACATTGGCATTTATAGCCATTGTGTTTGGTGTTGCACCTGCGTTATATGCTGTTACTTCGGCAGCAGTATAATAAGTAGTAACTTTTAAATCAGAATTTACATTTACATTCGTTGGCGTTACTAAAATTGTTTTTTCAGCCAAGAAAGTAGATGCACTTGCATTCCAAAGTTCTCTATTTGTTGTACCTGTTCTGTCAATTTTTACAGTCGTACAACCATAATCATGTGCAGTAGGGTTTTCAATTTTAGCAATTAATTTATTAGCTGCATTGAAAAAATGCACAGTAGAATTTGGACCTAAATATTTAGTTGTTGTAGCATTTAAAGCAGTTTCAATAACAGGTGTAGGTCTTGTTACCAAAACAATGTTATCTATAACAAATGGAGGATTATTTCCATCGTTTGAATCATTATCCCAACGCCAAATAAAATACAAAGCAGGTTGATTATCACAAGCCGCAGGTAAAACTACGCTGAAATTTGTAATATCTGGTTGATTTGCAAAAGGTGTACTACCAAAAAAGCCTCCATTTGTGTCACTAACCGAAGCCAAAGTTGGTGATGTTGCCTCACTCGGTGTGCCTGCACCTGTAATAGATTGATATGTACCTGTTGGTGATGTTGAATAATACAGACGACCAAAATCCCAAAGGTTTTCATCAGTTGATGGAGCAACTTCCCCAATACATTTGAAATCAAAAGAAATTTCTAAGTTTGTAAAGCCTACTGTGCTGATTGCTGGCGAAACTAAACGAGAACGTGAAGTAATGCCAGGTGAATTTCGTATAGGTCCCGTATTGGTATATTCTACAGGTCTTGTTGTTGGATTATTAGAAATATAAGCAGATTTTCCTGTAATACCATCTGTTGATGAGCCAATGACCCAATCATTTGCCCCTGCGGTTAATGTTCTTCTTAACCAACCTGTTCCCATATCTGATACTGCACCCTCGGTTTGTGTTTCAAAATTTTCTGACCAAATAACAGTAGCTAATGGAAAACTATCATTATCACGAATAGTAACAGTATTTGTAGGTACAGCAGGTGCTAAAAATCCTGTGTTTGGAACTGCCAAAGCTAATGAAATGGCAAAAGTTTCACTCACTTCTGTTGCTGCATCATCAAAAATACGAATTCTTACTAATTGGTCTGCTGTACTTCCCGCAGGAAAAGTAACAGTAGGAGTCAATAATTGAAAATCTGTACCTGATGTTGCAGTTGGTACACCTGTTAAAGCTACATTTAAAGTAGTTGCAACTGCAGATGCAAAAGATGCTTTTACAGGTATTGTAATATCTGTGTAACCATAACAGCTTAATACTGTGGTAGTTGCCTCTGGAGTAGAAGTTGTTGTTGTTGCAAAACTAAAAGTAGGTTTGTCAATAAAACTTACATTATCAATATACAGATTATTACCGCCACCACTTGTAGCTACAAAACGGAATTTTACTTTTTGCCCCACGTAAGCACCTAAATCAATACTTTCTTTTCTCCACTCCAAAGAATTTGAAGGGATAAAATCTCCTGTTGATGATGGTCTTGTGATTAATGGCACACCTGTTTTGTCATAAATTGGTGTTGCAACCCAAGTCGTGCCACAATCTGTAGAAACTTGTACTTGCAAACGGTCTGTGCTACTATTTGTTTTTTGGCAATAAGCAACATCAAATTGGAATTTTGTATTTGGATTTGCAACTGTCAAATCTAACATTCGAGTAATTAAGAAATCTTGCAAACCCAAAGTAGTTGTTCTTGAAAACGGAATTACCGCAGCTTTTGTTACAGCACCTGTTGAGCCAATTAAGGTAGAACTTACCGCAGGAGTCCAATTTACGCAGTCATTACCTGGATTTTCTCGTCCCCAAGCCAAAGGTAAGAAATCATTTTCAAAACCTTCAAACAATGGTACTGTGCCACCTGTGCTTGTAAAAGTTGCGTTAGATTCATCAAAATCTGTTTGAGTATCAGCAACTCCGTTAGGTAATTTTGTTATTGCACGAATTGTGTTATTGCCAATAACAACGCCAGCAATAGGGTCTAAGGTCAAATTTGTGATAGCACCCGAAGCAATGTTTAAACCTGTAAATACTTTGGTTTGTATTGCACCTGCATTCATTTGATATTCAACACTCAAACCTGTAATAATTGCAGAACCCATATTACGAATGCTAATTACAGGCGTTGCAGAAGTTCCACAAACATCAGAAATAGGACTTACAATAGCCAACACACTTGCATCATTAACCGCAGGAGGAATACCAGCAGTAGAATTAATTAACGACAAACGGAAGTTTTCTAATGTAGTACGCATACGAATACCTTGGTCTTTGGTAAAAATATTCATACAAACGTCATTACTATAATCCATGTAATTTTCAAACATCTCATCAGCAGTACCACAAGTATTTGCTTTTGGGTGCGTAAAACAACCATTAGAGTTTCCTGCAGGTGCATAATTTTCTTCTAGATGTGTAGGTGTATCTGCACAAAAGTCATCTCCACAAGTTCCATCACCCCAAATATGTCTTAAACCTAACCAGTGTCCAATTTCATGGGTAGCAGTACGACCTAAATGAAAACGAGTACCAGTTCCAGGGAAAGCTGCACTACCAATAGAACCAGGCAACATAACCACACCATCAGTAGTAATAGAGCCAGCATCACAATCCATACCGTTCAAAGATGTAACAGGAAACTGAGCATAACCCAATATACCACCAGTCATATCAACTGACCAAAAATTCATGTATTTAGTGCCATCATAACCTTGTGTTACAGTGCTATAAGGTTTGATTAAAGTTTCAATCGGACCTGGTAATATATTAGTTGGTGTTGCATAAGGCGGTGCACCCAAACCAGCAATAGCAGTTCTATTTACCCGATTGATACCATCTTCACCCGCAGGAAAAGCTGAACCATCAGGACGGCGACGTGCCAAAATAAATTCAATTTGCGTATCTGCACCTCTTGGGTCTGTATTAAAACCAGGGGTTGCAGCAATTCGGCGAAAATCTTGATTAAGAACAGCTAATTGTGCTAAAATTCTGTCTTTTGAGATATTTAGACCTGTACCAATAGCTTCGCCATTATGAATAATTTGAAACACAATAGGAATTTTATACACATTATTTACAATATGAAAATTGCTTAAATCTTGTGCATTTTTCTCTTTAATTAGCTTTTGCAGCTTTTCTTCAAACTCATTTAATGCTTTGAGTTTTGGATTTTTGCCATTTGTGGACGCATAAGGTGTCATTGTGGCACAACGGTCTTGGGCTTGTACTATGGAGTTTTGCAGCCATAATAACATCAATAGCCCAAAAACCAGCAAGTGATTTTTTTTCATAGATATAATGTAATTTTGTTAATAAAGGTAAAACATAAAATTAATACTAATTTTTCAAAAATAGTAAAAATAGGAACATAATTTGCTATAATTATGGGTTTATTTTTTGTATATTTTTAATAAGTAATAGTTGTGATAATATTACTCATCTTAATATCTTTTGTGTTTGCAAAAAAATAGAAGATGACGGTATTCGGTTTGTTAGTTATGTTGTAAAAATGCCTTGTATTGAGACGGTTTTGTTTCACAAACATTATTTACTAGAAAAAAAATTGGATTCAAACAGACGGAAATTTTGGAGTTATTATTGGAGTCAGGCGAGAAATTAAATACTTGTAGTTGTGTTCTAAAAATAACCTAAGTTTTTTAAGTTGTTCTTGGAGAAAAGCAATTTTGGTAGTACATATAAGTTGATAGTTTTTAGCATATTATATCAGCTTTGCTCATATAATATGCTAAAAACTATCAACCTTGCAAACTAATAAACTTTATTAATTCCTTACCATTAAAGATGTGCTTTAATACGTTTTTCTAATTCGGCTTTTGGCTGAATACCAACCATTTTTTCCACAACTTTTCCATTTTTGAAAATCATCAAGGCAGGAATACTGCGAATGCCATACTGAACAGACAGGTTGGGATTGCTATCTACATCAACTTTTGCTATTATGGCTTTCCCTTCCATTTCGCCAGCTAATTCTTCCACAACAGGTCCAATCATACGACAAGGCCCACACCATTCTGCCCAGAAATCTATCAAAACGGGTTTGTCAGTATTAATTAATTCTTCAAAATTACTTTCGTGTGCTACAAGTGCTTTTGCCATTTGTTTTATTTATTTTAATGTGTTTTATTTTATTTATTTTTCCTAGAACATGGAATATTATCTCTTTGTTCCAATGTTTTTAATATTTATTATTGATAATATTAATAATTGCCAAACAAATTATAGTTCTAAGTGTTTCAAACTATCTTGTGTAAGAGGTTTATTAAGAAACTTACGTACATAAGCATATCCTTTGGATTTATTCAAATCTTGTGGATTAATTGAAGATGTTAGCATAACAATCTTACAATACGTTTTTGTATGTGTACTTAGTTTTTCAAATTGGTCTAAGAATTGAAAACCGTCCATCAGAGGCATATCAATATCCAAAAAGATAACTTCGGGTAAGATATTTGGGTGGGTTTTGATAATTTTTTCAATATTTTTCAGAAATTCAATAGCACTTTTGGCTCCTGAATGTGTGAAAATATTTTCAGAAATAGCAGCAGCCTCAATCATCTTTTGATTAATAAGGTTGTCTATCTCGTTGTCGTCAATGAGCATGACGTTTGTAAATTTCTTGTTAGCCATAGAATTTTAAAATTATTGCACAAAGTAATACTAAATATACAAAAAACAATTTATTTATGTGCAAATTTGTAATAGTCTTACATATTCTTATAATATTATGTTGGAATTAACGAAAAAAAATAAAAAAGGTTGTAAAATTTTTAAAATATGAGAATAGATATCATCACCTGTGTACCAAAACTATTAGATAGTCCTTTTAATCAGTCTATTTTGTTGAGAGCAAAAACTAAAGGTCTGGTTGAAATTGTTGTTCATGACTTGCGTGATTACACAACTTATAAACATAAGCAAATTGATGATTATGCCTTTGGTGGTGGTGCAGGTATGGTTTTAATGATAGAACCTATTGCTGCATGTATTCGACAGTTGCAGGCTGCAAGAAATTATGATGAAGTTATTTACATGACTCCTGATGGTGAGCAATTTTCACAAAAAATGGCAAATCACCTCTCAATGAAAGGTAATTTACTAATTTTATGTGGACACTATAAAGGAGTTGATGAAAGAGTACGGTTAAAATTTATTACTAAAGAAATTAGTATTGGAGACTATGTGCTTTCTGGTGGCGAACTAGCGGCGGCAGTGGTGGCTGATGCTGTGATACGATTAATTCCGAGTGTGCTCTCTGATGAAACTTCAGCTCTTACAGATTCTTTTCAAGATAATTTATTAGCACCGCCTGTTTTTACAAGACCTGCGGAGTTTGAGGGCTTGGTAGTTCCTGAAATTTTGTTGTCAGGGCATGAGGGAAAAGTAAATGAATGGCGATTTGAACAAGCTATGCTCAGAACTAAGGCAAGAAGACCAGATTTATTGGATAAGTTTTAATTTACCTTATAACTTGCTAAAATTATGAGGCTTTGCTTGTAAAAATGTTGTATATCTGCATCTAAGAATAACAAAAATATTTAAAAGATAACTACTTGAAAATCAAATAATTAACTCAGTATGTATTTCGTAATATTACCCTAAATTTTATGTTTTCTTCACTGAATACGCTAAAATATTACCCATATTAAACATAGTTTTTAATTTATAGTTATAAAGAAAGTTTTGTATGTAATTTAATTTTACAAGTGATTTGAAAAGCTATGGCAAATTTTAAAGGTAAAAATATTTTAATAGTTGGCGCAAGTTCTGGTATTGGATATCAGCTTGCTTTGCAACTTATTGAACAAGGTGCAAATGTGATTTCATTATCTCGCAAAATGCCTGAACATCTTGATATTCAACATATTACGGCTGATGTAACAGAACTTAGAGGTGAAATTGCAGGGCTGCCAGACGAATTACATGGTTTGGTTTACTGTCCAGGTAGTATCACATTAAAGCCATTTATCCGTTTAACAAGAGAAGATTTTTTAAAAGAATTTGAAATTAATGTTTTGGGTGCTGTCAATGTAATCCAAGGTTGTTTAAAAGCATTAAAAAAATCTCCTGATGGTGCTTCAATTGTGCTTTTTAGTACTGTTGCAGTAAGTATGGGTATGGGCTTTCATGCAAGTATTGCAGCTTCAAAAGGTGCTGTTGAGGGACTTGTAAAATCATTAGCTGCCGAATTTGCACCTAATCGGATAAAGGTAAATGCAGTTGCACCTTCATTAACAGACACACCATTGGCTCAGAATTTGCTTTCTTCTCCAGAAAAACGTGAGGCTTCTGCCAAAAGACACCCATTAAATCGTGTGGGTTCGGCAGCAGAATTGGCAGCAAGTGCTGCATTTCTTTTGTCTGATGATGCGGCTTGGATGACAGGACAAATTTTGCATATTGACGGAGGTATGTCAAGTGTGAAAGGCTTATAGAAATTTTTGATATAAAATTAGGGTTGTAAAAACCCTAATTTTGGTTTTGAAAAACCAAAATTGCAAAATATTATCCTATTTTCTTTACTTTATAGTTTTGTTCTGTTAAAAATTGCACTATCTTATCTCTAAAATCTCCCTGAATAACTATTTCATTATCTTTGGCACTACCACCTGTTCCACATTTGGTTTTTAGGATTTTACACAAGACTTCTAAATCAGTCAAAGTACCAACAAAGCCTGTAATTAAGCTAACTTTTTTGCCTGCACGTGCTTTTTTATCTAACTGCACACGCAAATTTTGCTTCTCTGCGGGCAAAGTTTCTATAATATTGTCAGTTGTTATATATTCAAAATCTGGATTTGTGCTAAATACAACACCATCTTTGTTGTTTTTTTTCATGTTTTATATAATAAATATACTGCGGATTTCAAACCGCAGTATGTCATTTTTAGTGCAAAATCATTTTAATTATACGCCTGGTGCTCTGTCTCCGCTACTTACGCCACCATGATATTTGTTTTTGAAATGGTCATCATATTGGTCTGCATATACACCTGTACGGTTAAGCATTGCCATAGCTTCATTTTGGTCTAAACCTGCAAGTTCACGAATCATTTTTAAGTATAACCAATCTTTATAAACCGTAAAACTTACCCCATATAATTGGTGATTAATTTCGAGTGATTCTTTAAAAAATGCTTCTTTATTTGCTGCAGGAATTTGGCAAATAGGAGCCATTGTTTGAAAATAACCGTAATTTTCGTCTTGTGAAGACAAAAATACATCTACCCAAACACTTGCAGAACCTTTTTTTAAGTCCCACTGACCTGGTTTTTGACCTCTGCAAACAGAAGGGTCAACACCTAAACTTTTAATGCAAGTTTCTATAACAGTAAAAAACGGATTTAAGTCGAGCATAACGATTATTAGTAAAAATGTTTTAGGTTAAAATGTTTCTTATACTTACTTGTAAAACTACAAGTACAAAATTTTATATAACAAAGATATGTTTTTGTATATAAAAGTCAATAAAATAGCAATAAAAATTATAATAGCTTTGATAATAATATTCTTAATTTATCATTCTGAGCTAAGTGGGCGGCAATCCGCAAGAATCTGAATTATTGGTTTTTGACGTAACAATGTCAGATTCTTCGCTTTGCTCAGAATGACACATCAAATTCAAATCAAATTCATAAAACAGCCACATGAACCGCCTAATACACGAAACAAGTCCT
>JAYTNF010000446.1:0-3992 GCA_043748455.1 Cytophagales bacterium
CAAAAGTAGGTTAGCAGATTTGCGAGATGTCTTGATAGGTAAAGCAATTCCACAGACACATGCGAGTTTTTCAAAAGGTATTCCAGACTACATAAAACCAAATAACTTAAACGAAAAGCAGACCGAAGCAGTACAAAAAGTATTAGCTGCAAAAGATATTGCTATTATTCATGGGCCACCAGGGACGGGAAAAACAACAACGCTAACGGAGGCTATTCGTTTGACTTTAAAAACTGAAAAACAGGTTTTGGTAACTGCCGCAAGCAATGCAGCAGTAGATTTATTGACCGAAAAATTGGCAGCAAAAGGCTTAAAAGTGTTGCGTTTGGGTAATCCTGCACGTATTGATGATAGTTTGTTAGCATATAGTTTAGACGAACAATTAGCAAAGCATCCGCAGTTTAAGGAGATTAAGAAAATGCGAAAAGATGCCGAAAATTATAAGCAATTAGCAAGACGATACAAAAGAAATTTTAATGCAGGTGAAAGAGAACAACGGAAATTATTGTTGAAAGAAGCTAAAAATATTGTTGATGAGGCTGCAAAAATTGAAAATTATATTCTTGAAAATTTGTTAAATTCTGTGCAAGTAATTACTGCAACTTTGATAGGAACAAATGCTAACTTGTTGAAAAACAGACGTTTCTCTACTGTTTTTATTGACGAAGCAGCACAAGCCTTAGAACCTGCATGTTGGATTCCAATAATCAAAGCTGATAAAGTGGTTATGGCTGGCGACCATTGCCAACTTCCACCAACCGTAAAATCAAAAGATGCTGAAAAGGCTGGCTTAGGTTTCACCTTGTTTGAAAAGATTATTGCCCATTTTGAGAAAGATGGTTTCTATGATTTTTACACCATGCTCGAAGTTCAATATCGTATGAATCGTATGATTATGGAATTTTCTAACCAACAGTTTTATCATGGAAATTTGAAAGCAGATGATAGTGTGGCAAATCATAAACTTGGCGATAATGAAGGTTTGGATAGCGAAAACCAATTACTTTCTCAGCCTTTTGATTGGATTGATACCGCAGGTTGTGGTTTTTCAGAAAAGCAAGATGATGAAAGTGCAAGTTTATCAAATCCCGAAGAAGCACAGATTTTAATAAGACATTTAACAGCTTTAAATGAAAGTCTGGGAAATTCTTGTACCATTGGCATCATTTCTCCTTATAAAGCCCAAGTCAATTTATTAAACGAATTATTAGCAGTTTCGCCACTTAAAGATGTTGCAAGGGCAAATACGATTGATAGTTTTCAGGGACAAGAACGGGATATTATCTATATTAGTTTGGTGCGAAGCAATGAAAAAGGTGAAATTGGTTTTCTTCGAGATACAAGGCGTATGAATGTGGCAATGACAAGGGCAAAGAAAAAATTGGTCATGATTGGAGATAGTGCAACCCTAAGTAATATGCCTTTTTATGAAAAACTCTTGCAATATGTTGATAGCATACAAGCCTACAAATCTGCTTGGGAATGGATTGCTATGTAAAAAAGAAATATAAATTTGCAAGCTGAAATGACTAAAACCACTAAGTTATAAATTTTATAATTTTAGTCATTTCACTATTCTATATTTTCAATCCCACAACTGTAATATCATCTCTTTGTGCTTCTTTGCCTTGATGTTGTGTGAGAAATTGTGAAAGTAATTTTTGTTGTTCTACTAAGGGAAGTTCATGAACTTCTTGCAATAAATTTGTCAGAATTGCAGTACCAATACTTTGACGATTTTCATTATTTTGGTCTGCATAACCATCTGATAAACAGTATATTATATCTCCTTGATTTAAGTTTATAATTTGGTTTGTAAACTCTTTTTCTTTTTTACTTAGCCCACCAATAAAAGTACGGTTTCCGTTTAGTTTCTGTAATTTATTGTCTATACTGCAATATATTATTGTTTTTGCTCCAGAGAATGTCATCACAACCTGTTGTGTTTCCAAGTTTTTTTCAAACAAACAAACAGAAATATCCATTCCATCAGAATTTTTACCTTCTTTTTGTCTCAACACATTAATTATGGCATGATTTAAAGCACGTAATATTTTTGCGGGGTCTGTAATTTTACCATAATCTATAATTTCATGCAATAATGTATGTCCAATCATACTCATAAATGCACCTGATACGCCATGACCTGTGCAATCTGCTAAGACAAATAAAGATTTTTGAATATTTTTTTGAACTATTGCTTGCTGTCTGCCTCTTGTTGTAGGTTTTGAGTCTTCAAAATCAAAAATAATCTTTTGACTAATTGCTTCCAAAATATCCAAATCTTTATTACTGATTGGACTTTCACTAACTTCATTTCTCTCACTTTGTTGCACGCCCAAATCTATAAACCAATAAAAATCACCACTTACAATATCTTTGGGTAAATAAATAGCAAAATAGCTGCTAAAAAACTTCAGTATTTCAGCATGGTCGGGCAAAATTACCTGTTGAATTTGCCTTGCATAACTTATGCTTGAATCTAATCTTGCAGAAGTTACTTTTAGTTGAGAAAATGTAATTTCCATTTGCTCCTTTTGTTCCTGTATAATTTCTTTTTGTTGTTCTAAGGCATCATTTATAGAAATTAATTCTTCTTGCTGTTGATGCAATTCTTCATTTGCTTCAACCAATCTTGCTGTTCTTTCTGTTACTTTTTGTTCTAATATCTGATTTTGCTCTTGTACTAAACGTGCATTTTCTACGGTTGCCTGATGAGCTTTAGCCTCTGCAAGTTTCTTTTCGTTCCGAAATTCGTTTATTTTTGCACCAACAGCAAAGGAAAGCATAAGCATTTCCCAAGCAGAGCCTATTTGGGAGGCATAATTAGTAAAAGTATTATAAGGAACTAAGTTAAGTTCTTTTGCTATCGTAATTAGCACTCCCAAAATAAAACCCGAAGCTGCCAAAACAAATACCTTTGCAGGTTTATAGCCTTGATATACTGACCAAATTGCTATAAAAAAAGTAATAATGACTTGGGAAAATATGGTTACACGCAAGATTTTACTTAAAACTACTAATGGAATTAGATGAGCAATAACTAATATTAAAAGCAAAATACTCGTAATAATAAAAGTGTTTTGAACTAATTTAAGTTTAGGATATTGTTTTAAATTTAATACTTCTATACAAAACAAGGCGTATGTTATTGGTGCAAACAAAAATATTATTGTACCATAATGATTTATAGCAGGAATACTTGCTGTAATATATTCATGAACAAAACCTTGTTGTGTTGCATGCTGTAATAAAGCACAAAAAGAATAACTTACATAAAAAGCAAAAAGCTTTTCTCGAGTAGAAAAGTATAAAAACAAATTGTATAATATAATAAGCATTGCAAAGCCGAAAAACAATCCTTGTGCTATTCTTTTGGCAACCACATCTTCAAAAGCCTGTTCATAAGTATTAATAGTTAATGGAAATTGGATAGATTTATTGCTTTTTATGCGAAAATAATAGGAATACTTGGTATTTTGAGGAATTTGGGTGCTAAAAAGATGGTAATTAGTTTTAAAATCACGTTGCGAAAATACAACCATTAAACCTGTATGCTTTGTAGCAATTACTTGGTTAGTATCATTTAATATAAACATACTAATACTGTCAGTAAATGCCCTTGCATTTTCTAAAACCCATTGCATGGTATTACTTTGATTTTCTATTTTTACTCGAAACCAGATAATGGAATTTGTGTTAGTAAAAGTAGGTGCTGTTTTTGTAGTTTTTAGGAATTTTTGTTGATTTTCGGGCAATAAAAGCTGTTGCAAAGTTAATTTTGCTGTGGCATCTTCCAAATAATAAGATGCAGTATGAACCTCAAAAAAATGTTGGTTATTTTTTAAGGTCAAGTATAAATCTGAGTCTTGTGCCTGCGTTTGCAATATAGAAACAACAAACACTATAATAAATGTGTATAATTTTATCATAAATATAAATTTATTAGATAGCAAAACCCAAAATTAAAATATCATCTATTTGTTGTTCTT
>JAYTNF010000447.1:0-7283 GCA_043748455.1 Cytophagales bacterium
ACATAAATCCGTGAATATCAGCGTAATCCGTGTCATCTGTGTTCTACTAAGTTATTGATAATCAGCAACTTAGATAATCATACATTTTTTACTACAACCGATAAATTAAATAGGCTTCCCGCATCAAATTTTTTGTCATTGTGAGTTTGCAAAGAATCTAAAATATTTATTTTTTTGACATAACAACGCCAGATTCTTCGCAAGATTAGAGCAACTAAGTTAGTTTTTTAAAAATTATTAATAAATTTTGATGCGGAAAATCTATAAATTAAATAGTTAATTATGATTATTTTATCAGTGTTAAGAGCTAATTCTTTTTTTTAGCCACCTATAAATCAAAGGGATAATTTTATCTCTCCTATTTAATTCTATAAGCATTTTTTTAGCGATACTAAAATTACGATAATAAATATGTTTTAATACATCGTGAAAAAAAGCTACATTAATTTCTTCTTTTATTTTTTTGTGTACTGCTTTTTGTATCTCTGTATCATTTATCATTTTTATAGCCCTATCTCTAATTTCAGAGTCTTCACACAAAAAAAGTAGAGAAGATGTAGACTTCCTGCTTAGTTGTTGTGTATGATTTCTCAAAAATATTAGGGGTTCTTTCAAAAAACCAACAGAAGCTAAACTTCCCATTCTTAACCACATGTCATAATCTCCTGAAACTTTATATTTTTCATCAAAGAAACCTACATCTTCAACATATTTTCTGTTAAGTGTAACATTTGCAATGTTGCCTGCAATGGCACTATAAAATGCTGAAATTCTTATTAAAAGCTCCGAATTAATTATTTCTGGAGTTCTATCTTTTGCAAAATGATTGGTATTGATTACCTCATCATCAGCATTAATTATATCATACATAGAATAGCTAAAAGCTAAGTCTGTGTATTTTTCATGAAAGAATAGTGTTCTTTCTAGACAAATTGGTTTCATTATATCATCTTGAGACCACAAATGTATCAGTGGTGCAGAAGTTTGTTTGAGAAGTAAATTTAGGTTTGCAAACAAGCCTTTATTGGGTTTATTTTGAAATAACTTAATTCTTGGGTCTGTTATTTTTTGCAAATACTCATAACTACCATCTTCCGAGTTATCGTCTGCAATAATAAACTCAAAATCACTATAACTTTGCTCTAGAACAGATTTTACAGATTTTTCTAAAAAATGTATTCCATTATAAACAGGTAGCACAACTGCTATTTTTTCGTTGTTATCATACAAAATTTAATATTCAACTTATTAGATTATTTATTAGGAGTAGCCATATATAATAATTGCCAACCAGAAAGTCTTGGTAATATTTTGAAAAATGTTTTCTCTATAAATTCTTTAATACTTGAGCTTAAATATTTGAAAGCACTATCGAGAGGTAAACCGCCATCAACCCATGCTTTCTTGACAATAAAACCATTGTCTTCTAATAGTTTTTACCTGTTTCAAAAGTGTACCATCGAAAGTGTGTGTTATCCATCACGCCAGATTCTTGATAATTGAAGTTACCTTTTAACAATTTTAATCTAAAATTGTAATGCATTAAATTTGGAAGTGCCACTATTAAAACTCCATTTTTTGCCAATACCTTGGAAATATCCTGTAATATATTTTCAGCCCAGCAGATATGCTCTAATACATGCGAACAGATACATGCATCATACTCATTATGTAAAAATGCTTTTGGAAGTCCCTGTTCTAAATTAAAAATGGATACTTCTCTGCAATATTGTAAAGCTATTTCTTTCTCTGTTTCTGATAGTGTTACACCATCTATAACTTTCTGCTTTTGCAATAAAACACTGGCATTAGCACCTGTACCACAACCAATATCTAGAATTTTTATGGCATGATAAGGAACATTATCTAAAACGGCTTTATTGCCCTGATTAATATATATTGTTTTACTGTATCTTTCATAGTATTTTTACACGTTACAACATTGAATTTTGAGGGTGTGGTTTAAAGTGTATGATAGAAAATTTTTGGTATTTTGGGTATAAACATTGTCGTATTAAAATACTTGCACAACTGATAAAAATAAGTTGTATAAGAGGTACGAGAGAATGGTTCACAAAAAACACAAAATAGCTTATAACTTACTAACTATAATTATAGTTATCATACGATTTAAACCATAACCATGGTTTTTTGCTCTACAAAGTTATGATAAAATGTATATTTATTGAGATATGATTTTTTTATCTCTAACTTTACACTTTATTTTCTTATATAATAAGTCTGATTATGCGTGCTTTTTTGGTTTATATACCCTACTTTATTGCTATTTCTTATTCGAGCACCCCTTCATTAAGTTATTGGATTGCTTGGTTTGGTTCGTGGGTCATTTTGTTAGGGTCTTTTACGGGTGTCATTTCTGAAAAACCTAAAGATTTAACTTTTTTTGAACAAATATTTCGTCCTTTTATATTCACACAAGTTTATTTTGTTGGTTATAATTGTCTAACAAGTATTTTTTATTTTGCTCACTTGAATGGGTACGTGTTTTTAGAAAAAATAGATATGGACATAACTGCCTATGACGCACAACAAATAGCTATTTGTCAGCAGTATTACGTGCTTGCTCATGCAGCTTTTGTGCATGGGCTTATTATTTTATTACCAAAATATGACACAATAAGACAAAAAAACAAGTCAGTTATAGATACAGATTTACTTATTAAAATAGTTATAGGTGTTATAATGTTATCATCAATAATTAAATTATCTGGCGTTTTTTCAGCTATAAATGGTATTTGTGATGTATTAAGGAATATAGCTACCACATTGTTGGTTGTTATTAGTTTCAAAGAGAAGAAAAAGATATTGTTGTCTTTATGTCTTTTTATTGGCTCTATTACTCTGGCTGTAGTATCGGGTATGAAAGGTGAAATTATTTTAATTCTCATATTATTAACCTTCAATTTATTTTCTCACTACAAAATAGCAACAATAATTTTGGCAATAGGCTTGTTTAATGTTATTGGTTATATTCCTATCCTCAGTGAGAATATTCGTAAACAAACTTGGTTTGATGCACAAGGTACAGTGTGGAAAGCCTTAGAGCTCACTTATAAAGAAATTACTGAAGAAAAAACACTCGATGAATTAGCAACTAAGAAGGAAAAGCAATGGTTACTTCTCACATATAGAGTTACAGAGGCAGCAGCTTTTACTACTTATATGGAACACGTACCTCATAAACGTGATTTTTATGGGCTTGAAATCATTAAAGATGCTTTTATGGGTTTGATTCCAAGAGGTATAAGACCAGATGGTAAAAGCATTGATGAAACAGCCATGGAAAGGGCTTTTGAGGCTGGTGCTTTAGACAGATTTATTGGAGCAGGTGGAACTTCTGCAAAACCAGCAGCTATAGCAGATGCTTATCTAGTGAATGGTGCAATAAGTATATTGATATTTTTCTTTATTTATGGTTTCATTGCTACTTCCATGTCTATTGTTTGCGAAAAATACTTTGGAGGCTATACTTTTGGCACAGTAATAATTTATAATTCTTGCTTTTCTGTTTTTTGGATAGGTGGTTGTACAGAAAACATGGTTGTTAGTATTTTTTATGCACTTATTGCAACGGGTTTATTTTATCTATTAGCAACTTATTTCAAACTTTTTCAGCCAAAATAGCAGATATGGTAGTGATAAAAAATACATAATTGATTATAAATAGTTATTTATTAAGAAGTTTTGTTTTTTAACTATTTTAATAGTCCTTGTAGGACTTTACAAAACTTAATTAGCTTTTATCATATTTTACTTGCAAAATTATACCTATTTCTCAAACCTAAGACTTTCATCATCTGTAGAAATATCAATATAATTTAGATAAGGCATTTTTAAAAGTTCTTGTTTGGGGATTTTCCATTCATAATTATTTCCAGAAGAAGTTATTCGCAAAGAACTCAAATTAGGGAATTGAGAAAGAGGAATTGGAAATTTTTTATTTGCACTTAATCCCATTGTGATTGTAGTAATATTTTTGAAAATGGTTGTTGTATTGGAAAATTTGACATCAGTTTCAAAGAAAGCTAAGTATTTTAAACTTTTCATTTTCGCAAAATACAAAGGCACAATAAAGTGATAATTTGGATTTTCACTATCTTTTGAAATATCTATTTTTTCCAACTTATCTAAATATTGCAGGTCATTAGGCAATTCATTGAATCTTGAGGAAAGTAATGTGAAACATTTTAGATTCTTCAGTTTGCTAATACCTTTTGGCAATTTTCCACTACCACTAAAAATAGTTAAGGTATCTAAATTTGTGAAATCATAGACCTTTGGAGAAAATTTATCATGGATATATACAGATAAATGAAAAATTTTGTCCTTAAATGTCAATAAACTATCTATGTTTGTTGTTTCTTTTTCAATATAATTTGGGTATGTGTAATAGGTATAAGACGTTTTTTCTTCGTTTTGCGAAAATGCTAAATGAATGTTTAAAAATAGCATAAAAGAGATGAAAATAGTTTTCATAGGTTATGTAAAATTTTATACCTTACTTAAAATCCGTACAAAAATCGGCTTTTATTTTATCCATAAATGGATTTCCCAACTTATAACTTTCTTGTAGTCGTGTATTAATATTTTGCTTTTGCAAATTTCCTAATTCCTCAATGACTTTTTCGGCAAAAGGAAACATAAACTTTTCAACAGTTTTATGTCCGTTGAGGTAGAAAAATGTTTCATTTTGGGGTATTTTTTGCAATATTTTCGTTTGTATTTCATTAATTTCTGCTGCAAATATTTCGGAGGTGTACCAATAATTTTTTTCTAAAAATTTTGCTTTTATCAACGCCACCCATTCTTCAATTTTAGTTTTCAAAGTTGTTTTTATTTCTACTTCCACTTCTGAAACATTAATTTCTTCAATAGGTAATAAAATATAGTTTTCGACAAAAACCCAACTAACTTCCGTCCATTTTGTATATTGCCCGTATTCATTAACATCAGAATAAAAATCTGGATTACTTTGACTATGTAACCAATAAACTAAAAACGGAAATACAGTTTCTGAATAAAGGGTTATAATCTTTTCAAAATCAAAATCATTAAAAGTCAGTTCATTACAAACTTCTTGCAAGTTTTTGGGATAGGCAGAATGTGCCTCTCTATCATAAGTATAGGTATGATAAATATGTGGTTTTGTCAAATAAGTTGCATCTGAATTTTGATACAGTAAACAATTATCTGCATCTCTACAAATGATTAATTTTTCATTTACCACATCTTTAAATTTCATTACATCACTTTTACCCGTTGCTGTTTGGACTGTCGAATTTAATTCAAAGTTTGCAGTAGCCACACAACAAGGTTTTAAAGTTGTAGCAGTAGTAATAATATGTTTCCAAAAATTAAAATCCTCCACATCATTTTCCAAAATTACAGCAATATTGTATTTGTGTGAACTCATTTCTAGTTGCCCCAAAAGACTTTCTACTTCATTTTTCCAATTTCTTGACTTTTTTTCGTCATTCTTCTGCTTTCTGTCCATAAACTATTACCGTTTAAATTTTAGTTTATTTTCATATAAAATATTCGTCGATATGCTAAAATATTTACGAAGTTCCTCTACTTCCTCTACTTCTTTTGTAGTACGTGCTTTGCCCAGCAATGTAGAGAATGTAATAATATCAGGTTGTATTTCTTCTGCTGTTAATTCATTTTTTACTACTTGCATTCCTTCAATAACATTGCTAACTTTTTTAATAATTGCATTGTAGGTAACTATGTTAGGTTTAATTTTTTTTGCCTTCATTTTAGTCAAAAGTTCCCTCGCACCTTCCAATCTACTAACCTTTATTATTAAAGTTGTATAGGTGTAGGTATCAGCTACCAATTTTTTCTTTCTTAAAATCTCTAATATTTTATTTGCCCCATATAAAGATACATTTATAATTTTTCCATTAAGTATTTGGTTAAAATCATATTTCGTAGTAATATGTTGAAATAATCCAGAAAGTGCTTCGTCTGTTTCATTGTTCAAATCTATATTTACTTCATCAACACTAATATCATACATACCTTTCTTGCGGTCTTGCCAACCTCGCATAAACATAGTAGGCGAATGTGTAACAGCTATAATTTGGCAATTAGGATTAAGTTCTCGCATCATTTTTATAATAATTGCTTGCCACTCTATATGCAAAGAAATTTCGGGTTCATCAAGCAATAAAATAGCAGGTTTGTTGTGCTGCAATAGGCAAGTAAGTAAAAGTAAAAAAGCCTGTTTTTCGCCTGATGATAAATTTTCGGGCAATATTGGCTCTGTTTTTCCTTCTTTGATAAAAACGAACTCATCAGGAGAAAATACTTTGCCTGTTTCTGAAAAAAGTTGGTCAATAAAACCTTTAAACAGGTTAAATTTTCCAAATATTTTATCTCGCAATTCTCCTATTGTAATATTTATAGTGTTAGTTGTGATGTTGGGTGATGAAATTGTGGAAAGAATTTCATTGACTTCATTTGCCAATGAATTTTTAAACTTAAAATAATCTGCTTGTAATTCTGTTTGTAAAGAACTTGTTAGCACTTTTTCGCCTAAAAAAGCATCTATTTTTTTTAGATTAGCATTTTTTAGAGATGAAAAACCAATCAATCTACGTCCCTCAGAATCAAAAAAGATATATCTCTCATTGTCCAATTGCACCAATAATTCCTCTATAAAATTGAATTTTTCTTGGTTAATATCCTCGTCATTTTCTTTAAATAACTCTTCTATAATGTTGAGTAAAGTTGTTTTACCATATCCATTATCACCAACCAAAAAATTTACATCTTGACAGAGTTGCCATTCTATATCAGAGTCTGATAAGAAAAAATTTTTTATCTTTATTTTTTCGATAAACATAATTATTTGTAATTGTAGGAAACAAAACTAATCAAAAAACTAAAAAGAATATCTCATATTCAATTTTATTTGTAAAATAATGAATTTAATAGAAATGATAGAAAAGGCAAAGAAAAGAAAAAGAAAAAATTATCTTTTGCTATTTTATGTAAAAAATGACTTGCATATTAAGCTAATTCATAACATTCCTCAAAATTTTTATAAAAATTTCCTACTTTACAGTATAATTTTTGCAGATATGCAATATATTGCAACAAAAATTAAATATTCCTAACATTTCCTAATTTCTTTAAATTATGGCTTTCGATATCGAAATGATTAAGGGCGTATATGCACGTATGCCTGAAAAAGTGGCAGCAGCCCGCAAAAAACTCGGCAGAGGTTTGACCTTAGCCGAAAAAATCTTGTATTC
>JAYTNF010000448.1:0-1855 GCA_043748455.1 Cytophagales bacterium
AATGACGGCTACACAAGAACCAACCGCAAAAAGGCAAGCAATAACTTAAAAGATACCAATAGAGCAAAAGAACGATACGAAGAAGTAGTAAACTTGGTGCGTTTTGGAAAAAGCAAATTAAACATTTTTTCAGAAAAAGAATATCACGAAGGAACTATTGATCCAAAAAATGGAGCCGATTGGAACCAATCAGCAATTTTAGATACTAAACCATCTTTGCAAGATTTCAAAAAAACAATTAGTGATTATTTAGCTTGGGAAATAAGTAGTATTCTAAAAAACCAAGAACAAGAAAGCTTGGGAAAGTAAATGACCCACTTAACGAAAAATTATCAAAAGTTAAGTGGGGTGAATTTTATTTAGTTGATTTGTTTGAAATAAATCCAACCAAATATTATCGTCTGCAAAATGAAGGAATAATATCTAATAACGGTAAAGTTCCTTTAATTTCAAATTCTTCAACAGAAAATGGAGTAATGGGATATTCTAATTTAGAACCCATTAATAAAGGTAATACATTAACTTGCTCTGATACAACACTAGGCGCAGACACAATGTTTTATCAGCAAAAGGATTTTATTGGCTATTCTCACATACAACATTTAGTTCCAAAAATTAAACAATTCAATAAATCTATTGCAAGTGCTATTATTTCTTCAAGTAGAATTTCCACATCAAATCAGTATGATTATGGTAATAAATTCAACCGAGTAGCAATGAATAAAACCAAAATACAACTTCCATCAAAAAACGGCAAAATAGATATTGATTTTATAGAAAACTTTATTGCCGAGTTAGAAACGGAATGCATATTGAAACTCGATAACTATTTAGTAACTAATGGATTTAAAAATTATACTTTAACAGCCGACGAAGAACAAGCATTAAGTAATTACGATAATTTACCATTTGCAGAGTTCAATGTTATTGACATTTTTGATGTAAAAAACACCAAAAATATTTTATCCAGAGACATTGTTGAAAATAGTGGAAAAATACCTTATTTGTGTGCAAGTACAGAAAATAATGCTATTAGTTCTTATATTTCCTATGATGAAAAATATTTAGATAAAGGCAACTGTGTTTTTATTGGTGGCAAAACTTTTGTAGTTACATATCAAGAAAAAGATTTTTATTCAAATGATAGTCATAACTTGGCTTTGTATTCAAGAAACAAAGAGAAAAATAAATTAAACCAATTATATTTAGCAACCTGTATTAATAAAAGTTTAGGGTATAAATATTCTTGGGGTGATAGCATAAGTAATAAAAAAATACAAACAAACAAAGTTTCACTTCCTTTAAAAAAGAAGCGGCCAAATTACGAAGCAATGGAAACATTAATCTCCGCTATTCAAAAATTAGTCATAAAAAATGTCGTTTTGTATGCAGATAAAAAAATAGCAGATACCCAAATCATTTCAAATCCAAAAATATAATAATTACACGAAAATCAAACATATTATGTTCAGTTGAAGTACACTGATTATAACTCAATACTTTAAACACAAAAAAGGTCTTCTGAAAAATTTCAGAAGACCTTTTTTTACGACTTAAAACAATTTTAAAACGTATGCTCCTCTTTACTAATTACCATCAAAGCAAACAACGAAATACAAGCTGCTACAGTTAAATAAAATCCAACATACGTCAAACCATAGGTACTTGCTAACCAAATTGCAATCATTGGAGCAAAAGCCGCACCTAGAATTCCCGCTAAATTAAACGTTAATGACGCGCCTGAATACCGCACCGTAGTGGGAAATAATTCCGATAAGAATGTACCCAGCGGTCCATATGTAAATCCCATCAAAGCCATACCTGTGCATAAAAAGAAAGCAACCATACTGTTATT
>JAYTNF010000449.1:0-10567 GCA_043748455.1 Cytophagales bacterium
GTTTGGAAACCTGCACAACGATTGCCAAAACCATTGAATAACGAAAATAATAATTATGTTTGTTCAGTAAGTCCAGATGGAAATTCTATGTTGGTTGCAAATCATTATGATAATTCACAAGATAACCAAATAGATAATAAAACAAACAGTGGCGGCGTTTCAATAACTCGTAAAAATACAGATGGAAGTTGGCAAATTCCTGAAAAAGTAGTGATAGAAAATTATTACAATTTAAGTAATAACGCAGAATTTTATTTGGCACATAATCAAAAAGTATTGCTGATGTCGATAGAAAGAGATGATAGTCAAGGTGGTAGAGATTTATATGTGAGTTTCTTCCGTCATGACACAAAAACCTGGGCAAGTCCTAAAAATTTGGGTACAATGGTTAATTCTGCTGCCACAGAACTTACACCTTTTTTGGCAGCCGATAACGAAACTTTGTACTTTTCTTCGAATGGTTTTAGTGGTTATGGCGAAACTGATATGTTTTTTTGCAAACGTCTTGATGATTCTTGGACATCTTGGACAGAGCCTGTAAATCTTGGACAGCCATTAAATTCCGCAGATTGGGATTTGGCATATAGCTTAGATGCACAAGGTGAGTATGCTTATTATGTTTCTTATCAAAATGAAAATAATAAAGATAATGATAATAATATAAATGCTGATATTTTTAGAGTAAAATTACCTGTTGCCTTAAAGCCAAAACCTGTAAAAACAATAGATTTAGAACTTAATTCCTTAGCAGTTGGACAAAGTATTCGGTTACAACACATCATTTTTGAGCAAGGAACAGCAGAGTTATTAGATAGTTCCATAGAGGAATTGAGTGCATTGATTCGGCTCATGAATGAAAACGCAACGATGGAAATTGAACTTTCTGGACATACAGATATTGAGGGTTCTCCGGTAGAAAACATGAAATTGTCCCAAGAAAGGGTAAAAACAATGAAAAATTACTTGGTAAAACAAGGATTAGCAGCTTCACGCATACGTACAAAGGCTTTTGGCTCTCAAAAACCAATCACACGAAACCGAGATGAGCAAAGTAAACAATTAAACAGAAGGGTAGAATTGAAGGTTTTGAAGTTTTAGAGGTATAAAATTCTATAAACCAAAATTATTTAGTATATTTGCAAAATTTCATATTTCCGACTATGCTTAAAGAAGAAAATATACGTTTGCTTTTTGGTTTAAAACTCAAACAATTACGTTTGGAGAGAAAACAAACAATTACAGAAATTGCAGAATTATCTGGAATTTCTATGTCTTATTTAACTGAAATTGAAAAAGGAAAGAAATATCCCAAAGCAGAAAAAATTTCAATGTTAGCCGAAGTGCTTGAAGTAAGTTATGATTCGTTGGTTTCTTTGCAATTAGATAAAAAATTATTACCCCTCGCTGAGTTTTTTAAATCAGATTTACTCACAACCTTGCCCTTAGAAATTTTTGGTATTGAGCCTGACCACTTATTACATATATTGGCAAATCAGCCATCAAAAATAGCAGCTTTTGTAAGTACATTAGGCGAAATGGCACGTAATTACAATATGAGTGTGGAGCATTTTTATCATGCAACTTTAAGGTCTTATCAAGAAATGCACGAAAATTATTTTGAGGACATAGAGAATGAGGCAAAAAAATGTTTTGAAACCTATAAAGAGTTACGACCTTTTGCTTCATTAGAAGGACTTAAAAAGTTATTGATTACACATTTTAATTATGAAATAGAAGAAACGAATTTTGAAGATACTGTTGAATTAAAGCATTTTCGTGCCATATTTATTAGTCCAAAACAAAAATTATTAATTAATAGTGAACTAAGTGAAAGCCAAAAAACTTTTGCTCTTTGTCGAGAATTAGGTTACGCAGTTATGAATATTAAAGACCGACCAATGACCTCATCAATGGTTCATTTGCAGTCTTTCGAGCAGCTGTTAAATAATTTTAAGGCTTCTTATTTTGCCTCAGCTTTAATTATTCCCGAAGATTTATTGGTGGCTGATATGCAAAAATTCTTCAAACATAAAGCATTTAGAGCTGATGAATTAACGATGTTAATTCATAAATATAATGCCTCACCTGAAATGTTTTTTCATAGATTGACAAATTTATTACCTAAGTTTTTTGAGCTAAAACAACTTTTCTTTTTGAGATTTCACCACAATATTGGCAATGAAACTTATGATTTGAATAAGGAATTGCATCTGGCAGGTTTGTATAATCCACATGGAAGTACGACTCAAGAAAATTATTGTCGGCGTTGGATTTCATTAAATATATTGAAAGATTTGGAACAAAATCCAACAAAAAAGATATTTAGCAAAGCACAAAGGTCAAAGTATATTGATTCTGAAAACGAGTTTTTTTGCCTTTCTATGGCATATCAGGCTTCTGAACATAAAACTTGTAGTGTTACCATTGGTTTTTTGATAACAGATATTTTAAAAGAGAAAGTAAGTTTTTGGGAAGATGCACAAGTGCCTATAAAGCAAGTTGGTGTTACATGCCAGCGTTGTAGCAACCTTATTTGTGGTGAAAGAGTAGCATTACCAACAGTTTATGAAGCTAATATACGCACACAAAAAATTGAAAAAGCATTGGCTAATCTCATAAAAAAAGTGTAGTTTTGTTATAAATATTACAAGTAAAATCACAAGTAAAATATAATTAACCTAACAGCATAATGTCTGAAAATAAAAGTTACTATTTACAATTACATTTTATTATCTTAATTAGTAGTTTAACTCCTTCTATTAATAAACTTATTAATTTAACTTCCTTAGAAATTGTATTTTACCGTACTCTCATTGCTACATTAATTTTCGGCGGCTATGTTTTTATCAAGAAATTAAATATCCGTTTAGAACAAAAATTAATTGCAGAACTACTAATAGTAGGATTAATTACAGCAGTTTATTGGACTTTGCATGCCTTAGCTGCAAAAATAGCAAATTCATCAGTAACTTTGGTTGGAGTTGCCACAAGTCCGTTGTGGGTAAGTGTAATCAACCCAATTATTACAAATAAACGTATGGATTATTATCAAATTTTGACAGGAGTTTGTGCAGTTTTTGGGGTTTATATGATTTTTGGTGCTGGTTTTGAATATGGGTTGGGGCTGCTCATTGCTATGGTTGCAGCTTTTTTTGGGGCTTTAGTTACGGTTCTCAATGCACAATTTGCAAAATCTCAGAACCTCTATGTGGTTAGTTTTTATCAAATGTCAGGAGCTTGGGTTGGCTCTATATTAATGTTTCCATTTTTTAACTACTTTAATAATACTTCTCTCCATACACCAAGTACATTAGATATTTTGTTAATTATTTTTATAGCTTTTGCTTCATCTATCTATGGTTATTCTGTTTTAATAAAAGTTATGCGGTTAATTTCGCCTTTTACAGTGGTTTTAGTTTCAAATTTAGCTCCTGTTTATGGCATGATTGCAGCATTATTGATTTATGGCAAATCAGAAATGATGAATATGTACTTTTATGCAGGTACTCTGGTAATTTTATTTTCAGTAGTAGCTTATCCACTTATGGAAATGGCTGCAAAATATAGAATTGCAAAGGAAAATGCAGTCAAATGATGTAAATTATGAATTATAAATGTGTTAATAATTCATAATTCATAATTATTTTTTAAGTGTGTAATCAAAATTGATTTTTACTTGTATCTTCTCTGCAATTTTTGCAAAAACAATTTTTGGCACATCTATTTTATAATCAACAAGGGCAATCTCAAATTCTGTTTTTAAGTTCATTTTATCACCTGTAATAATCAATGTTCCACTAAAATTTTTGTCTTGTTCCACGCCATGAATTTTCATTTTCCCTGTGGCTGTTACAGGATATGTGCCTGACTTTGTGAAGTCTATTTTCTCATTAATTTTCCCTGAAAACGTAGCCATTGGATATTTTTCACTTTCCATATAATTTTCGTTAAAATGCTCTTGCATTAAGGCATTTGGAAAGGTAAATTGCTTCATGGTCATCTGAACTACAATTTGGTTATTTGTAGTATTGATGACAGAACTTGCCGTTTTATGTATTGCTGAAATATCTTCAACAGGAGTTTTTGAAAAAAATGTAACAACGCCTGTTGAGGTTGTAAAATATTGGGCTTGTGCATGTTGCAAAACTCCAAACATAGCCATACAAATGACCATAAAAAAGATAGAAAAAATAGATTTACGCATGATTTTGGTGTTTAAGATATTGTATTAAAGGTTATTTGTAACACAGACTTTAGTCTGTGAATAGCTTAAATTTTTCGATAAGTTACTGTCATCACAGACTAAGTCTGTGTTACATTTATATTTGATATGAATTTAGGAATAATTTTTATTATTTAGCATTTTTGGCAAATTAAAATATAATTTTCATAATTTTTGTGAAAATATATTACATCACAAGCAACTATTTTGCTATTTAACTTGTCTTTTTATAGCTTAGCACTTTGTGCCATATAAAATGTGTTGCAACCCTTTAAGGTATAGATTTCTAAATAATTTTTTCTTGCTATGAAAAAACTTTTTGTACTTGTAATAGGCTATTTTTTAGCAATAGTAACTCCAATTTTTGCCCAACAGTATGATTTTAAGCAATATTCCTTAGAGCAAGGTTTGCCACAATCACAAGTATTGTGTGTAATGCAGGACAGCCGCAAAATGATTTGGGGTGGCACTCTTGGTGGTGGTTTTTTTCGTTTTGACGGCAAAAATTTTACAGTTTTTAATCAAGAACAGGGTTTTGTAAATCGTGTTTCACAAATTGTAGAAGCTGACAATGGAAATATCTATATTATTGGTCGGGATAATTTGCTCAAATATGATGGAAAAAAGGTAAAAACTCTTAGAACAGAAATAGAAAAGTTTACAAATAAGCCAAATTTCTTTGACCAAAATGTGCGAATAGTTGTTGATAAAAATCAAAATCTTTGGATAGAAAGAACTGACTATAAAAAAGTAATAATTGATATTTTAAAATATGACGGAGAAAACTTTATAAAAGTAAAAGACGTTTTTAAAGAACTTGGAAAAGATAGTTTGGTAAAAGTTACACAAGACCAAAATCGCAACCTTTGGTTTCATAGTTTTGATGCAATTTATGGCTACAATGGCAAAAGTTTAGAAAAACTTAACATTCCAAAATTCAAGGAATTTGAAAATTGCATACCCATTATTCTTAATGAAGATGGTAAAAAAAGAAAATGGCTCATGACAAAAAGCATCATTCCAAATGCAAATTCAGATAAACTTTATTACTTAAAAGATAATCAGCTAACTCCTTTTTTATTTCCAACAAATACCTTGAATAGCAAAAATATTCTACACATTTTTGAGGATACAAGAGGCAATATTTGGTTTTTTGATGCTGGGAGTTTGAATAATGAAACAGGAATATTGCGATATGATGGCAAAAAGTTTACCCATTTCAATACCTCTAATGGATTGCCTTCCAATAATATTGCAGACATGATAGAAGATAATGAAAAGAATTTGTGGATAGCAACTTCGGGTGGTGGTTTAGTGAGGTTTTCGGGAGAAAAGTTTATTCATTTTACTAAGGCAAGTGGCTTGATTGATGAAATTGTTTGGCAGTTTTGGGAAGATAGCAACAAAAATATATTTATTGGTACAGGCGGAGGAATTGGTAAGTTTGATAATGAGAAATTTACTTATACGCCGTTTAAAACAGCCATATCAGCTAGTGGCGGTAATAGGCATTATCAAAGTGGTATGATATTAGGAATCAAAACTAAAATAGGAAACTATATATTTGACGGAAAAGACACTAAAAGTTTCATAGAAACTTTATCATTGCCAAAAGAGCATGAATTTGCCTTTTTTATGGGTAATAAAGATAAAAAAACTATTGTAGAAACAAATCAAGGCGTTATAGCTTATACCAATAAAAATAATTATATCACAAGCCAACAAGACAGCACTTTAAATAGATTTTCTTATAAAGGCAATAAAAGATATTTTCTAAATGACAGTAAAGGTAATGAATGGTATTGGCAAGAAGGCAAAGGTATTTATGCTATAAATCCAACGAAACTTAGTGCAGAAAAAACAGATAATAGCGAAAAAATTACAGGTTTTAGTTATAAAAAATACGATATATTTCCTAATGAGTCAAGTAGTATCATGAATATTGTGGAAGATAAACAAAGCAATGTCTGGTTTGTAAGTCTTAGCAATGGTGTTGCAATGTATGATGGTAAAAAAATTACAAATTACACCACAAAAGACGGTTTGAGTTCAAATATTGGCTATGATATGCTTAGTGATAAAAGTGGAAATTTGTGGCTATTATCTCAAAAAGGTATAGACAAACTTAGTTTGCAATCTAATGGAACTTTAAAAGTACGTGCTTATGGCAAAAATGAAGGTTTTTTTGGAGAGGAAACCAACGCAGGTGCAAAAATGGAAGATTCTGAAGGCAATCTTTGGTTTGGGCATGTAAAAGGAGCAACTCGATATAATCCAAAAGAAGATTTTGTGAATACAACGCCTCCGCAACTCTATTTGACAAGCATGAAACTGTTTTTTCAAAATGTAAATTGGAATGACAGTATTTATAACAAATTTCATGAGGGAACTTCTGCATTTTGGGGAATACCGCAAAGTTTGACTTTGCCCTACATGATTAACCATATTTCTTTCAATTTTACTGCAATTAATTATTCAAACCCTGAAAAAATCACTTATCAGTGGCAGCTTGTTGGTGCAGACCGAGATTGGCTACCTGTTACAGAAAGGCACGAAGCCATTTACGCAAACCTCGAACCTAACATGTATACTTTAAAAGTACGTGCCTCAAACTCAGAAGGCATCTGGACAGAACAGCCCACAGAATATACTTTTACAATTAAGCCTCCGTTTTGGGCTACTTGGTGGTTTAGGGCTTTGGGAGTTTTTATTGTTTTTGCTTTTACTTATTTGGCTATTCGTTGGCGGACAAATACCTTAGAACGTGAACGTCAAGAACTTGAAAAATTGGTAAAAGAACGGACAAATGAAGTGGTAAAACAAAAAGAAGAAATTGAAACACAACGTGATAATTTGGTGGGCTTAAATCATGCTATTCAACACCAAAAAGAGGAAATTGAAACCCAACGTGATGAGGTAGAAAGGTCTTATTTGAATATGCAAATTTTAAGTGAACTTGGTCGTAAAATTACTGCAACCTTAGATACCAAAAAAATTATTGCCCTCACATACGAGAGTGTAAATACGCTGATGCCCGCAGAAGGTTTTGGAATTGGAGTGCATAACGAATTTAGCAATGTGTTATTTTATGAAGGCTATATTGAAAATGGACAAGTATTGCCCGACCATCAGGATATTTTAGCAACTGATGATTGTTTTTCTAATTGGTGTTTTTTACAGCAGAAAGATGTAATAATCAACGATATAGAAAAAGATTATGATAAATATATTCCGACCCGTAAGGCACCAGTTTTGGGAGAAGTTGCCCAATCCTTAATTTATTTGCCACTAAAATCTGATAACGGCATTATTGGTGTTTTGACTGTGCAATGCTTTGAGAAAAATGCTTACAACGAATTTCATTTGACAATACTTCGCAATATTGCCAATTATGTGGCAACCGCAATAGAAAAGGCATCTGCCTATAAATTTATAGCCACACAAAGTAAAGAATTAAGCACCAAAAACGAAGACATTACTGCAAGCATCAATTATGCTTTTCGGATTCAACAAGCTATGTTGCCTTTAAAAACCTTGTTGTGTGCCACTGTTCCAGAGTGTTTTGTGTTTTTTCAGCCTCGTGATATTGTAAGCGGAGATTTTTATTGGTTTCATATTATACCAAATCAAGAACAGCATAAGTTGCATCATAATGACATGTGTATCATTGCAGCAGTAGATTGCACAGGTCATGGCGTGCCTGGAGCTATGATGAGTATGATTGCAAATTCGTTACTCAATAAAATTGTTATTGATAAAGAAATCATAGAGCCTGATAAAATCCTTAATGAAATGCACTTAAATATTCGCCAAGCATTAAAACAAGATACCACAGATAGTCGTGATGGTATGGACATGGCAATTTGTTTATATGATAAAAAACAACATAAATTAGTATTTGCAGGTGCAAGAAACCCAATATATATGCTAACAGATTATGAAATTCTGGTAGAAAACATGGAATGTCGCCAAGTGAAATCAGAAAATTATATTTTGACAGAAATCAAGGCAGATAAAAATCCGATTGGTGGTTTTCAACACGAAAATCAACGTATTTTTACAAACCATGAAATTACATTACAAAGGAATAAACACACAGCTTTTTACTTGTTGTCAGACGGTTATGAAGACCAATTTGGTGGCGAAAAAGATAGAAAATTCTCCTCAAGACAGTTGCGAGAATTGCTACTAAATATTCAAACTCATGACATGGAAACACAACATGAAATTATCAAAAATACCATGAAAAATTGGCAAGGCAAAACTAAACAAATAGATGACATGTTGATAGTTGGGGTAAAAGTGTAAGTAATATTTTTAAATTTGTCATTCTGAGCAAAGCAAAGAATCTGAATTATTGATTTTAAAATCATAATACCAGATTCTTCGCTTTGCTCAGAATGACAAAACACAAGTTATTAAAGTTCCAAATTATCTCAAATGACAACTTCTTTTTTTATAGCCAAACGATACTTTTTTTCTAAAAAAGACAAAAATATTATCAATTTAATTTCCATGCTGGCAATGGGTGGCGTGGCAGTTATTACCGCAGCTTTGGTAATTGTGATGTCGGGTTTTAATGGCATGGAACAGCTTACAATGGCACAATACAATGCGTTTTCGCCCGATATTCAAGTATCGCCAATACGTGGCAAAAGTTTTGTTTATAACGATTCTTTGAGAAAAATTATTACACAAATCACTGAAATTCAAGCAATTACAGAAGTTATAGAAGATAATGCTTTGTTGCGATATGGCGATGTGCAAGCTGTTGTAAATTTAAAAGGTGTGAGTAAAAACTTTGTGAAACAATATGACTTGGAAACTCGGCTTGTGGCAGGAGAATTTTACACAGAAAAAGATAACAAAGCCTATATGATTTTAGGTATTGGAATTTTAAATCAATTATCTGTAAATTTAGATGATGAATTTAAACCCTTGATGTGTTGGTATCCTAAAAAGCAAAAAAATCTTTCACTTGACCCTGATAAAGCCTTTAAAAAATTGCCAATTATTGCTGTTGGTGCAATTTCGGTGGAGCAGCAATTTGACCAAAATAACGTCATTGTTCCCATTGAATTTGCAAATGAACTGATGCAATATGCTGATAAAATTACATCTTTGGAAATCAAAGCCAAGTCGGGAGAAATAGCTATTGTGCAGGAAAAATTGCGAAAAATTTTAGGCAAAAATTTTCATATCAAAACTCGTGAGGAGCAACAAGTGCATATTTTGCGTGCCATTAAAATAGAAAGGTTGCTGGTTTTCTTTGCTTTCGCCTTTATTTTAGCCATTGCATCTTTCAATATTTTCTTTTCTTTGGCAATGTTAGCAATAGAAAAACGCAAAGATATAAAAGTTCTATTTTCATTAGGAGCCACAACGACCACAATACAACAAATTTTCTTGTATATTGGTGCAATTTTGGCAGGAGTTGGCTCTATGATAGGCTTATTATTAGGTTATACTATTTGTTTTACGCAACAAAAAATAGGTTTTGTAAAACTCGGTATTGAATCGGCTGTTGTCGATGCTTATCCAATTACAATGTTTTGGGGAGATTTTTTAGCCATTTGCCTAACAATTATTTTTATAACTTTGGTTGCCTCATACATACCTGCACGCAACGCAGCAAAACAAATTAACTAAAAAAAATTACTCATGAAAACATACAATTTTTTATTCATTTTGATACTTGCTTTGGCACTTGGCTCTTGCAAATCTATTTCTCAAGGCAAAAGGTTTGCACAATGTCAGTTTAGAGCTACAACAATGGATAATATGGTTTTGGCAGGCGTGGCATTGCCACCAAATTTGCAAGATATTTCGCAGCTAAACTTTTTGGAGGCAGCACAGATTATGGCAACTTTTTCAGGCGGAGGTGAATTTCCACTAACTTTTATACAAAATGTGGAAGTGCAAAACCCTAATAATGAAGTTGCAGCTATTAACCGTTTAGAGTGGATATTATTTGTTGATGGCAAAGAAATTACACAAGGTGCAAACGACCAACGTGTTGAAATTCAGCCAAATATGATTACAAACATGCCGTTAAGTTTCAAAATTGATTTGCGAAAAGTTATTAATTCAGGTGCAGCCGCTGCATTTACAAACTTGGTTTTAAATTTAGTGAAACAGAGCAAACAACCAAGTACGATAACATTTAAAGTAAAACCAAGTTTTAAAATTGCAGGTGTCATGGTGCCTTACCCAGGGTATATTTCATTGACACAAGAATTTTCGGCAAATTAAAACCTACTAATAAATTTAGATAGTTATTTATCAAAAAAAATAACAAAACATTAACTTAATAAGCTATATCATATTTTTTGATAATCAATTTTA
>JAYTNF010000450.1:0-7432 GCA_043748455.1 Cytophagales bacterium
ATAATATGTTTGTGTGTTTCTTTTTTCTCGTGTTTTATTACTTCACGTCCAAGTCTATTTAAACCATCAAGTTTACTTTTGTCTGTTTCTGCCAATAGCGTAGGCAGATTTTCTATGTCATTTTTGGTTACAGCTATTTGTCCTCTTGTGGCTTCTGTTTTTGGATTTCCGTGATTTTTGAAAATGTGCTTAATGCTATAACTATCTACCATACGTTTAAAACCTGATAAATCTTTTCCTGTTTGTTGTTTGAGATTTTCTATTTGTTCGTTAGGCAATTCTCCCAAATCCACAAAACCACGTTTATTTTCTGTATCATTCAACGTAAACTCTACCAATTCACTTAAATTATTGAGTTGTACGTCATTCTTTTTTATCATAGCTATTCGTATTCGGGATTTATACTAAGTTTTTAGCAAATGTAGCAATATTAAAAAAAAAATACACAAATTAATTACCTAAATTATCTATTTTTGAGAAACGAAAGACTTATAAATAATTTTAATAGAACTAATTTTTTACATAGGAAATAAAAAAAACTATTATGGATAAAGACACACATAACAATATACTTAAAAAGATTAAAGAAGCAAAAGAAAAAAATAGCAGTGAGCTATATCTAAACACTTTTGGTACGTCTATTACTTTACCAATTGAAATTAACGAATTAACGAATTTAAAATCTTTATGGATGCAAGACCTTTCGTTAGAGGACATAAGTTTTCTACAATATATGCCAAACTTAGAGGTACTAAGAATTATAATTACCAATTTAGTTGAAGTCGATATTTTAGGTAATAATCAAAATTTGAAAGAATTAACAATTATTTTTGATACTCCTATCAATAATTTATCTTTCTTATCAAAACTTACAAAATTAGAAACTTTGCAAATTGCAATAATAAATAAATCAAATCAAAGTTATAATATTAGCAGCTTGAATACTAAAATCCAATCTATAAATATAAATTTCAAATTAGATAATTATGATTTTATTTCTGAATATGAGGACTTAAAGAAGCTAAAATTATCTCCCACTCACACTGATAACCTTAATTTTATACGTAATTTAAAAGAATTAAATTATCTTTTTTTAGACAATTTAGAAAATTGTTTCAAAAAAACAGAGTTTAAAAATTTACTTAACCAAATAAATTCAATAGAAAGTATAATTCCTCACTTAGATAAATTAAGTGATATAAATTTAGAGTACTTTTGGTTAAAAAATTTTGATTTCCTATTGTCTAAAAAACAAACACTTACACATTTAAATCTATCAAAAAATCGTATAACAGAAATTAATATTATAATGGAATTTAAAAATTTAATAAAGTTAGACCTTTCATTTAATAGATTAAATAGTTTTAATAAAAAAATATTAATAGAACTTGTAAAGCTTGAAGAACTTAACTTAGTGGGTAATCCAATAAAAAATATTCCTAAGGAGATTTTTAGTAATACTGGGAATGTTTTACAAAATATCCGTAATTATTTTGAAGCCCTTGAAAAAGGTAGCCAAAAAGTCTATCAAAGTAAAGTTATTTTTATAGGTAATGGTCGTGTAGGTAAAACTTGTATGGTGAAAAGATGGCTTGACGATAGTTTTTATGAGGAAGAAAAATCTACTCACGCCATACAGTTGCGTAGAGAGTTTTTAGCACAAAATAAAGTGCAGAGTTGGGGGTTAGATTATGTACAACTTCATATTTGGGATTTTGGTGGGCAAGATATTTATCACGCCACCCACCGTTTATTTATGCAAACACAAGCTATTTTTGTCTTGGTTTGGGACTGGGAAAATGAACCTGAACAAAATTCTACACAAATCGAAGTTCTTAAAAATGGGCAAAATCTTAGTTATCAAAATTATTCCTTATTGTATTGGTTGTCTTATGCAAACTCTATGAGCAAAAATAATCCAATAATTATTGCCCAAACCAAAAAAGAAAAGCATAGAAACAAAAGAATGACAGATAAAACTTATGAAGCCATTAAAGCAAAAGGATATAATGTCGAATTTGTAGAAGTTGATGCTGCTATTTCGGACAAAGACGAAAACGGTTTTCTTGTGTTTGAAAGCAAACTAAACCTATTGCTAAAAAAACAGATACAAGAAAGTTGTGTGGATTTTCCTGCTAATTGGTGGAAAGTACAATTAGCTATTCAGGAATTACAAGAAAAGGAAATAAAACAAATATCTTTGCAAGATTTTCTTGATTTATGTGAGGAAAATGATGTAAAAAATAGTGAAAAACGAACTTTATTGGATTATTTTCACAACACAGGTTTGGTTTTCTTTAAAGAAAACTTATTTAAAAATCAAATTATTATTGACCAAAAATGGGCTATTGAAGCTGTTTATGCCTTATTTAATAGAAATAAAATATTTACAAAACTCCTTAACAGAGGAAATGGAATATTTACAGGCGAAGATTTACAAGATTCTTGGGATAAAACATATACAATTCCAGAACAAAAATTGATATTATCTTTTATGACTTCTTGCGAAATTTGTGTAGAACTGAATAGAAATTATAATAAACTTTTAACAGAAAGAGAGTTTTTAGCTCCACAATTACTACCAGATACAGAAATTCCTAATCAACAAGAATTTTTACCATCAAAAACAGGTTTATTTATTCAATTTCAACATACTTTACTTCATTCTGCTATCATTCAACGGTTTATAGTTCGGACTTTGCAATATGCGAAACACGAAAATATCCGCAGAAATCGTATTTTTCTAGAATTGCCCGAAGGCAAAGCATTAATACAGGGCTTTCCGTCAGAGAATAAAATTGTAATACAAATCAATTCACAAACAGAAAATATTACAAACCTAATACAAAAAATTCGCAATGAATTTACTGAAATTCAAGGTATAGAAAATATCACAGAAAGTGTGTCTGTGAATGGCGAAGATTTTATATTATTGAATGACTTAAACAAACACCCGAGAGAAAATAGACAAATTCGGGCAACTAATGGTAATTTTGTAGATGTCAAAGGTTTATTTGTTTTTCTGGGAAAAAATGAAAATATTAGGTTTGAAAAAAAAGAAAATATTATGAACAAAATATTCATTTCCTATTGCAGTGCAGACCGTGACCTCCGCCAGATTATGGAACAGAGTTTAAAAATCTATCTCAAAAGCACTAAGAATAAATTTGATGCTATTTGGACAGATAAAGAAATTCAAATTGGAGATGATTGGAATAGCACAATACAAGATGCTTTGGACAGTTCCACTATTGGTATTTTATTAGTCAGCCCTATGTTTTTGGGTTCAGACTATTGTATGGCAGATGAACTCAAAAAGATGTTAGACAGGCGAAAAAGTGAAGGCTATTTGATTATCCCTATTTTAATTCGAGAATGTAATTTTTTTAATGACGATAACTTAAAGGCTATGCAGTTTTTCAAAACATATCAAAGTGAATATGATATTACTGATTTATTACGAAAAAATAAACTAATGCCTTTTGATGAATTAGCAGATGTACCAAATCCGCAAGAAAGATTATTGAATAGGTATTTTCAAAAATTAGCTAATGATATAGATGTAGCAGTAACTAAGCAACTTGCAAAGAATACGTAATTTCTTAGACAATGTTTCCAAAGTTGTTAAGGCTATTAAAGAGTAAGTTTTGAGGTGAAACATTCTTTCAATGTAGTTGAAAAATAGTAGGAGTTTAGTTTTACCCTTTGGAAAGTTTTAAAATTTTCCAAAAGGTTTTTTCTCACAATTTCCCTATCTTTGTGAAAACGAAAAACCTAAAAGAAACTATGTTAGCAGTCATCAAAGAAAGTAAAGATTTGCTTGCACAAAATTTGGGCGAAAATTTACAAAATGTCATTTTATTTGGCTCACAGGCACAAGGCAATGCAAAACCCGACTCCGATTATGATTTGTTGGTAGTCTTAAAAAATGTGTGTTCTTATAGCCTAAAACGCAAAATTTTAGCTATTTGCTATCAACTTTGTGTAAAATATGAAGTATTATTAGATATAAAAATCATTTCACAATTTGAATTAGACAATACGCTAAAAGGCAAGCAACCTTTATACACACAAGCAATTTTAAATGGTATTTATCTATGAATTTAGCCGATAGACAAGCACTTATTCGTTATAGAATAGAACAAACTGATGAGGAAATTAAAGCCATTCAAGTTTTAATCACCAATAAACTTTATGCCATTGCAGTAAGTAGGATTTACTATGCAATGTTTCATATCTTAACTGCCTTAGCATTAGGCTATGAATTTCAAACCTCTAAACATTCACAATTATTAGGTTGGTTTAATAAAAACTTTATCAAAACCGCCATTTTTGACACTAAATATGGAGAAATTTTGTATAATGCTTTTGAAAGCAGAACAGAAAGTGATTATGGTAATTTTGTTTCTTTTGAAGAAACAGAAGTTTTGACAATGTATGAGGAACTAAAAGATTTTGTTACTGTTATTTCTGCACACATTCAACATAATTTTTTGCAGTAAAAAACCTTCTGGAAAACATATTTC
Organism: Cytophagales bacterium; assembly: GCA_043748455.1. Taxonomy (GTDB): domain Bacteria; phylum Bacteroidota; class Bacteroidia; order Cytophagales; family Thermoflexibacteraceae; genus JAAFKA01. The sequence goes on from JAYTNF010000450.1 coordinate 4,527, forward strand.
CCCTTTTCCAAAAGGTTTTTTACAGCAATTTCTCTATCTTTGTGAAAACGAAACAATAAAATTACGACATATACAAAATACAAAAAGTTAGAACAATTACGCAATAATTTTAGTCTTAATGACCTGTAAATAAGTTTTAACTTGTTATTATTTAGCAAAGGAAAGCCCTGATGTTATCATACTTCCTGCTCTTTTTACTACTCTGAGACAGGCATCTGGTCTTTGAAAAGCGGCATCTGTGGTAGACGGAGTTTTAGAATAATAGGTTGCAATATTAACAATTTCTTGTAAAATAGCCCTTTCATCTATGGTTTTAATTTTGTCTAAGGTATTTAAACCTGATGCTTTCGCCACCTTTTCAATAGCAACTTTAAAGTACATTCCTGTTGTGTTAATCCATTGATTTACAGTAATATCTATCAATGTTGCTTGTCCTGCCACCGAACGAATAATGTCTGTAATTGGCACATTTGGCACAACAGTTCCCCCAATAGTTAAGTTTAAACGAATTTTTGTGAGTGCAGGCATCAAATAATATTGTGCTGCTGACTCTATTTGTAATTCTGCCACTCTTGGGTGATAGCCAGCCCTTGCCCAAACTCCACATATTTGTCGGCTACGTTGCAAAGCCATGTAAGCATTGGTATCTGCTTGATTATTTCCATTATCGTCAATAACCGAAATAATATTTCCATTGACATCAATACCAAATTTACGAAATAACTCATTAAATAAATTAGGCTCTTTGGTTTTGAGATTAAGCATAAATGCAGGAAGACGACTTCCTGTTACGCCACCTGCAAGTTGAATGAAACCGAAAGAGAAAATGGCTTTATCCCATGTATTAATAGCATCAAAACAACCTTCGTGTTTTGAAACTTCTTTTAACATTTGTGCTTGTGCATTTGACAAACCAGCTTTCATGAAAGAAGATAAATCCAAGTTTGCGGGACTATTGCCACCTCCGTATGCAATTCCAGAATTAACAGCACGAAAATTTGGCGTATTAATCATGGCACCTGTTACAGGATGAGGAAACGAGAAGTTTGTTGCTCCTACTTTAATGATAGACCTTGCACCTGTTACGCCGCCACTTACATTAATGGTTGCAGGTGGTGGTGTATAAGTTGGTGTTGTTACGCTACCACTTGCAGAAGGAATAACTAATTTTTGTCCAACGCTAAGGTTTGCAGCAGCTAAGTTATTTGCGGTTTGCAACGCCTGTGGGCTGATTTTGAATTGTGAGGCAATGCTAAATAAGGTATCACCAGGTTTAACAGTATAAGTTGTGCCGACACTCGAAGTTGTGGCAGCAACGGTTATTTTTTGTCCAATGCTTAAAGCACCAGTTGCAGGGAGTTTGTTCCAATTAATAATTTGGTCAGTTGTAATACTATATTTTCGGGAAATGCTGAATAGTGTATCACCAGGAGCAACGGTATGTATCATAAGTAATAAATATGGAGTATAATGTATGAAATATGAAATTAATATATTGGTTATCAGGTATTTATAATATAGCAAAACAATATTTACTAAAATTCAAATACAAATAAAACAATTCTAATAAGATAACAAAGGAAAATATAAAGTTTATTCTATTTTGTCTACTATGTCTTCACTAATTAGGGCTTAGAAAATTAGCTATTTTGGTACATTGCCCAAACTGTTGATAAGGTAACCAAATACTTAAAAAATCTATCATTTTTGATTTTCTATTACCTCAATTTCCTCATTTGTCAGTTCATACAATTCGTAAACTAAGCTATTGATTTGATTATCAGTATTTTGCAATAATCTTTCATACATAATTTTTTCTTGTGGAATTTTGGCTAAGGCAGTTTTTTGTTGCAAATCAAGCATTTTTTCCACCAATAAAATTAATTTATCGTGTTGTTGTTTTTCAAATTTATTACTTGTATTGAGAATTTTTATCGGTAATTGTTCTAATTGGTAAACTTGAATTTCAGGGAAAATATCCTCTTTTTTAGTTGTAAAATACTTTTTCAAGAAGAAATTAAGCAATTTAGAATTTAGTAAACCTGTTAAATATTTTAGATTAATTTTTGTGCTACTTAAACTGTACAAATTTTTAATAAAATAATAATTTTCAGTGTCATAAGTTGCAATTAAATGATTTGCTACTCGTCTAATTAAGACTTTTTCAATTTCAGAAACACTTTGCAAACGACTAATTTCTTTATGTTTTGCCAAACAAAATGTTTTTTGGTAGGCAATCACATAAGCATTAACATCTTCGCCTAATAATGTTTTTATACCTTTTTTGTTTTTCCTTATTTCTACTTTGCCAATCTCCATTCCACGCTTAATATTTACAATTTCCTTTAAATTAAGTCCTTGATTTTTAAGTTTTTGTATAATTTTAAATTCATTAGGAGTTATTACAGTATTGAAAATAACATTTGGTAAAAGTTGGAAAAAAGATTTTTCGACATTTTTTACAAAATTTAATGTTTGTTTTGGGTAATATTCAAAAACCTGAATAGCATTTTGCAAAGTATTTTTTTGCATTACAAAAATCATACATTCTGTACTTGCTTGCTCAAATGCTTTACCAACCTCAACAAGTGCAATAATATTTTGCTCTAATAATATTTTTCGTACTTCTTCGCTATCCAAATTAAACTGTAAAAAACGAGGATTTATAAAAGATAAATAGCCATTTTCTTTTAAATTTGCAATAGCTTTTTCTATAAAAATAGAATATAAATCCGTTTGACCTTTTGCACTTTTGTAATTAGTTTGTAAATAATTTAATTGCTTTTTTTCTAATAAATGTATTCTAACATAAGGCGGATTTCCAATCACACAATCAAAACCACCAGCCTTAAAAACCTCCGCAAAGCCTTGTTTCCAATCAAAAGTATTGATTTTTCGCATTTCCT
>JAYTNF010000451.1:0-53395 GCA_043748455.1 Cytophagales bacterium
AGGCAATAACGTAAATGTGTGGACTGAAGTCCACACTACACAATTTCGGTTAATTATTTAACATTTTTTTAGTATTTGTGTTATGTAAGTTTTTTGATAAAAAAGTTGTATATTGTTAATAAAAACCTTTTACCTTTGCACCACAAAATTTAATCAAACTGTATAAAATTTTAATAAATTTATATAGTTTATAGATATTTATGAACCCCGAAGACAAACCCTCGTTTGGTTATTTACAAACTTTTTCTCCTAAAAATTGGAAAGAGTATGAGCTTATCGACTCTGGTAATTTTGAAAAATTAGAAAGATTTGGCAGCATGATTACCGCAAGACCCGAACCACAAGCCGTTTGGGATAAATCTCTATCTAACGAAGAATGGAATAAACGTGCATCTGCAAGTTTTAAACCTGCCAAAGAAAAAGGCTCTGAACAATTAATTGATAAAGGCGAATGGTTTAGCAAAAAAGACACAACCGAAAAATGGTGGGTAAATTATAACCACAAAAACCTCAATTTAAAGTGTAAGGCTTCGTTATCTGCATTTAAGCATGTGGGAATTTTTCCTGAACAAGCTGCAAATTGGGATTTTATTGCCGAAAAAACCTCAAGACTTAGTTCAAAATTACCTCAATCTTCTCAAAAACCAAAAGTTTTAAACCTTTTTGCTTATACAGGTTTGGCATCTGTGGCTGCACGCCAAGCAGGTGCTGATGTTACACATGTGGATTCTATCAAGCAAGTTGTGAGTTGGGCAAAAGAAAATATGGAGGCAAGTGGCGTTGATAATATTCGTTGGATTGTGGAAGATGCCATGAAATTTGTGAAAAGAGAAGTTCGCAGAGGTGCAATTTATCAAGGAATTATGCTTGACCCACCAGCATACGGACGTGGGGCTGATGGCGAAATTTGGAAATTGGAACAGCATATCAACGAAATGATAAAATTGTGTAGCCAACTTTTAGATAAAGAAAATAATTTTTTTATTCTTAACATGTACTCCATGGGACTTTCGCCAATGATTGCCGAAAATCTTGTCCGTTCAAGTTTTGCAAGTCCACAAAATTTACAATGCGGTGAATTACATTTGACTGATAGTTTTGGAAAAAAATTGCCTTTGGGGAGTATTTGTAGATTTTCAAGTATATAAAAGACTAATGATAATATGATAACTTCTCTTTCAGAATTAGATTTAACAAAACAATATAGCTATGCAGATTATTTGACATGGCAATTTGTGGAAAGGGTAGAACTTTTAAAGGGTTTTATTCGCAATATGGCTGCACCAAGTCCTATGCATCAGGAAATTAGTACAGAACTTTTAATGTGTTTTCGCAATTATTTGAAAGCCAATAAAGCAAAATGTACGGTTTTTCCTGCACCATTTGATGTAAGATTATATAATTACAAAAAATCTGTTTTAGCAGACAAAGAGATTTATAGTGTTGTGCAACCCGATTTGTGTGTGATTTGTGATAAAAGTAAAATTGATAGTAAAGGTTGTGCAGGTTCTCCTGATTTAATTATAGAAATATTGTCGCCAAGCAATTCCAAAACCGAAGTGCAAGATAAATTTCAATTATATCAAGAAAATGGCGTAGGTGAATATTGGATAGTGTTTCCTTACGAAAAAATAGTACAAAAATTTATTTTAGTTGATGAAAAATATAGTTTAGAAAAAATTTATGCCGAAGATGATATTGCCATACCCAATTTATTTCCCGATTTAGAAATAGATTTGAAAGAAGTTTTTGAGGAGATTTAATAACTGCAAAAATGTATAAAATCATACTTATCATAGTTATTTTCTTATTTTATAATTCATCTTTTGCACAAACTTATGCAGCAAGTCCCGAAAATGGTTATTCAAGTTTGTATAAAAATATAAGAGAACAATTAGGTGTAAATGCGAATTTTACAAAATATAACTGTTCTACTCATATAAATTTAATATTTTGGGTAGGCGAAAATGGAAAAGTATCTGATGTGAAAATTATATTTGTTAATTGTGAAGAATATTATATGAATATCAATAAACTTAGCGATGTAATTACAACTACAAAGTGGAAAGCAGCTTGTGAAAATGGAAAATTTGTTAAGCAAAAAATAGCATTACCTATACGATTTGAAGTAAAAGAATAAAAATGTGAAAAATGAATAAAGAAAACGATGAAATACTAACAAAAACTAAGTTATTCACCGCCGATGAATATTATTTGTTGTGTGATAAACTCGGTAATTTTTTTGAGATGGACAACGGAAAAATCCTTTGGCGTTTCAATGGCGAAACTTTGCCCGTTGAGTTAGTAGAACAGTTATTGCAAGAAAAAGATAGTTTACAACTTTTAGAATTATATGAAATGGCATCAGAAAATCATAACAAAATTGTTTCAAATATTCATGGCAGGTTATTTATAGCTTTATTAGATGAACCTTATTTAGTTTATACCCAAGCTCCGAATATTTATATTGCCTTAACACAAAAATACAGAATACCTGATGCTACGGTTTTGCCCGAAAAAATTGAATTAAATGATAAAAAATGGGTTATAAATCCGCTAATTGTAGTAGAAGTTGTGTCACCAAGTTCTGAAAAATTAGATTTTGATGACAAATTAAGAGAATATAGGAGTATAGAAACTTTGCAAGAATATTTGATTATTTCCCAAGACCAGTTATATATAGCACATTATACACGCAGTACAGATAAAAGATGGTTTTATGAAACTTATGATAACAAAGAAAATGAAATATTATTGTCCTCTATTGGTGTTAAATTAACAATGAAAGATGTTTACGAAAATGTAAAAGAATTATGAATTATGAATTATTATTCTGTAATATGTCAAAAAATTCATAATTCATAATTCATAATTCATAATTATTCAAAAGATATTCGGTCAAAAATCGCAGCCGACTTAAAATTACAAGTTTTAAGAAATTGTGATTTACACTCAAAAACTCTTATATGAGCCTTGTATTCCTATTATTTAGGGACAAATTTAACCTAGTTATTGTTATCGCAACCTTTTTGCTTGTCTATTCTACCAGCTCTGCCGACAAGCAACAAAAATTGGACTTGAATAAAGCCACAACAAAAGTCGAGATTAAACGACTTGAAAGAGAAGTTCAAAATATTCAAAATCAGCAAGATGTAAAAAATTTTTTAGCTGATAATGAGATTTTTGCACGCCAATACCTGCAAAAAGGCATTGTACCTGATTCTGTGATAGAAAATAGTTTGTTGCGTATTGCATCAAGTACCTACATAGACACACTCACCCAACAGACGAATGACTATTTTGGTAATATGTCAGATATTGCAGCTGAATTTAGTGAGGCTTTTGCTATCATTAAAAATAATTATCCAGATTTTGTTCCTCCGCCAATTTATACGGTGGTAACAGGTTTTGAAAGTGATATTTATGTGTCAGATAGTATTATTATTGTAGGCTTAGATGTATTTTTAGGAGAAAAGGCACAATATCGTATGAAAGATACACCAAATTATATTTTTCGCCGTTATCGCAAAGATTTTATTGTACCTACTGTGGTTATGTTTTTATCTAATAAATACAATGAAACAGAGATGGATTTTCGCAAAAAAAGTCTGCTAAACGAGATGATGTATTTTGGAAAAACATACTATTTTATGGAAAAAGCCTTGCCAAAAGTTGCTGATAGCACCATTATTGGCTACACTTCTCAAGAAATGATAGATAGTAAAGGAAATGAAGCTACGATTTGGGGTTTTTTTGTAGAAAATGACCTTTTTTATGAAACATTACACGAAAAAATAACACGTTATGTTGGAGAAAGACCAAACACAGCAGAAATTGGAACAGAATGCCCTGGTAGAATTGGGCGTTGGTTGGGTTGGCAAATTATCCGAAAATATATGGAAACTAACCCACAAATTACAATTCCTGAATTAATGAGAGAAAAAGATGCTAAGAAAATTTTTGAGCTAGCAAAATACAAACCACAAACAAACTCATAGAATTTAGTCAAATCTTAGAGGTTTTAAACCTCTAAGATTTGTAATTTTCAAAGGTCTAGTTGTCCATTTTGACAATAAGTAAAGGTATTTTATTATTCATTTCAACTATTTTCTTTGTAAAACTTTCGTCAAAAAAACGGTTAATAAAACTTCTGCCTTTTGCACCAATAATAATCATAGAGGCATCAATATCTTTTGCGTTTTGATAGGTTCTAACAAAATCGTCATTTTCATTTCCTGGTGCCAATAACGGTATAATTGTTAGCATCTGCGTGTCTATATCAAGTATAAATTTTTCGTAAGAAGTTTCTGCCTTATTCCTTGCTTTTTCTATTTCAACTTGATAGACTTCCTTACTAACCCAACTATGTGGGCTATCAAAAATATATTGACAATATAATGAGGCATAAGGAACTTTATTTACTAATGCTATGGCTATTTCTGTTGCTTTACGTGAATAAATAGAAAAATCACAGCTAATTAGCACAGTATCAAGGTTTTGTGTTATGGTTTCAGGTATTAACAATACAGAACAAGGCGTATTTAAAGCAAATTGTTGAGGCATCATGCCACTTCCTTCCAAAGAATGTTTACGCCCAACCACAATTAAATCAGTTTCTTTTACCACCGACCAATGCAACATTTCTTCATGGCTGTTGCCTTCTCCAATAATAAATTCCGTTTTTTCTAATAAGTCAGTGGAAAAATATTTACTGACTGTTTGTTTTAGTTTTCCTTTTAAAAATTCTTCAATAGATAAATCAGTATTCCAAACTAACTGTTTTTCTTGTTGATATTCAGTTAAAGAGTTAGTAACATGAAGAATATAAATGTGCTCAGGTTGCCAAAATTTTGACAAAAAAGCAATGTATGACGACAATATTTCATCTATTTCTGTCAAATCAAAACCAATAATAATTTTTTTCATAAGTATTTATAGACTAAATTGGTTCTACGACAATTTTTGTGGAAAACTATTTTTGTAACATTTTTCACAATTTTCACAATTTTGTAAATTATAGATTTTGTGCCGTTAGGCACTATATATTGGTAGAAAATTTTACTTTTTCCCCTGTTTTTGCTCCGTTAGGAGCTATATATAGCTCCTAACGAAGCAAAAACAGGATGCGAGGGTTTATTGTGCTACCAATATATAGTTCCTAACGGAACAGAAAACAACACTTTAAAACGGTTTTCCACAAAAAATGTCGGACAACCACTAAATTAAGTAGTAGAGCTAAATTAATGGGTATTTTGAATAATATTAGTTAAATGATAACTTATTGATAATCAAAAATTTAAAAAACTTAAAACTGACAATTTAAAACTTACAACTACTTATCTCACAACTTGTTCACTTATTTTACCAAAACGTCTTTCTCTTGATTGATAATCAAGCAATGCTTCATAAAGGTGTTCTTTCCTAAAATCTGGCCATAACACATTAGTAAAAAACAACTCAGAATAAGCTAATTGCCATAATAAAAAATTACTAATTCGCATTTCACCACTGGTACGAATAATAAGTTCAGGGTCTGGAATGGCACTTGTATTTAAGTATTCACTAAAAATTTCGTCTGTAATTGCATCAAAATTTAGTTTTCCCTCTGTAACATCTTTGATAAGAGTTTTGACTGCATTGATAATTTCCCAACGACCACTATAACTTAATGCTAATATCAAAGTCATGCCCGTATTGTTTTTGGTCAATTCTATCGTTTGATTAAGCTCCTCGACACAATCTTTTGGTAACTTTTCTAAATCTCCAATAGCTACTAATTTAATGTTATTTTTTAATAATGTTTTTGTTTCATTTTTTATAGTTCTTACCAAAAGTTTCATAAGAGCAAAAACTTCGGCGGCAGGTCTATTCCAATTTTCTGTTGAAAAAGCATACAAAGTTAGGTATTTAATGCCTAATTCTGCGGCAGATTCTGTAATTTCATTCACTGCTTTTATTGCATTTCGATGACCAAAAACTCTTGCCAATCCTTTTTGCTTTGCCCAACGTCCATTTCCGTCCATAATTACAGCCACATGTTTTGGAATTCTATCTATTTTAATCTGTTCTTTCATATTTTTACATAATAGTATTGCAAAGATATTGTTTTGTTAATTTATTTTATGATTTTGGCATAATATTTTTGATAGTAATGAAAAATACTTACATTTAAAATATTTTACTATATTGTCAAATGAATACAGCCATCAAATATCTCAATAACTTACAAACTTCTTTTGTTGTGCTGTTTTTATCGTGCAATTTTTTGGTCTGTAATTTTTTAACTTCTAATGTGGGTTTTGCTCAAACTAAAATAGATAGCCTAAAAAAAGTTATTCTTACATTGCCTAATGACACAACTAAAATAGTTCCACTTATTAGATTAGCTAATCAGCTTTTAAAAATTTCTCCAAAAGAAGGTTTACCTTATGCCATTGAAGCAATGGAAATAGCCCAAAAATATAAATTAGATAAAAGAATTGCAACAGCACTCAACACAAAAGGCATATTATACGAAAATATAGGTGGCTCAGATTCTGCCTTAACTTGCTACGCCGCAGCTTTAAAATTGTATGAAAAACAAAATAACAAACTTGGTGTGGCAAGTAGTTATAACAATATTGGCAATGTGTATGTAAATTATCTAAAAAACCCTACACAAGGTTCGGAATATTATCAGAAAGCCTTAGAAATTTATGAGGAACTTGGAGATGAACAAAGCACTGCCATGATTCAAAATAATATGGCATTAGTTTATGTGGAAGTAGGAAAGCAAGCAAATGATACAAAGAAAATTAATGAGGGTATTGCTTTACTCAACCAATCTTTGCAAACAAGTGTAAGACTAAAAGATGCAAACGAGGTTGCCAATGTGCAAAATAGTTTAGGTGATGCTCATAAAGCTAAAAAAGATTATTTGCAGGCTGCATATTACTACAATCTTTCTATTGCAGGTGCACAAGCAACCGCAGATAGGGTGCTTTTAATAGTAAATCTTAATGCTATTGGCGAAGTTTATCATTTGCAAGGGCAATATAAACAGGCAATTCCATTCCTCAAAAAAGGACTTGGCATTGCAAAACAAACAGGTTCAAAAGACCAATTAGAAAGTTTTTACCGCCGATTAGCTACTTCGTATGAAAGTTTAAAAGACTCTGCAAAGGCATTAAGTTATTATAAATTGGCAACAATTTATAAAGATTCAATGTATAACGCATCAGGCAGCGAAGATTTGGCAAAAATGCAAGCCATGTTGAATGATGAAAAGCAGAAAAAACAAATAGAATTGCTAAATGCAGAAAAGGAAACAGAAAAAATTATTCGTTATAGTGGTTTAGCAATTATTGTCTTAGTTTTGATTATTGCGTTTGCAGGTCTTTGGACTTTGCGTAATATTCGCAGAAAAAACAACTTATTACAAGAGCAAAATGATGAAATTAATGCACAGAAAGAAGAAATTACAAAGCAAAAAGATATATTAGAAGAACAAAGCCAAAGTTTAAAGTTAGCTAATATTGAAGTTTTAAGGCAAAAAGATGAGGTAGAAGAAAAAAGTCATAACTTAGAAAAAGCCAATTTAGAAATCAATAACCAAAAAAACCAACTCACAGACACCTTAGAAGACGTTAGACTTTTAAGTAAAATAGGTCAGGAGCTTACATCTTCTTTAGATTTTGAAACAACTTTTATGAGGTTATACGAATTTGTTAAAGAAACTATTGAATTAGATTGTTTTAGAGTAATGATTGTGAATGAAAACCTAAATGTTTTAGAAGATAGTTATTGCATTGATAAAGGCACACGTTTGAAACCCGAAGTAATTTCATTAAATGACCCAAGTAGATTAAGTGTTATTTGTGCATTGGAAAAACGTGATATTGTAATTCAAAACTATGTGGAGGAGTATGAAAGTTATTTCCCTGAGTCTTGTTTAATTATGGGTACTGATGTTACGCTGTCTATTATTTATTTGCCACTGATTGTTGATGGAACTGTGGAAGGGGTAATTAGCATACAAAGTTATCCAAAAAATGCTTTTGATGAATTTGATATAAATTTACTCAAAAACTTAGCTGCCTATACTGCAATTTCTTTAGATAATGCAAAGGCATACGCACAAGTAGAAGAAAAAACTAAAACTATTGAAGAAAAAAATAAAAGCATCACAGACAGTTTGAGATATGCTGAAACCATGCAGAAAGCCATGCTGCCTGCCGAAACATTTTTGAAAAAGATTTTTGCAGAATATTTTGTAGTTTTCTTGCCCAAAGACTATGTAAGTGGTGATTTTTATTGGTGTGCAACCTTAGAAGATAGAGTTTTTGCGGCTGTTGTAGATTGCACTGGTCATGGTGTTCCAGGAGCTTTTATGTCTTTAATTGGAATTTCGTTGCTCAATGAAATTGTGAAACAACGTAATATTATTTCACCTGCTGCCATATTAGAAAATTTACACACAGGGGTTCAAGCACTTTTAAGACAAGAAGACAAAACAAATGATGATGGTATGGACGTTTGTATTTGTTCTATGGAAAGGCTTAGTCCTATTGACTTTATTGTGATTTTTGCAGGTGCAAAACGACCTTTGCTATATAAAAAACAACATGAGTTGCAAATTCAACGCATAAAAGGAGATAGCAAACCTATTGGTGGTTGGTTTAAAGGTAAAACTGCACATTTTACAGACTATGAACTGATGTTAAGACGTGGAGATTTATTGTATTTAATGTCTGATGGTTATGTTGACCAAGATAATCCTGAAAGAGAAAAATTTGGTATGGAAAAACTTACTACAATTTTAGAAAGTAACACCTTACTATCAATGCCTGAACAACAAAAAATAGTTTACCAAGAACTTAAAGATTTTCAACAAAATAGGTCGCAACGTGATGACATTTCAATATTAGGAATTAAATTGTAATTTTGCCTTAGCTAAAAACCTGTTCTAAATTGTCAAAAAACCTAATAGCCAAATGATTTTAGTTATTAGGTTAGCACTAATTGCTACTTTATAAGTTCTGAAGACTTTTCAAGTTAAGAATTGGAAATATTGGCAGCACTTCCATCTGTGTTGATTGCCACATTTTAGGCTTTGATAATATAACTAAACCCGAAAGCTACTAAGGCAAAATATACTTTTTTAGTAATATAATCCAACTACATACCATTTATTTACGCCATCACTTACTAAATTAACCCAAGAAGCATTGGCACTTAGAGCTGTATTAATGTTAGTAGCACTTGCAGGCATAAATACTCCCACAAAAGTATCAGCACCACTACATATAGCATTTATAGATTGAGATACTCCTAATGGTCTGCCAGAAATATATATTTTTTTTCCTGCTCCTGCTGCACTTGCACTTGGCAAAGTAAACGTAAGAACAGTACTTGCTGTTGTATTTACAATAATTAGGTCAGTTGCTACATCAGTACTTGTTATTGTGTAGTTAGCTGTTTTTGTTAAAAATGTAGGGGCAGCAGCACCTCCTGCAGGGGTCTGCCACGTGCCATCACCTCTTAAAAAAGTAGTTCCTGTTGCACCTGTTGGCAGTTTTGCTATGGTTACTGCATTATCATTAATTTTTGTAGTAGTTACTGCATTATTGGCAATGGTGGTGGCTGTGCTTCCTGCACTTGTCGTAACATCACCTGTGAGTGCAGGCATACGACCTACGGGCAAAGTCCCCGAAGTCAAGGCTGCTGCATCAGTAGTTGTGTTTAATGACACCCAAGCCGAACCGTTGTGAAAATAAAAACCTGCTGTTGCATCTGTTTGATAAACTAACAAACCTGTTGCGGGTGTGCTAATGGCTGTTCGTTGGGCAGCAGTCATACGAGGGACAAGCATACCTTGTGTGGTGCTTTTAACGTCAAGAATTGCGGAGGCATTGGCAGTACTTCCATCTGTGTTGATAGCCACATTTTGGGCTTGGGCAGCAGTGCCAATTCCGAAGGCTAAAACTGCTAAGAGAATTAGATTTTTCATAAAAATGATTTTAAGTTTTGTAATAATGTTTACAAGCCAAATATAAGGTTTTTTGGGAGTTATTTAATATTAAGAGAGGCTTTTCATGTAATAATACCAGATTTTTGTGAGATATTGCACAAATAATTTAGAATGACAAAAATATAATATAGAAATTCTATAAAATGATGGTAAAAATTGTAAAACATGAAACTTTTAAATACATTTGAAGGTCTGAAAATGAATTTTAAAACTGTCAAATCATGAAAAAAATAATTTTTATTTTTGCTATCTTAACAGCAAGCAGTATTTGCAACATGCAAGCACAAGATTTAAAGCAAATTGGCAAACAGATGGCTGTTAGCACTTTACTAAGTTTGGCACAACAAAATCCAAAACTTTCTAAGTTTGTAACTATTATTCAAGCTGCGGGCTTAACTAATTTATTGACAGGTGGCAATGCAAATCCTGTTACGTTATTGGCACCAAATAATGCAGCTCTTGAAGCTCTTGGTGGACAATTAACAACAATGATGAAACCTGAAAATAAACAACAATTAATAGATTTAGTAAAAAACCATATTGTAACAGGCAATGTATCATCTGCAAATTTGAAAACCACCGAAAGTAGTTTAGGCAATGCCTTAAATGTGGCAACAACAAATGGTAAAACTACTATTGAAGGTGCAACTATTGTAGAAAAAGATTTGAAAGCATCAAATGGTACTGTGCATATTATAGACAAAGTAATTATGCCGAAATATTAGCAAAAAATTACAAAAAGGTAATCTATAACTCATATTTATCAATACTTAACCAACAACATGAAAAAAGTAATTCAACATGCATCAGAAGCATTAGCAGGCTTAACCGACAATATGACAATTATGGTCGGCGGATTTGGCTTGTGTGGAATTCCTGAAAATAGCATTGCAGCTTTGTTAGAAAGTGGTGTAAAAGGCTTAACAGCTATTTCTAATAATGCAGGTGTCGATGATTTTGGTTTGGGTTTATTGCTGAAAACTAAGCAGATACGTAAAATGATTTCGTCTTATGTAGGCGAAAATGCAGAATTTGAAAGACAGTTATTAGCAGGTGAACTAGAAGTAGAATTATTACCACAAGGTACACTATCTGAAAGAATTAGGGCTGGTGGTGCTGGAATTCCTGCATTTTTCACACCCGCAGGTGTTGGCACAGAGGTAGCCGAAGGCAAAGAAACACGTGAATTTGAGGGCAAAATGTATCTTATGGAAAAAGGATTAACCGCAGATTTTGCCTTCGTAAAAGCATGGAAAGGAGACACAATGGGCAACTTGATTTATAAAGGCACAGCACGCAACTTTAATCCTATGATGGCAACAGCAGGTAAAATTGTGATTGCAGAAGTAGAAGAACTTGTACCAGCAGGAGAGTTAGACCCTAACCAAATTCATACACCTGGGGTATTTGTAAAGTATATTTTTCAAGGAAAAGATTATGAAAAAAGAATAGAACAACGTACTATTTTGAGTTCTTAGTTTTGAGTTCTTAGTCCTTAGTTTTTAGTGTTGAGTTAAAACTAAAAACTAACGACTAAAAGCTAAGGACTAAAAACTAAAAACTCAGCACCAAAAACTAAAAACTAAAAAATGCAAACCCACAAACTACGCACCAAAGTCAAAGACGACTTATTTAATATGGACACACTTGCACAATATTTTTTGTGCATAAAATTTGCACAAACTTATATTGAAGTAGCTGTTTTTGATACAAAAATAGACCGTTGTGTTGCTTACGAATATCACGATATTTATGCAGAAGACGAAAGTACAATGTCTGTAGGTTTAGCAAATTTTGTGAAAAGCCATGCTTTTTTGAATATTGCAAATTGGAAAGCTATTTATTTTATGGATTGTGGTTTGCACTATGGTTTTGTGCCCGATGAATTTCATCACGAAAACTATACTGCCGTATTTTTGAAACTGACTTCCAATATTGATAAACAAGCATACACTATGCACAATACTCAACATTTATCTCAAAATTGTTATTGTCATTTTGCAATACCTAAAAATATTTCAGATTGGTCAAAAATAGCATATAGAGATAGAGAAGTAATTTGGGTGCATCAAGGTTCAGCTTTTATTGAAGGATTGTCAAAATCTCCTGACAAATTAGACAATAGAAATTTGCACATCTTATATGATAAAAGTAGTATTTGTGTGGCACATTTTAAAAATGGCAAACTAAATTTTGCTAATTCTTTTAGCGTAAAAGATGATGCAGATAGCATATATTACATCATGTTGGTGGTGCAAGAGTTAGGTTTAGACCAAAAAGACACAAAAGTTTGGGTTTATGGCAACATTGAAGAAGATAAAGGCTTGATGGCTGCATTGCCTAATTATTTGACACAAGTGAAAACAAGTCCAAGACCTAAAAATCAAAACTTTGGCTACCGTTTTGATGATATGAAACTTTCACACGGATTTGATGTATTTAGCACATATTATTTTACAAAGTAATGTCTTTTCTTTAATTATGAATTATGAATTTTATGAGGTAAAAAAGTAATTCATAATTCATAATTCATAATTCATAATTCATAATTACTTTTTTATTATCACAAATTCCACTCTTCTATTCAATTTCCGAGTTTCTACATTATTATTATCTGCCACAGGTTTTTTATCTCCAAAACCTTGTGTGCGAATACGATTATCTGCAATTCCTTGTGTTACTAAATATTTTTTCACTGCTTTTACTCGTTTATCAGACAAAATTTGGTTCAAATAACCACTTCCTTGATTATCAGTATGACCTTCAAGTCGGATTTCCATAGTTGGGTTATCTTTAAGTAATTTTACTAATTTTTTGAGTTCAGGAAAAGAGCTTGACAATAAAGTTTCTTCGCCTTGCACAAAATAAACACCACTAAGTCGTACAGATTGCCCTTCTTCAAGAGGTATAAGGTATAAATCCAACTGAATTTCTTTATATTCTGTTAATTTTGTTACATCAATGCTATCTTGGGCATCAATAAAACCTTGATGTTGTGCTGCAATTTTATATTTTTTACCCAACGGCACAACAATTTTATATTCTCCGTTGGCTGGTTCTGCATTTGCCTGCCCAATAATGATGTCTTCTGTTTGGTTGAAATAAGTCATGGCTGCACTCAAAGCTGCATTATCTTTGCGATTTCGCACTTTGCCATAAATAATTGCAACAGGCTCAGGTTGTACTTCTTTTGGTAATTTAACACGAAAAATATCTTTTGCACCCAAAGCATCTTTTGTTGAAGCAAAATAAGCATAATCTCCCGATGCAGGAATATTAAAATTAGATTCGTTATCTTCTGTATTAATTGTAGCACCTAAATTTTGCGGCTCTGTCCAATTTGTCCACGAATCGTCAAGGCGGCGAGTAACAAAAATATCAATATTTCCATAACCAGGTTTTCCTTGTGTTGCATAATATAAAGTTTTGCTATCAGCAGCCAAAAAAGGAGAAAAATCATCAGTTGGCGTGTTGAGTGTTGCACCCAAATTTTTAGGCTCTGAAAAAGTATTATCATTTTGCAAAAAACTTACATACATATCCATACCACCCATACTATCATCACGTTCTACGCAAGTTATCAAAGTTTTTTGGTCTGCACCGAAGCAATGACTTGATAATTGTCCTCGATTGTAGTCATTTTGAATAATCACAGCTTGCAATGCACCCCAACCTCCTGCTTGTCGCTGCACATAAAAAAGTTTTCCATTGCGAAATAACATCAACTTATTATTGTCGGGCATCACAGAAATAACAGCATTTGCTTGCCCCATTAATAACTCGTTGAGAGGTTGTGCTAAACCCCAAGTTTTGCCATCATTTTGTAGTTTTGAGTACCAAATATCCTGTCTTCCTGCCGAAAACATATCAGATGGGTCGCCATTTCGCACATAATACAGCATTTTTCCATCTGGTGCTATTTTGCAAGCAAACTCATCAAGTTTACTATTAATATTTGTACCTAAATTTTCTTTGCTTTTATCATCAAATTTCAAATCTTTTACCAAATTAATTTCACCAATTCCATCTTGATAGACACTCAAATCATCGACTGAAACAATGCTTGTACCATGAGTTACAAAGCCCATTTTGCTGCCAAAAAACACAAGACTTGGAAACGAAACTTGCTGTTTTCCATTGATATAGACGTAAGTATTGTTACCAATTTGTTGTAAAGTTAAGGTATTATTTTGGCTAAAACCCATTAAATCAGCTGAAGAAGTCCATTTTACGACAGTTTTCATCTGGTCATTATCCATTGAATAGACAATAAATTTACCATTTGAAGTAATTTCTAAGGCATTAAAATAAGTTTCGTCTTTCATTCCCCAAACTAAACCAAAACCATTACGGTCATCACCTTGTTGTTGTAAAATATTGCAAGTTATCTTAAAATCTCTTGCAGGATGCACATAAACAGGTCTTGTTTGTGTTTTGTAACCATTTGGAACTCGATGTTCAAGCAATAATTGACCATTTTGTATGGAATAATTGCCTGAAAAATCTGCACCAATTCGCCAATAACGACTGTTGTCATTAAAACTGTCATTGAAAATAAGACGATTTTGGGCAAATGTGTGTATAGAAATTAAACTACAAATAATTATTTGTAGGAATATGAAAATAAAAGAGTTGAATATATTTTTCATGTATTTTAGTGCTTTACATTTTAGAACTAATAACTAACAGTTCTCTGAGAACTGTTAGTTATTAGTTCTAAAATGTAAAGTTACACGAAAATATAAAATTTTGTTAGAGATTAAGTTTTTTTAACAAGGAATAGAAAATTTGCTTTTATTTCTTAATTTTGAGTTTTAGGAATATGTTTGAAATCGAATATCAAATTGTAACACAGACTTTAGTCTGTAGCATATCACAGACTAAAGTCTATGTTACAATTTAATTTTAAATCCCTAAAAAATTACAATTCATAAATATTCATAACAAATCAGATGCAATATACTTGGGAAAAAATTAAAGATTACGAAGAAATCAAATTTGATTACTTTGAAGGTATTGGTAAAATTACCATAAACCGACCTCACAAACGCAATGCTTTTACGCCATTGACTGTTAAAGAAATGATTGATGCCATGACCATGTGTCGTTATGACGATAGAATTGGTGTAATTATTTTGACGGGCGAAGGTGATGAAGCCTTTTGTAGTGGCGGCGACCAAAGTGTGCGAGGTGTTGGTGGTTATGTGGGTGATGATGGTGTGCCTCGTTTAAATGTCTTGGATTTTCAAAAACTTATCCGTTCTATTCCAAAACCTGTTATTGCAATGGTTGCTGGTTGGGCAATTGGTGGTGGTCATGTGTTGCACGTAATTTGCGATTTGACTGTGGCGGCTGAAAACGCAAAGTTTGGACAAACAGGGCCAAAAGTTGGAAGTTTTGACGGTGGTTTTGGGGCATCTTACTTAGCACGTTTGGTTGGGCAGAAAAAAGCACGTGAAATTTGGTATTTGTGCGATGTTTATGATGCACAAGAGGCTTTGCAAATGGGCTTAGTAAATAAAGTTGTGCCTATTGAAAAGTTAGAACAAACAACGGTTGAATGGTGCAGAAAGATTTTAGAAAAATCTCCATTGGCATTGCGCATGTTAAAATGTTCTTTCAATGCAGAACTTGACGGACAAGCAGGCATACAGGAATTAGCAGGAAATGCAACTTTATTATATTATTTGTCGGAAGAAGCAGCGGAAGGTAAAAAAGCATTTTTAGAAAAACGCAAACCCGATTTCTCTAAATTTCCAAAGTTTCCATAAGCAAAATATATAAGTTGTGTAGTAAATTGTACCGCACCCTTTGGCGGGGGTTGCCTTCAACTGTAAGGTTGTTGCAAAATAGCAATAAAATTGTTAAATAAATTTCATTTTAAAGGTTTTAATAAATTTGCAAAGCAAATTTATTAAAAACCTTGCACCCTAAAGGGTGCGGTACATTCTACACAACTTACATTAAATACAATTTCATAGCTATTCTACATGTTTCGCACAAAAATACTTCCCTTACTATGTCTATCAGTTATATTACTCAGTTGTGAGAAAAATAACACCAAAACAATAGACAGAATAAATATTAAAAATACAAAGGCAACTGCAATCACTGCAACAACTCCAAAAATAACAAGCACAGCATTTATAGGTTTAATGGACTCGGTGCAACAAAAGAAAATCTCTATTTTGACAAAAGACACTGCGACTGTTGTCCATAAAAATATGCTTAACAATACCAAAGGTAGCATAAAAAAAAAACCGATGTTATTGATTACAGGAGATTCTATGGGTGATGGTTTATATTTGGCATTTTTGAAAAAAGCTAAAATCCGAAAAAATTATACCGTTAAATATGTGCCTTGGTATGGTTCTACAACGGTTTGGTGGGGAAAATCAGATACATTACAGAAAATTATTAACAAACACCACCCAGATTTTGTATTGTTCACTTTGGGTTCTAACGAATTATTTATTCCAAATATTAAAGGTCGTCAGGTTTTTATTGATAAAATTTTGCAACAAATTGACAGCACCAATTATACTTGGGTAGGACCTCCAAATTGGAAACCAGATACAGGTATTCATGAAATGGTTGCTAAAAGTGTGGGCAATGACAAGTTTTTTGTGTCAAAAGACATGGTTTTTGAAAGAGTTAAAGATGGTGCACACCCAACTTTTAAGGCATCAGAATTTTGGGCAGATAGCATAGAAAATTGGTTGCAATCTCAAAAAAATTGCCCTAAGTTTTTGAAAAAGAGTTTGTAAATCTAAATAATTATAAGTTTTATACATCAAATTTTTTTAACCACATAGACACATAGCACACATAGCTTTGTTTTTATTTTTTCTATGTGTCTATGTGGTTAAAAAACTTGGCGAGGAAGATTTATAAACAATTACAAAATTTTGCAATTTTTTAGCAAAAATACCTATATTTGCAATCCTAAAAAGATTTTTTAAATGACTTTCAAAATAAATATTAAAATAAATATTTACAATGCAACAACTTAGCGAACAAGAAATTTTACGCCGCCAGAAACGAGAAGAACTACAAAAATTAGGGATAGACCCATATCCTGCCGAACTTTTTGAGGTCAATGTTACAGCCGATGACATTCATAGAAATTACGAAAGAGATAAGCTAAACTATAAAAATATTTCTATTGCAGGTAGGTTAATGGGTTTTAGAGTCATGGGAAATGCCTCTTTTGTCGAATTACAAGACGCAACAGGACGTATTCAATTATATTTTCGTCGAGATGACCTTTGCCCAAATGAAGACAAAACTTTATACAATATAGTTTTTAAAAAATTATTAGATATTGGTGATATTATTGGCGTAAAAGGCTATGTTTTCACTACGCAATTAGGAGAAATTACGATTCATGTTACAGAATTTAAAGTTTTAAGCAAAGCCTTAAAGCCATTGCCGATTGTAAAACGTGAAATTGATGAGCAAGGAAATGAAAAAGTATATGATGCTTTTGAAAATCCTGAACAACGCTATCGTCAACGCTATGTAGATTTAATTGTGAATCCGGAAGTGCGTGAAACATTCAAAAAACGGACACAATTAGTGAATGTGATGCGAAATTATCTAGATGAAAAAGGGTATTTGGAGGTTGAAACACCGATTTTGCAATCTATGTATGGTGGTGCTGCTGCAAGACCTTTCAAAACCCATCACAATACATTAGATATGACTTTGTATATGCGAATTGCAAACGAATTATATCTAAAAAGGTTGATTGTAGGAGGTTTTGACGGAGTTTATGAATTTGCAAAAGATTTTCGTAACGAGGGAATGAGCCGTTTTCACAATCCTGAATTTACCCAAATTGAATTATATGTTGCCTATAAAGATTATTTGTGGATGATGGAATTGGTAGAGGAAGTTGTAGAGAAAATTGCAATTACTTTGCATGGAAAAACACAAGTGCAAGTTGGTGAAAATATCATAGATTTTAAACGTCCTTGGACAAGATTCACAATGGCATCTGCTATTGAACATTTTACAGGCGTTGATATTTCGGAAATGAATGAAGATGAATTGCGTGAAGCTGCTAAAAAACTTGGTGTTGAAGTGGATAGCACAATGGGAAAAGGGAAATTAATTGATGAAATTTTTGGGGAACATTGTGAGAAAAAACTCATTCAGCCAACTTTTATTATGGATTATCCGATAGAAATGTCGCCATTGGCAAAGAAACACCGCAGTAAAGCAGGTTTGGTAGAAAGATTTGAGGCAATTTGTAATGGCAAAGAAATTTGTAATGCGTATTCAGAGTTAAATGACCCAATAGACCAACGCCAACGATTTGAAGACCAACTAGAATTGGGCAAACGTGGAGATGAAGAAGCCATGATGCTTGACGACGATTTTTTGCGGGCTTTGGAACATGGAATGCCTCCAACGGCAGGACTTGGTATTGGAATTGACCGTTTAACAATGATAATGACCAACAGTGCTTCGATTCAAGATGTGTTGTTTTTTCCACAAATGCGAGCAGAAAAAGTAATTTTAGCACCAACAGAGGCAGATTATTTGGCTTTAGGCGTAAATCCAGATTTGGTACAAGTATTAATGAAAATGGCTTATCCAACAATAGAAGATTTCAAAAAAGCTATTCCAACAAAATTACATAATGATGTGTGCGGAATGCGTAAGAAAATGAAATTGGAAAATGTTAAAAATCCGACACCTGATGAAGTTGCAAATTGGTTGAAATAAAAAGTAAAGTTATAACTAACAGTTCTTTGAGAACTGTTAGTTATAACTTTACTTTATTACCTCACTCAAAAAACTCCAACTTTCAGAAAAATTATTTCTATCATATTGATAATCAAGGCTTTGATTAAGTCGCCAATTTTCGGCTTTGTCTTTTACAACAATTCCACCAAATAATTTTGTGCTATTTTTTTCTGCATTTTGTGCCTGAATATATTGTTGCAAACTGTTAGCTTTTTGAGTTGCATCTTTGGCAGTATTTCCTGATTTGGTGTCAAAAATACCTAATTTTCCGTTCTGAAATTGCACCAAATAATCGGGATAGAAAGTTCGTGTTTCGTTATTTTCTGTATATTTTATGCCAAAATAATTTTTGCCATTATTCCCATTTTTATACCACCACAAAACTTTTTCGGCTTGATTTTCTAAAAAATTCTCAAAATCTTTTTCAGGTTGCGACCTTGTAATTTGCAAAAAACAAGGGTCATAAATATTTAATTTTGTGCTAACTAATTCATTATCAGCACTATAATAATCTTCGGCTGGCACTTCCCAAATTTCATATTTTTCACTTTCGGCTTGTTTTTTTCGCATTTCTTCCTCTCGCAAAGGTTTGTAAATGGCAATAGTTTTTTCTAATAATTGTTGAAATTTTAAGCTATTTTGTTCTGTAATAATAATGCTTTGCACACGAATTGCCACCGAATTTTTGAAACAATTAAAATCAAAATATTTGCGAAACCATTGATAAAAACCACTACGAACCGCAGAGGAGGAATCTCGCAAAGCACCAAAATTTCCTAATAAATACGGTTTTATCAATTCATTGAGTTTTATCAAAATATCGCCATCAGAACTTTTGTAACTTGAAGTTTCGCCACTAATTGTATTTCCTGCCAAACTTTCTATGTCTGAAATCGCAATTTTTGTATCTTTTAAAATGCTTTCATTTTGTCGGGTAATGCTAAAATCAAAACCGTATTGCTGGGCTTTTTCCAAATTTTTTGCATAAAAACCTACTTGATTTAAGTCTGTTTCAAGTTGTAAAGCCTCACACAAAACATTTTCTAAAACTTCATAAAAACTTTGGGTAATTGTGCCATAATCTACTCTTGAATGATAAAAAGAAGGCAATTCAAGGTTTTGATAAATAGCTTTTCTTTTGGAAATCTGCGTTTTGAAGTTGTTATAAGGGTTTTTATCGGCATCAGCACTGATTAAAATTTGTGCTTCATTGGTATAAATATAGCCACTATTTAACATTTCGTTTTCATAATGACGTTGTTCGGGCATACGCAAAATACGCCCAACCGTCTGAATTTCAAAGGTAACACTTTTTGTTTCCCTAAATTTTACCAAAATGCTTGCACGTGGGCAGTCCCAACCTGTGTCTATGGCGGTTTTGAACAACAAAAATTCTACGGGACTATTCGGCAAATTGATAAAAGGCAAACTCTCCGATTTGTCATCACTCAACCAAACTGCTAATTTTTCATTGTCTTCGCTAATGTCTTTTTCACGCAAAAACTGCTCAATCATTTGGCGTTTTATTTCGCCTGCTTCGCTATTGGGCAACTGAATTAAAACCAAAGGATTTAAAATTGTGCCTTCAATTTCATACGTATTTTTTAACGCAAGACGTTGATTATAAGCTGCTTGCAATAAAATTTCTTGGGCTATTTGTTCATCTTTTCCTTCAATATTTGACAAACCAACATTAAAAACCAACTGCTTTTTTATCATTCCTTCGGCTATCACTTTGTAAGGTTCTATCTGAATATGGTCTGCAATTCCTTTTTTTATATCAGTGGCAGAAATTGTAAAATTTGGCGTTGCACTTACTTCAATCGTAACATCTGCGTTGATAATATCACGTAATTCTCGTGTGCGAAGTGCCTCGTTTCCTCCGCCAATATGACTCTCGTCTATAATTAAAATGATTTTTCGCCCTGTTTCTTTGGTATTTGGCAACACTTCCCGAAAATTATAAAATTCGCCATCACGCATCAGTCTATTTTTCCATTCGCCTGTTTTGCTATTTTTGTTATACAATTTTTCCCAATTTATAACGATAACTTGTTGATTATCAAGTTCTTTTTTTGAGCCAAAATATTCATTTTCATACAACACACAACGTGGAAAAGTGCCAAAAACTTTTTCTAAGGCTTTTTTGCTTTGCTCTTGCAAATTGCCTTTGCCGACTGTAACCCACAAAAAACAAATATTAGTATCGTTTTCTGTTGTGTTTTCGGGTTTTTCAAGCAATTTGTCTATAAATTTTGCCATCATCACCGTTTTTCCGCTACCTGTTGGAGCTTGGAAAATACACAGACGATTTGACACATCTGTTTTTGCTAATAATTTTTGCACCGATTCCACAAGTTCATCAACTGCTGCGGTTTGGTAAGGTTTTAAGGTTATCATAGTGTTTCTGTAGTGCGGACTTTACCGCACAATTTCGTATTAATTTTTATGTGCTGATAAAGTCCAATACAATTCTGCTAAGAATTTTTTTTAGTGCCATAGGCACGAAATATTTATAGTATTGTTATTTTACCCCTCCATAAAGTGCCGTAGGCACGAAATATATGTCGTGCCTACGGCACTTTGAGAAATTGGCACTTAATTCTGCTATAAATATGTTGTCCGCAATGGAATTGTCCTAACGGAACTTAAAAAAATTACTTCCTCATCAAATTTTGATAAGTTTCTATTATTTTTTGTGGTATTGGTTCAATGGTTACGCCTAAATTTTCAAAATTTATGTCTGGTTTACTATTGCCATCTAAACTGAAATAATATAATTTTTTTTCGCCTTGCAAGACTGCTAATTCGTTGGCAAGGTTTTGCAAACTTCGGCTTGGAAAATCGTAATAAATGGCTACGTATTTTAACCCCGTTGTCAAAGTTGTATCACTAAAAATTTTATAATCTTGGGTAGCTTTATACAACTCAAAAACATTTTCACGCAAGCATAATAATTCGGTGCAACTTTCGGTCAATTCAAATTTTACTTGGTCTGGGTTATTGCTATTTTCTACAAACATAGTTTTAAAATAGCGTAAGTTATTGTTTGTCAAACCTTTAACCGTTTGACCTTTGGGTGTGGTATAGCCTGTAATCACTTTTTGGCAACGTGGATAAGTTACATTTTCGCAAATCTGATTTTCATTATTTGTTACTAAAATGCACTGACGTTGCCCGCCATCTTCGGCATTCAACTGCATAACGGCGTGCATAGTAGTTCCTGAACCTGCAAAGAAATCGAGGATAATAGAATTTTCTTTATTATTTAATTCTAAAATATATGTTAGTAATTCAACAGGTTTTGAATTATTAAATACTCTATTCTCAAACATATCTTGAATAACTGCTGTCCCATTATTTGATAAAGGAACTCTACCTTTTGGCAAAACAGAAGTTGGTGCTCCTTTTCCATCTCCAAAATATTTTTTTATATAGATATTCCACTTAGCTTTTACTCCATTTTCGTCTATTAAAGGGCTTGTATTTGTTTTTTTAAAAACTACCGTACCATTTCTTAAATTTTGTTCAAAAGTTTCTTTGATAAATCTAAATAAATAACCTTTGGGTGGTTGCACAAAACTCTCATCTGGACATTGTATTAAATATTTTTGATTAGGATTGTTTGAACTATTTTTCCAAGCAAAATCTTTTTCTCTATACAAACCTTTATCATCTTGTTTATTATATTGTTTTATTGCTTCATCAGATAAAGTAGCATAAAAAGTAGGTAGATTTTGAATATTATTAGCATAGCAATAAATATATTCGTGGCAATTATTGAAATATTTACTTCTTATTCCGCCACCAGTAGAACTATTCCATATCATATTTGCAATAAAATTATTTTCTCCAAAAATCCTATCACACAACAATTTTAAATTAGCTTGTTCGTTATCATCAATAGAAATAAAAATTACGCCTGTGTCTTTAAGTAAATTTTTGGCAAGTTCGAGCCTTGCAGCCATAAAAGACAACCATTTTGAATGGCGGTAAGCATCTTCTTTGTCCACAAATCTATCGTTATAAACAAAATCTTTGTTGCCTGTGTTATATGGAGGGTCTATATAAATTACGTCTATTTTTCCTGCGTGAGTATAGTTAAGGGCAGTTAAGGCGTGGTAATTATCACCTTCTATGAGGATATGCGTAAGCCCCCCAGCCCCCGAAGGGGGAGTTTTTGACGTTATTCCGTCAGTTCCCCCTTCGGGGTGGTGCGGCATTCCGATTGGGGGGCATTTTTTCTCTTTAATTTCTGTAAAAACGGGAAATTTATTTTTGCAGTCTGTAATTATTTGTTCACGAACTTTATCATTTTCCCATACTAAGCCATATTTATTTGTCTTTTGAGAAAATTTTTTTATTTCGTTAATAAGTTGTTCCTTTGTGTAATTATTGTAGTTGGGTTCGGGTGTCATTGCATTTTTTTTGAAAATGCAATAAGCACGCAAAACGCAATAATATAACTACTAAATTTCGTTGTATTTTATTCTATAAATTACTAATTTATTCTTACTAATCTAAATTATCATATTTTATGCTACTTGGTACTAAAATAAAAAAGATGCGTGAACTTCGCAATTTTACACAAGAATATATAGCTGAAAAGTTAGGTATTACACAATCAGGTTATAGTAAAATGGAAACAGGTGAGGTTGAAATTCCTTTTATACGTTTAGAACAAATAGCTATAATTTTATCTGTAAAAGTAGAAGATTTAATCAATTTTGATGAAAAAAATGTATTTAATGTAACGCATAATTCAGGAGGTATAAATGGAAATAATAATATTCAAAATGATGTAGAAAAGATAGGGAAAATTTATGAAGATAAAATAACAAAATTAGAAAAAGAGAATGAATATTTAAAATCTGTTATTGATAGATTGTTAGCAGATAAAAAGTAAATTTAGCATATAATTTAGTTTAAGTCTATTAACTTCTCAGATTTATCTTCTTCCTCCATCTTTATTTGTTCTCTTACTTCTTTCCTAATTCACAACAGCAATTTTGATGTTTTTGCTGCATGTCTTTAAAAAACTGCATCGCAGAACCTTCGTGTTGCCTTACTTTCAATTTAGGATTGGTTTCTTCCTTTTCAAGTTCGAGTTCTTTCAATTCTTCGGTTGTTAATGGTGTTTTGAGCAGTGCATCTAAATCTGGCTGCCCCGCATCAATCCAACATGTGTACCAAAAATCACCAACCATTTGTATCGCAGCTTGCATACGTCTTTCTACTTGTCCGTTAAGTTTTTTGTGATAAGCTGTTGAAAAACCTTTTGAATATACTCGTGTATTTATGTTATTGCGAATTTCATAAGCAAATTTTTCGCCTTCGCCCATAGTCATTGTGAGTTCTTTTTCAAACCTCAACACAGAATCTAAGGCAAAATGTGCATTGCTGACTGCTTCCCAAGCAGTGCTTAAAGGTCTTTCAAGATATTCGGCTTTGCGGTCAAAGAAAAAATCATAATTATCTGAAAATAATTCGGGCAACCGAGATTCCCAAAAACCATGAATACCATATTGCCCTGTCATTTGTCCATTATAGTTTTGTGTGGTGTGCAGTGGTACATTAGCATCACCAATATAATGCCCAATATCTGCCGACAATAGCAAAATCTTTTTAGTATCTTTTGCCTTAAATGCTTCTGTCAAATTAAATTTCATTTTATAAATATGCCAAGGAACAATTCCGTAGGCTTGCAAGGTGTCTTCTGTATATTTTTCAACTGCCATTTTCCAATTTCTTGGCAATTTATAAATGGCACTATCACCATAAACATCAATATCTATATAATGTCTTGGTGCTTCGCCATCAACAGCATAACGTCTTTGGTCTGGATTTACTGCATTTTCAGTAATATAACGAATATGATGCTTATAAAAACCGAGCATTTCTGGAGGTAATGTAAAAACTGCCAAACGGTTAATAAATTGGTGGGCGAAAAATCCCCAAGAGTAGGTTTGTTGAGGAATTACTAAAATGATTGTTACTAAAATACAGCTAAATAATTTTTTCATAAGCACCAATATAATTTTTTTGTAGCATAGACTTTAGTCTGTGCTTTGCTTTAATTCAATTTTAAAACTAACATTTCTCTAAGAAATGTTAGTTTTGTTGTAAAATTATTAGCCTATCATAGTACCAATAATGTTTCCAATGATGTTTCCGATAATACTTGTAGTTTTCATGGTTGTAATAATTTTAAATGTGTGAAATAAAAATTTTGTAATAAACCTGAAATAAAGTTAAACATTTATTTCATTATATTGCTATAAAAAAAATATATTTTTAATTTTTATCAACTTTCGCAATAACTCTAATACCTTTGCGTTTTAAATACAATATTGTGGAAGCCGAATATATACAAATTCACCCTGACAACCCTGAACCTAACAAAATTAAACACGTTGTAGAATGTGTACGAAAAGGAGGTTTAGTCATTTATCCAACTGATACTGTTTATGGTATTGGCTGTGATTTATACAATCAAAAAGCTATAGAAAAACTGTGTCGCCTAAAAAATATCAAGCCAAGCAAAATGCACTTGTCATTTATTTGCTATGATTTGAGTGATTTAAGCAAATATGCAAAGCATGTTAGCACCGCAACTTTTCGGCTCATGAAAAAAGCATTGCCAGGTGCTTATACTTTTATTTTGGAATCAAGCAACGAAGTACCAAAGATTTTTGATGTAAAAAAAAAGCAAGTCGGAATTCGTGTACCAAACAATAATATTCCCCGTTTTATTGTCAAAGAATTAGGAAATCCTATCTTGACAACCTCCGTAAAAATAGATGATGATATAGAAGAACACCCAACAGACCCTTCATTAATTTACGATTATTACCACAAATTGGTTGATATTGTGATAGATGGCGGCTATGGCGGCAACCAACCTTCAACAGTTATTGACTGCACAACAGATAATTTTGAGTTAATAAGAGAAGGGCAAGGAGATATAAGTTTGTTATTTTAATCAGGACATTGATAGCTATCGGGTGGCTCAAAGCCACCCGATAGCTACGTTTAGAGCTATAACCCACAAAAAATGCGTACAGAACTTTCTACACTTGGAGAATTTGGCTTAATTGACCGAATAAAAAAACAGACAACACACCAAAATTTTTCTACAAAAAAAGGTATTGGTGATGATGCCGCAGTAATTTGTTACGAAACAAATTCGCCACATTCATTGCAAACTTTGGTTTCTACAGACATGTTGGTTGAAAAAGTACATTTTGACCTTGCTTACATGCCTTTGAAACATTTGGGTTACAAAGCTGTGGCAGTTAATGTTTCGGATATTGCAGCCATGAACGGAACACCGCAACAAATTACGGTGAGTTTGGCTATTAGCAACCGTTTTTCATTGGAGGCTATCGACGAATTTTATGCAGGAGTTCGTGCAGCTTGCGAAAACTATAAAGTTGATTTGGTAGGTGGCGACACTACTTCATCTGCTTCAGGATTTGTAATTTCTATTACTGTTTTGGGTTTTGCACCTGCCGAAAAAATTGTGTATCGCAACACCGCAAATGACAAAGATATTTTATGTGTAACAGGTGATTTGGGTGCTGCTTATCTTGGTTTGCAATTATTAGAACGTGAAAAACAGGAGTTTTTGGCAAATCCTAATATGCAACCACAATTAGAAACTTATCAAAACTTAGTAAGACGGTTATTGAAACCAGAAGCACGCATGGATATTATCTATGAATTTGCAGATTTGGGCGTTGTTCCGACCTCGATGATTGATATTTCTGATGGACTTGCTTCTGAAATTCTACATATTTGTAGGCAATCAAACTTAGGTGCAACTATTTTTGAAAATAAACTACCAATAGACAAACAAGTTTATGACGTGGCAATTAACGAATTTAAACTTGACCCTACGGTTTGTGCTTTAAATGGTGGCGAAGATTACGAATTGCTATTTACAATAAAACAAAGTGATTTTGACAAAATAAAAAACCATGAGGATATTTCATTTATTGGTTATATGAACGAAAAAGAAGGTGGTGTAAATCTTGTTACAAGAGCAAATTCAGTATTGCCAATTCAAGCACAAGGTTGGAAACATTTTTAATTGTAGCATAGACTTTAGTCGGGGGCGCCTAGTCTGTGCTTTTCGTCAAGGCACAGACTAAAGTCTATGCTACATCATTGTGCGGACTGAAGTCCACATTACATACTTAAATGAAATAAAAGATAAAAATTGATGCAAGCCGAAATTGACATATTAGAAAATGATATACTAGAAAAATATCCCGAAGTACTTGATAAACTTTTGCTTGACAATTCAACTGAGACTAAAAAAAATATTTTTTGGGCAACAGACAATTATCAAGAACTTGGAGATGCTTATAAATTTTCTTCTCAAATATTCCCCGAACTTATCACAGGCGACAATGGACATATTATTATGCCTCGTGTCAAAAAAGACAAAGATTTACAACAAACAAGGGCAAGAGAAATGGCAGAAGTATTTACACCTTCTTGGATTTGTAATGCTCAAAATAATTTGATTGATGAGGCTTGGTTTCAACAAGAAAATGTTTTTAACACTGAAATAGTCTTAGCAAATGGCACAAGGAATTGGAGAGTAAATGACAATAAAATAACTTATCCCGAAGGAAAATCTTGGAAAGATTACATCAGAGATACAAGACTTGAAATGGCTTGCGGTGAAGCACCTTACATCACAAGCCGATATGATACGACAACAGGAGAGTTTATGCCGATTGAAAAACGGATTGGAATTTTAGATAGAAAATTAAGAGTAATTAACGAAAATGTTGAGCTAAGTGGAGAATGGCTAAAAGCTGCACAAACTGCCTACAAAAATACCTACGCTTTTGAGTGGCAGGGAGATAGTTTATTGTTGGCAAGAGAAGCTATGCTGATGACTTTTATTGAAAATTATAAATTGAAATTTGGCAAAGAACCTTTATTAGAATCTATACAATACATTGCTTATATTATTGCGTGGAATGTGTGGCAAATGGACGGACTAAAAGGAGTTGTGCCGAATAGTTGCTTTGTCAAAGAAATTGAGTTTAAAAATATTTTTGGAGAAATAGAAATAAAAAAAATACCATGCGAGGGCTGCACAAACAATGAAATTAACAAACATAATGGAACTTATTGTTTAATAAAAGATTGGGGCAAAAAAGATTTAGAAACGGGCAGAAGTGGCAGAAAAATGAAATTTATTGAACTGTTAAAAAATTGATATTTTGAATTTGTCATTCTGAGCTTAGTGGGCGGCAAACCGCAAGAATCTGAAATATTACGTCAAATACGCCAGATTCTTCGCAAGCTCAGAATGACAAAAAAATGAATACATTAACCATAAACCACTAAGCTATGAAATTTACATCATCACTGCAATTAAAACTGATTTACGTGTTTCGTATCAATGACGAAGCACACAAAGGCTGTTTGAAAGTTGGCGAAACCACTTCTGACAATGAAAATATATGGGGATTAGAACCCAATAGCAAAGCTCTAAACGAAGCAGCTAAAAATAGAATTAATCAATATACCCAAACTGCGGGCATACAATACGATTTACTTTATACAGAACTTTGTTTATTTAACAAGAATAAGACTTTACACTCTTTTTCTGATGCCGAAGTACATCAAGTTTTGCTTAGGTCGGGCATTGAAAAGAAAATTTTTGATACCAAAAATAAAGCTAATGAATGGTTTATTACAGACCTTGAAACCGTAAAAAATGCTATTAAGGCAGTGAAAGAAGGGCGTAATGCTTTGGGGAAAGATAAAATAACGAATACACAAAATCCTATTATTCTCAGACCTGAACAGCAAGAAGCCATTGAAAAAACTAAAAAGCAATTCAAAAAAGGGAATATTATGCTTTGGTTTGCTAAAATGCGGTTTGGAAAAACTCTGTGTGCCTTGCAAGTGGTGAAAGAGATGGATTTTACAAGAACTTTAATTCTCACACACAGACCTGTGGTAGATGAAGGTTGGTTTGAAGATTTTGGCAAAATATTTTATGATACGACTAATTTTTTCTATGGTTCTAAAA
This sequence comes from Cytophagales bacterium, assembly GCA_043748455.1. Taxonomy (GTDB): domain Bacteria; phylum Bacteroidota; class Bacteroidia; order Cytophagales; family Thermoflexibacteraceae; genus JAAFKA01. Next base: position 28,824 of record JAYTNF010000451.1, read on the forward strand.
ATAAAGGCAATAGTTTTGAAGACCTCGAAAAACAAGTAAAAAAAGATAAAACCAACTATATCTATTTTGTGTCTATGCAAAATTTGAGAGGGTCGGCACAAGTAGGCGGAAACTTTGACAAAAACAATGAAATTTTTAGCACAAATTGGGATTTTATCATTGTAGATGAAGCACACGAAGGAACACAAACCGACTTAGGCAAAAATGTGATGAATGAAGTTATAAAGCCCAAAGCAAATAAAAATACAAATAAAAATACAAAAGTTTTGCACCTTTCTGGCACGCCATTTAATTTGCTTGATAATTACAAAGAAGAGGAAATTTTTACGTGGGATTATGTAAAAGAACAACAAGCAAAAGCAGATTGGAACAAAATACATTTGGGAGACCCAAATCCTTATGCTTCCTTGCCAAAATTAAATATTTTTACATACGACCTTGGCAAAATTATAAAAGACTTTGCTGATGAGGAATTGGCTTTTAATTTTCGTGAGTTTTTTCGGGTCAATCAAAACGGAGAATTTACACACAAAAAAGATGTGTTTGCTTTCTTAAATTTGATTTGTAAGGAAGACAAAAATAGCAACTATCCTTATGCCACAAAAGAATATCAAGAAAATTTCCGACATTCTTTGTGGATGCTGCCTGGCGTAAAAGAAGCAAAGGCTTTGAGTGCGATGTTGCAAAATCACCCTGTTTTTGGGCAATTTAAAATTGTGAATGTGGCGGGAGATGGAGACGAAGAAGAGGAAAACGAAGAGGCTCTCAAAAAAGTAAAAAAAGCAATTACTGATAAATCTCACGAAACTTATACCATTACGCTTTCTTGTGGAAGATTGACAACGGGAGTTTCTGTGCCTGCGTGGACGGCGGTGTTTATGCTTTCGGGTTCTTTCAATACCTCAGCATCAACCTATATGCAAACCATTTTTAGGGTGCAAACTCCTGCAACTATCAACGGTTGCATAAAAGAAGAATGTTTTGTCTTTGATTTTGCCCCTGATAGAACCCTAAAAGTAATTGCAGAAATTGCCAAAATAGCAGCAAAAACAAGTAAAACAGGCGAAAATGACCGAAAAATAATGGCGGAGTTCCTTAATTTCTGTCCTGTGATTGCGATGCACGGCTCAGAAATGAAAAGCTATGATGTAAATGGTATGCTCGAACAACTCAAAAAAGTATATGTAGAAAGAGTGGTAAGAAATGGTTTTGAGGACAATTACCTATACAACAATGAACAATTAATGAAACTGAATGAAGTAGAGTTAAAAGATTTTGAAAACCTAAAAGGTATTATTGGAAGCACCCCAGCTATGCCAAAAAGTGGAAACATTAATATTAACTCACAAGGATTTACCAACGAAGAATATCAGCAAGCAGAAGACACAAAAAAGAAAAGCAAAACCAAAGAAGAACTCACAGAAGCAGAAAAAAAACTTTTGAAGGAAAGAGAAGAAAAACGAAAAAATAGAGATAGTGCTATTTCTATTCTAAGAGGAATTTCTATTCGTATGCCTTTGCTGATTTATGGGGCAGATGTGAAAGATGAGGAAAAGGAAATCAATATTGACAATTTTGCAGAACTGATAGACACACAATCTTGGGACGAATTTATGCCCAAAGGAATCACGAAAAAGATTTTTAAAGACTTTAAAAAATACTACGAACCTGATATATTTAGAGCTGCGGGCAAGCGGATTCGTGCATTAGCTCGTGTGGCAGACAAGCTAAATGTTGAGGAAAGAATAGCAAGAATAACTGCCATTTTTGGCACTTTCAGAAATCCCGACAAAGAAACGGTACTTACGCCTTGGCGTGTGGTGAATATGCACATTGGCGACTGTATGGGTGGCTATCTATTTTTTGACGAAAAAATGGAAAAAATAATAGACAAACCTCGATTTGTAAATCAAGGCACTGTTACAGAACAAGTTTTTGATGAAAATGCTAAAATTCTGGAAATAAACTCTAAATCGGGGCTTTATCCGCTATTTATGGCATATAATATTTACAAAAATATATGCAATAAAAAATTTCCAAATCCCGAAAAAATACCAACAATAGAACAACAACTTAATATCTGGGACAAGGTAATAACTGAAAATATTTTTGTTATCTGCAAAACTCCTATGGCAAAAAGCATTACAAAACGTACTTTGGTAGGTTTTAGGAATGTAAACACCAACACAAAGTATTTTGAAGACCTTGTAAACCAAATTACACACAAACAACAAAATTTCCTTGACAAAATAAAACAAGGAAAAACTTACTGGAAAGCAAACCAAAACGACAATATGAAATTTAACGCAATCGTAGGCAATCCGCCTTATATGGAAATGGACGGAGGGGCAAGTGCAAGTGCTAAGCCAATCTATAATCATTTTGTAGAAATTGCAAAAGCTGTTAATCCTGATTATATTTCTATGATTATGCCATCAAGATGGTATTCTGGTGGTAAAGGACTTGATGAATTTAGAGAAATAATGCTTAATGACATTCATATTTCCATTCTTCACGATTTTTTAAATCCTGACGAGGTTTTTCCTAAGACAAATATTAGAGGAGGTATTTGTTATTTTCTGTGGGATAATAACTATAATAATAGTATTGATTTAACTAATGTTATAACTCATCAATTTGGCTCTACTCCTTCTGCAATGCTTCGTTCAATGAAAACTGAAAACAACAATACATTTATTAGACACGGAATTGCTATTGGAATTTTAGAGAAAATAAACACAATAAACCAAATATCATTTGATAAATCTGTTTCTTCTAGAAAACCATTTGGACTTGAAGGTTTTATTGTAAATTCTGATAGTTATAAATCGTCTAAAAATGGTCTTAAAACTCCTATTGTATGTTATGGTAAAGGTAAACAAATAGGATATGTTGATAGAAATGATGTTAAAGTAAATACACATTTAATTGATATATACAAAGTTTTTACGCCAAGAGCTAATAATATCGGTACAGAACTTAATGATGACAATCTAAATACATTTGTAGGAGAAATAGGTACAATATGTACCGAATCTTATATTGTTTTAGGTGCTGATTTAAAATTAGATAAATCTTCTGCTACAAATCTCACTAAATATTGTACTACTAAATTTGTTAGATTTCTTCATAGTCTTGCAAAAGCAAGTCAAGACGCAACATCTAAGACATATAAATTTGTGCCATTAGAAAACTTCACATCACAGTCCGATATAGATTGGAACAAATCTATTGGCGAAATAGATAGACAGTTATATGTGAAATATGGTTTGAGTGCAGAAGAAGTAGGTTTTATAGAAAGTATGATAAAAGCTATGGACTAAGAAAATTTTTATGTATCGGGGGGCTTCGAGCCCCCCGATACATAATTGGGATTTTAAAACTAACAGTTCTTAGAGAACTGTTAGTTTTAAAATCCCAATTAGATTACTTCATTAACCTTGTTTCCAAAATCCACCTAAATTTTCTTAAAATAGCAATAATTTGTAGCAAATCATTCTTTTTTAGACAATCATAAGCAGGTGAAATACAATATTCTTTGCCTTCCATAATTATAAAATTCCATTGTTGTCCAATAATTTCTAATCCATAAATTGGTATTTGTGTATCTTTATTTTTTACTTGTGCTATCATACAAGCCTCTAAAAGTTGTGCCATGGAATCTCCCGAAGGTTTTTTATAAGGTTTGTATTCCTGAAAGTGAAAATAAGGCGTAGTAAAAACATCAAGCAAGCCTTTTGCCATCATAAAATCTGCTTTTACAGTCAAAAGTTTGCCTTCTACTTTTGCCGAAATCATTTTGTCAAAAAACGTAACAATTCCATTTCCTGCTTCCAAATGCCCTAATTCAATAATATCTGAAATAAATTTCATTTTCAAATCCTCCTCACTCCAACCCGAAATATTTATTTGTGCTTCTTCTAATTTTTTATCAAAAATATACTGTTCTCCCATATTTAAAGTCGGATTTTCAACAGTTAGCCACTCTTGCATTAGCGGAGTTTGATAGGTAACAATGCGTTTGAGGTTAAAAAGCAAAATTAAATCAGCTTCTTTATATTGTTTCCCTGTTAAATTTTCTTCGTCTATATACCTTTTCTTTGCCATGATTTATGAGATTTTTATATAGCAAATATATACATTTTTTAGGAAAAAGTAAAGAAAAATGAAAAAGCCTTTCTCTTATCAAGAAAGGCTTTTTTATAATAGAGTTTATAAATAGTTATTGTAGCATAGACTTTAGTCTGTGCTATTAAGCTAAGAAAGTTAAATTGCAATATTGCTAATTACTTGATTACCAATTAATTATATTTTTTTAGTTCCCTTAGGAACGACATATTTATAGCAAAAGTAAGCACCGACTCCCCCAAAGTGCCGTAGCAGTTCCACTGCGGGCAAAATATGTCGTGCCTACAGCACTTTGGGAGAAAGAATATACGTTTGCTATAAATATTTCGTTCCTAAGGGCACTAAAAAAAACTTTCTTAGCTTAATAGCATAGACTTTAGTCTGTGCATAGTACAAAACACAGACTAAAGTCTATGCTACATAACATGTAAAATAAAGTTTATATAAATTAGTATGCAAGCATAATAATTTATAACTTTGTAATAAATAAGCTACAAATTTAAAAACTTATCATTACAAACTTACAATTATTTATCAATGGCTGAAAAAAACTATATTAATAGAAAATCTCTTGACTTAAATATTAAGGCAGCATGGTTGTCTATAACAAAAATGTATAACACATTAGGAATGGAATATGGCATCACACATTCTAATGGCTTTGTATTACTCAATATTGACCCTGAAAAAGGAACTCCTGCAACAAAAATTGCCCCTTTAATGGGTATGGAGGCAGGAAGTATCACCAGACTGATTAAAGTATTGGAAGATGACGGTTGGATTTATAGAAAAACAGATACTGATGATAAACGAAAAGTGCTTGTATATTTGACAGCAGAAGGTAAAAAGAAACGTGAATTGGCACGTTTGGCAGTGCGAGAATATAATCGCAGGCTTCGTGAAACCATAGCACCCGAAAAACTTGAAATATTTTTTGAGGTCATAGAAACAGCTTTTTGTATTGCAGAAACCATTAAAGAACTTGCAGTAGAAGAAGTTGCAGAAAAAGTAAAAAGGGAACTTGTGGCAGCCTAAATAGTTCTAAATTTTTAATTATAAATTCTAAATTTTACAATCTGTTGATTGCAAAACATTTATATAATAGAAATAAAGTTTTCGTATAACTGTAGAACGGACTTTAGTCCGTTTTTTAGTTATAAAAATCGGTTTTTTTAATTTAAAAGTGCTTTTTTGTTTGAAAAATCCGTTTTTCATAGCTATGAAAACGGACTAAAGTCCGTTCTACAGATACTACGCAACTTACATTATTTTGGCATTCTGAGCTTGCGAAGAGTCTGGCGTTATTTACGTCAAAACCTCAATAATTCAGATTCTTCGCAAGCTCAGAATGACAAATTTAAAATGTCAGTATCTTAGTTTGCTCCTTATCATAAGAGATAATTTATTTCTCCGTTTTATACGCAATAGCTTCTTTGACAAATTTCACAAACAAAGGATGCGGATTGGCTACTGTACTTTTCAATTCTGGGTGAAATTGCACACCAACAAAATAACGATGATTTTTGAGTTCTACAATTTCTACCAAACCTGTTTCGGGATTTGTGCCTGATGCAATCATGCCTGCTTTTTTAAAAGATTCGAGATATTCGTTATTAAATTCGTAACGGTGGCGATGTCTTTCACTAATTTGGCTTTGCTGATTATAGGCAGTAAAAGCCATTGTGTCTTTCTTGATATTGCATTTATAAGCACCCAAACGCATAGTTCCGCCTTTATTTTCTATTTTTAGTTGGTCTTCCATCATATTTATTACAGGATATGGCGTATCTTGGCGTGCTTCTGTTGTGTTTGCATCTGTTAATCCCAATACATTTCTTGCAAAATCTATCACAGCACATTGCATTCCCAAACAAATTCCGAAGAAAGGAATGTTGTTTTCTCGTGCAAATCTTACAGTCTTAATTTTTCCTTCTAAACCACGTTCTCCAAATCCTGGGGCAACTAAAATTCCATCAAAATCAGCTAATTGTTTTTCTGCATCGAATTCTGCAATATTTTCTGCTTTTATCCAAGATAGGTTTACTTTACATTCATTTACAGAACTTGCGTGTATAAATGCCTCATTAATAGACTTATACGCATCTGGAAGTTCTACATATTTACCAATTAAAGCAATATTTACTTCAACTGTTGGATTTTTTAGCTTGCCAAGAAATGTTTTCCATTCATCTAAATTTGGTTTCCCTTCTTTTGGGAGTTGCAATTTTGTAAGTACAATTTCGTCTAATTTCTCTTTTCTCATCAATAAAGGTACATCATAAATTGTTTCGGCATCTCGTGCTTCTATTACCGCATTTGTTGGCACATTGCAAAATTGTGAAAGTTTTTTACGCATTTCCGCAGGCATTGGGTGTTCTGTACGACAAACCAAAATATTAGGCTGAATACCTGCTTCCAACAACATTTTTACGGAATGTTGTGTAGGTTTTGTTTTCAATTCTCCCGCAGCTTTCAAAAATGGAAGCAAAGTAAGGTGAATTACCAACATATTTTCATCACCTAATTCCCACCGAACTTGACGCACCGCCTCAATAAATGGCAAAGCCTCAATATCTCCCACACAACCACCAATTTCTGTAATAATAATGTCAAATTTGCCTGTTTCGCCAAGAGCATAGAAATTACGCTTAATTTCGTCAGTAATATGCGGAATTACCTGCACAGTTTTGCCAAGATAATCTCCTTTTCGTTCTTTTGTAATAACTGTATTATAAATTCTGCCTGTTGTAATATTATTTGCTCGTGAAGTTGGCACATTCAAAAACCTTTCATAATGTCCTAAATCAAGGTCAGTTTCTGCACCGTCATCTGTTACATAACATTCGCCATGCTCGTATGGATTTAAAGTTCCTGGGTCAATGTTGATATAAGGGTCAAATTTTTGGATTGTAACCGAAAAACCTCTTGCCTGTAAAAGTTTGCCCAGAGATGCGGATATAATGCCTTTTCCAAGCGAAGACGTAACACCGCCTGTAACGAAGATATATTTTGCCATTTTATTTTAATATAATTTTTGAATACTATTTTGAATACCATTTTAAATATCTTGTGCAAAGAAACACATAAAATTTATATTTTGATAGCAAGGATAAATCTAAAACGATAATTTTGTAAAAGAAAGTCATATTTCACTAAATGAGAACTTTCACACAAAAATACATGCATTTGTTTTGTGATTCTCCATTTTTTAGTTTTACTTTGAAAAGAAAAGTTCTTTTTAATACTTGATTTTAGGCATGACCACAAAAAAAACACAATTAGAACCACAATTGGAGGCACAATTAGAAGCTGTTAAAGAAATACGAGATTTAATGAACAAATCATCAAGATTTATTTCTTTGAGTGGTTTGTCAGGAGTTTGTGCAGGTGTTTTTGCTTTAATTGGAGCAGCTGTTGCATTTTGGTATTTGGGATTAAGTTTTTATAAACCTACAAATTACGATTACATAGAAAGTGCTAATAAATTTATCATTTTTTTCTTGGCAGATGCTACAACGGTATTAGTAAGTTCTGTTTTTGCAAGCATTTACTTCACAACTCGCAAAGCAAAAAGACAAGGTTTGCCAATTTGGGACAAAACAGCCCAGCGAATGTTAATCAATTTATTATTACCTTTGGTAGTTGGCGGGTTATTTTGTTTGGCTTTGTTATTACATGGATTTGCGATTTTAGTAGCTCCTGCAACTTTAATTTTTTATGGCTTGGGATTACTCAATGCCTCAAAATATACTTTACATGATTTGCGATATTTAGCTATTTCTGAAATTATTTTGGGCTTAATTGCCTCATTTTTAAGTGGTTATGGTTTATTATTTTGGGCTATTGGTTTTGGAATATTGCATATAGTTTACGGTTGGTTTATGTATCATAAATACGAAAATTAAGGTGAAAGATATTTTAGAACAACTCAATAAGGCATTTGAAAGTAAAGCTCGGTTAGGAATTATGTCGGTTCTTATGGTTAATGATTATTTAGATTTTAATGCTCTCAAAGAATTGCTGCAACTAACAGACGGAAACATGGCAAGTCATCTAAAAGCATTAGAAGACTTGCAATATATTAGTGTGCAAAAACAGTTCATAGGTCGCAAACCTAACACAACTTATCAAGCCACAGAAAGTGGAAAACAGGCTTTTAAAGAACATCTCAACGCATTAGAAAGACTTATAAGAGGTTATTAAAACCTAACAAATTGTAGCATAGGCTTTTGTCTATGATTTTATTAATCTACAATTTTAGCAAAGCATCATATATTTCTACCTTGCTAATAACTTGATTATATATGCAATTTCCAATTTCTGATAATAAACAAGTCATAATTTGACCATTTTCATTTTTTTTGTCTTGCAAAGTCAAATCTACAATTTCAGCAATATTTTCTTCTGCTATTGTGAAATGTCCATATAAATTTTGTAATAAAGCCTGAATTTGTTTGAAATCTGCAAGACTTAGTAAATCATGCTTATAAGAAAGATAACTTTCTGCAATCATACCTAATGCAATAGCTTCGCCATGCAACAATGGTTTTTCAGTTTGCAAATAGAAACTTTCTATTGCATGACCAATCGTATGCCCAAAATTTAGCGTTTTTCTTAAGCCTTTTTCATGTGGGTCTGCTTGTGTAATTTGAGTTTTTATGGCTACCGAATGTTTTACAATTTCATTCCAATCACAGGTTTTTGCACTAAATTCAGATAAATTAATTGTATTATTTAGTAAAATTTTTTCCCACATTATTTTATCGGCAATCAAACAATGTTTCAAAACTTCTGCAAAACCAGACCTTAATTCTCTAATACTTAAAGTTTGTAAAAAATCTGTGTCAATTAAAACAGCTTTAGGAAGTGCAAAAACACCAATTTGATTTTTGTAATGCTGAAAATCAATGCCTAATTTTCCACCAACACTTGCATCAACTTGTGCAAGCAATGTTGTAGGAATTTGTATAAAATCAATGCCACGTTTATAAGTTGCAGCACAAAAACCTCCCATATCTCCAATAACTCCACCACCTAAATTTATTAAGACTGATTTTCTATCAAACTGAAAATCAGTGAGTTGCGACCAAATATATTCGCAAGTAGTTAAGTTTTTATGATGTTCTCCTGCCGATATTTTAATAAGTTTATGTGGTGGCAATAAGTCTTTCAACTTTGGATAGCCATGTAAATAGGTATTTTCATCAACCAAAACTGCAATTTGTTGGGTTGCTATTTCACCAATAAATTGAGGAGTTAATTCCGTAGATTTTTTTACAAATAGGTCTGTAAAAAATGATTTTACTGGTTGCACAAAAACATAACTTTGCTCTTGTGTAATTATTTTATTATCTTGATGATGGTTCATAGCTGACATTTATTTAGGCACAAAACTAATAAAAAACATCAAATTATTTATAAATTCACACACACAATAAAATTTGTTGTTTTTGGCTAAAATCTCTACTTTTGTTGCATATTTAATGTAAGTTGAGTAGAATGTACCGCACCCTTTAGGGTGCAAGGTAATTGTAAAATGGCAATAAAATCGTTAAATTACCCCCATTTTAAAGGTTTTTAATAAATTTGCTTCGCAAATTTATTAAAAACCTTGCACCCTAAAGGGTGCGGTACATTCTACGCAACTTACGTTATTTAGATAATGACAAAATAAATTTTAAATATCAAACATCTACACCACAAAACACTACAAAATAGCACAACACAAAATGGATAAATTCACTAATTTTGAAACTATTGGAGTTCGAACACAAAGTTCACGCACCCAGAACAGAGAACATTCAGTTCCAATTTATGCTACTTCGAGCTTTGTTTTCGAAGATGCAGAACAAGCAAGAGCCATGTTTGCTGATGAAATTGAGGGCAACATTTATACCCGTTTTTCGAACCCCAATACTAATGAATTTATAGAAAAGTTGTGTCAAATGGAAGGTTTGCCTGATGGAATTTCGACGGCTTCGGGCATGGCTGCCATGTTTGTAAGTATGGCTGCTTTTTTGAGAAATGGCGACCATATTGTGGTTTCTCGTTCAGTTTTTGGCTCTACTCACCAAATTGTTACACAATTATTGCCACGTTGGGGTATAAATTATACCTACATGGATTCTTCGGCAACAATGGACGAATGGGAAAATGCCATTCAACCTAAGACAAAACTTTTTTTTATAGAAACTCCTTCAAACCCTGCCCTTGATTTAATTGATATTGAAGCATTGGCAAAAGTGGCAAATAAACATAGCATCATTTTGAATGTTGATAACTGTTTTGCAACGCCATATTTGCAAAATCCTGCAAAATTAGGGGCACATATTGTAACGCATTCTGCCACAAAATTTATAGATGGACAAGGCAGAACTATTGGCGGTGCTATTTTGGGAACAAAAGAATTAATCAAAGAAGTACGTTTTTTTGCACGTCATACAGGCCCCGCCATGTCGCCTTTTAATGGTTGGGTTTTATCAAAAAGTCTTGAAACTTTGGCAGTTAGAATGGATAGGCATTGCCAAAATGCGTTGCAACTTGCTGAAAAATTGCAAAATAATACAGCTTTAAGTTGGGTGAAATATCCGTTTTTAACTTCACACCCACAATATGAACTTGCAAAAAAACAAATGAAATTAGGTGGTGGTATTATTACATTTGAACTTTCTGGAGGTTTGGCACAAGGTCGCAAATTTATAGATTCTTTGCAAATGCTTTCAATAACTGCAAATTTAGGAGATACACGCAGCATTGCTACGCACCCAGCTTCAACAACACATTCTAAACTTTCGGTGGCAGAACGTCAAGCAGTTGGGATTACAGATGGTTTGGTTAGAATTTCAGTTGGTTTAGAGCATATTGACGACATTAGCAAAGATATTGAAAAGGCAATTATGTTGTCGCAAAATTAAGAACTGAGTAATAAGCACCAATGCAAAATAATTTGTAGATTTTTATATTTTGTCATTTTGAGTTTGCTAAGAATCTGAAATAATACGTCAGATTCTTAGCTTTGCTCAGAATGACAAAACAACTTGTTAATTTCGTTACCAAAATTAAAATATCAGTATAGACCTATGTATTCTTATTAGCTAATTTATATTGATTATTCATATTTTATTTTCCTCTAATAATTGTTATTGGGTCAATACTTGCAGCTTTTTTTGCAGGAAAATAACCTGCTAAGGCAGTGATAACCAAGCCAAAAACAAAGGCAGAAGCATAGAAATAGGGATTAAAATTTATGGGCAAATAGTCAAAAGCTAAGATTCCTCGACTGATATTTACTTTGTAATTTCCAGCTATTGAGGAGAAAAAATAGCCTAAAATAAGTCCAAAAACTCCGCCCACAAAACCAATACACAAGGCTTCGGTTAGAAAAATAGAAAGAATAGATTTGTCATCATAACCAATGGCTTTTAGAATGGCAATATCGGGCATTTTTTCATAAATAATCATGGTCAAAATATTGAAAATACCAAAACCTGCCACCAACATCATTGAGGCAATTACGACATAAATAGCTAAATTTTGGAGTTTAAAAACCGCAAAAATACCTTCATTTGCCTTTATCCAATCTTCTGATTTATAGTTAAAACGGCGTTGATATTGCAAAGCTAAGATTTCTGCTTTCTCTATGTCCTTGATTTTCAGGTTAATATCTGTAATATAGCTGGCATCAACTTGCAATAACTTTTGTGCATTTCGCAGCGTAAGATATGCCCGATTGTCATCAACACTTGTTACGCCTGTTCTATTAATACCAACAATTTTAAGTTCTAAAATCACACCTTTTTGAGAACTTACCATGACATAACTCCCAACTTTTGCTGCCAAATTTGCCGCCAAGCCTGCACCCAAAACAATGCCATTATTAATTTCATTCAGTTCCAAAATATTGCCATCTATCATATATTTTTGAACATTGAACAGCGTATTTTCCTTTATCACATCAATTCCCGCAATTCTTGCCCCTGTTTGCGTTACGCCTGCACGTATAATGACTTGTGTTCCCAAAAATGGCGAAACTCCCAAGACTTCTTCATCTTTTTCTAAGGCTTGTATGATTTGATAACCATTTTCTAAACGTGGATTTTCCTCTATATTTTTTTGGTTATTGACAAAATATATATTGTTTGAATTTTCATTTTGTGCGTCATATCTTTGCAAAATACTTTGCATATTTTCCTTTTTTCCGTCATTATAAATCCGAATATGTGCCGAAAAATCTATGGTACGTTTTACAAAATAGGTTTGGATACCTGTAATAATTCCTGCTTGAAATATACAAGCTGCAACACCAAAAGTTACGCCCATAATGGCTGCCAAGGTTTGCTTTTTCTTTGAAAATAAATGTCGAATTGCAATACGCAATACAGGATTTCTCTTAAATATTTTGTTCATAACTAACTTTTTACAACATTTTCTATATGATTTTTGACAAATTTAAGCATCATTACAACTTTTTGCAAGTCCTTAAAATCTGTTGCATCAAAACCTTTTGTAACGACATATTCTTTTTGGTGTAAAATCATAAAGAAAAAAAATTGTCCAATGTTATACATTCCATAAATGGGTAGATTTAACCCGTTATTTTTTGATTGTGCTGCCAACATTGCAACCAATAATTGCCCTTGTGGGTCTGAAACTGATTTTACTTGGGCTTTATATTCGTTGAGAAAGAAAAAAGGAGTTTGTGGTCTTTGTTTTCCTGTTGCCACAACCATTTCTACTCTGCCTCGCAACAAATCTGTTTTGCCTGATATATCTGTAACTTCTGCCTGAAAAGTAACCTCCATAAAAGTTCTGTATAAAGGTGGCAAACAAAAATCTACCAACTGTATGACAGGCATAATAAAAAAAACTTTAATATCTTCTTCACCCCAAAAACTTGCGTATTCCTCTAATCTTAGACGCAAAGATTCCAGAGTTTCTGTTTCTCGTGGTGTAATTTCATGCTCATTTTGCAACCAAGTTTCCAGAAGAATCATCTTTTTATTGACCGTAAGCCCATAAGTTCTTTCTAATTCTTCTGTTTCCCATTTTTCAAAAGATTTCATAATTTTATCTGTTATTTGGTGCAATATAGCACATTTTTTTTGTTATCAGTGATAAATGCAACAGAAACTTTAAAGTTAAAGTCTGTTAAATCAGTTATTACATCAAATTTCTTAACTAATATTGCATGGTAAAATTAGTTATGTGATATTTTTTAGAAAGCTATTTTGCTAATATGTGAAACATTTTACCAGTTGTTTTTTGTGCAGTTAGGCACTTTATATTGGTAGCATAAAAATATTTTTTCCCCCTCGCATTTTTGTATTCAGGGGTTTGTTAAGCTCCTAACGGAGCAAAAGAAGATGTGGACTTAGTTTTTCTACCAATATGTAGTTCCTAACGGAACAAAAATGTTACTTGTGTTCTAATTTTTACCTAATATTACTTATTTTATGAGTAAACAAAAAATTATCTATATTATTGTGGCAATGAGTGTGGCGTTGTTGGGTTTGTTGGGTTTGCAATTTTATTGGATAAATAATGCCATTAAAATTACAGAAGACAGATTTAAACACAACATTCATGATATTTTAGAAGCTGTAAGTCGCAGACTTGAAAATCGTGAAATTTTGTATGCAACACGAGAAAATATAGAGAAAAGTCGCAAGCAAAATAGCAAAATAGTGATGAAGGTGGATTCAAACGGCATTGCACGTTGGAAAGAAGATAGGGTTGTGAAACGCAGAAAAACTTTGACAAATCCTATTTTAACAAGCAATGGCTATGAAATTGAAGTTGAAGAAGAGTCTATTGTTAGTAAAACGGGTTTTGCAAAACGTAATAAATTAAATACATCACCCGAAATTTCACAATTTAATTATGAACAATTACACCCAATTTTAGATTCGATAGACTCAGTAGAGTATATCCAAAATGTGCAACAACAAAGTTATTTGAAGTACATTAACAAGGTGGATATGGTGGCGGTGGTGATGGAATATTTGGTAAATTTTGAAAGACCTATTGAAGCAAGAATTGATGGTTGTTTGATAGATTCCTTGTTAAGAACGGAAATGCAAAGCAAAGATATTGATATAAATTATAAATTTGGAGTTTTAGATACAAGAAATTATGAAATTTTATTTTGTAATGATGTGCAAGTAAAATTAAATTTATTGCAATCAGGGTTTCATATTCGTTTGTTTCCTAATGACGAGTTTGCTCCTGCAAGTTATTTATATATTTCATTTCCTAACCAAACTGCTTATTTGTTGAGAGATATGTTTTGGGTTTTTGGAACTTCTATTATGTTAATTGGGGTAATTTTGGCGTGTTTTATGGTGGCTATTTCAACAATTATTCGTCAAAAGAAAACTTCACAAATTACCAATGATTTTATTAATAATATGACTCACGAATTTAAAACTCCTGTTTCTACAATTTCGTTGGCATGTGAAGTGATGCAAGACCCTGATATACAAAATAATGCCCGACAAATTAATCGTTATCTGAACATTATTAAGGAAGAAAATAACCGACTTGGGCAGCAAATTGAGAAAGTTTTACAGATTGCAACCTTAGAAAAAAATGATTTTAAACTCAAAATAGAAAGTCTTGATGTCCATAAAATTATTGATAAAGTATTGCAAAACATGGCAATACAAATTGAAAATCGCAATGGCTTGGTAGAGACTTTTTTTAGTGCTGAAAATGGGTTAATTGAAGCTGATGAAGTGCATTTGACTAATATTATTTTCAATTTATTGGATAACGCAAATAAATATTCTCCACAAAATCCAGATATTAGTATAAGTACAGAAAATTTGAAAAATGGCATTGTGATAACAATTACAGATAAAGGTGTTGGCATTGCAAAAGACACAATTACCAAAGTGTTTGACCGTTTTTATCGTGTGCCAACAGGTGATGTGCATGATGTGAAGGGTTTTGGATTGGGTTTGAGTTATGTAAAAACCATGATTGACGCACATCATGGAGAAGTTAGTGTGCAAAGTGAACTGAATAAAGGTAGTAAATTTACTATTTTCTTGCCTTTTAAACATGTAGCATAGACTTTAGTCTGTGCTTATTAAGTTAATAAATATTTGTGGTGGTTTCGGTTTCTCAAAACCAAAACTTCGTCTGGGTTTCGTCTGGACTTTTCACTATAAATGCCATAGTGAAATTTTCGGTTTTGAGAAACTGAAAACACTTTATTTAAAAGCACAGACTAAAGTCTATGCTACATTCGATACATAACAAAACATTAAAAATATGAACGGAACGAAGGTTTTATTGTTAGAAGATGATGAGAATTTAGGACAAATTCTTAAAGAATATCTCGAAATTAAAGGCTTTAATACCATTTTGCATAGAGATGGCAAAAGTGGTTTGCAAGCATTTCAAAAAGGTAAATATGATTTGTGTATTTTTGATGTCATGATGCCCATTATGGACGGGTTTTCGGTGGCAGAGGAAATTCGCAAAACTGATAAACAAACTCCAATTATTTTCTTGACCGCAAAAGCCATGAAAGAAGATGCTATCAAGGGTTTGAAAATTGGTGCTGATGATTATTTGACAAAACCTTTTAGTATGGAGGAATTGCGATTGAGAATTGCAGCTATTTTAAGACGTACAAAAGTGAGTGCCGAAAATCAATTTCCACCAGAATTAAAAAGCTACATTATTGGTCATTTTAAATTTGAGGCTGATTTGCAAGTTTTGAGAAGTGCTAACGAAGAATATAAACTGACATCAAAAGAAGCTGATTTATTGGCAATGTTGTGCCAACATAAAAATCAAATATTAGAAAGAGGTACTGCTTTAAAGAAAATTTGGTTTGATGATAATTACTTCAATTCTCGAAGCATGGACGTATATATTACAAAACTTCGCAAATATTTGAAAAGTGATGAATCTCTACAAATTATTAATGTGCATGGAACAGGTTTTAAACTTGTAGAATCTGTGGAAGAGAAACCCAAAGCACAAGTTTTATAAACTTGACTTCTGAAAAACTATTTATCTATTAGGTGTCTTTAAGCCACATAATAGATAAATAGTTTTATTATTTTAAAATTCTTTTTTACTAATAAAATTTGTATGGCTTAAGCTAGGCACTACTTCTTAGACAGCTTTCTTTAACTCCTAATTAAACTAAAAAACCTTCTCTATCACTGCCTTTATTCGGGCTTCATACTTCGCTATCAACAATTTACAACCTGCAACTGCCTGCCTTTCTGCCTCTAATGCCTCAACAATTTCAGATTGAACAGAAAGTGGAGGAAGGGGAATTTCAAAGGCTAATATATCATCTTTGGAAATATTAGGGTCTTTTCTTGTGCCTTGTGCAACTTGTCTCCAATATTCTTTTTTAGAGTTTAAAACTGCATTTAAAAAATTTGGATTTACCTTTTCATTTGGTAATAATGCTGTAATTGCTTGATTTGTAGTGGCTTGTATTGTTAAAACTCCTGTTCTTCCTATTTGATTAAATCCACCATACATAGCAACTAATACAGTTCCAATAGGTAAAACAGTTAAACTACATTCCTTTAAAGCAATTTCTGTAACTTTTTCTTCTGTTTCTATAATATGACTATCATTCAAATCTAATGTTTTTACCCACGCAATAGTACCATTTTCGTAATATTTACTTTTTTCTCTACTTGGTGTAGTACCTGATTTACTTTTCAACACTTCCCCCAACCTCACTTTTTCCCATTCCTCTTTCATTTCAAATTTTGGTTCATAGTTTTCTATCACAGCCCTTGCTCCGTCTATGAGTTTTTGGTAGGTGGCTATTTCTGAAACAAGTTTTTGCTGGGTTTCGAGAGGTGGTAAAGGGATTTCAAGGTTGGCAACTTGTGCTAATGAAAAATTTGCTATTGCTACACCTACTTTATCTTTTTCTAATGTTAGTTTAATTCTTTCAGACTTCAATATCCTAAAAAGATAACTAGGTAAAACATCAATATCTGATTTTAATGTAAGTATAGCCAAAGCCTGATTAGTATTTGCAGGTAAAATCCTATCATTTACTATTGCAACACGCCCAAAAGTGCCTGCAATAGAGAACAATATGTCATTCTTTTTTAATTGCGACCTGCTAAGAGAATTATGGCATTCTTCTGTTATAAAATCAAATTTATCACTAATAAATTCCCCATTATCATTAATAGTTTCAACTTTTACGAAGTTAATACCTTGATTTTCAAATTTATAACCGACACTTGTTGGTGTTGTTCCTTTCGTAATTATTTCACACAAATCTCCTAATCTAACCTTTTCATACTCCGTATTTTCTACTTCCTCATTCGCAAAAGCATATTTATCAAAACTCAAATTATATTCTCTTGCGTTGTCAATAACCATTGTGTATAAACCTTGAAGGTTTGCAGTTTGGAGATTTCCATAAGTTATAGCTTTTTCTTTAATCGTTGCATTAAACAAAGTTTTGAGTTCGGCTTCATCTTTTGGAATTGTTGGCAGTTGTGTAGCTTCCAAAAATTCTGTTTCGAGTTCGGCTATTCTTTTTGAGTTTGCCGATTTTGTCAAAGCCTTAAATTTTGTTGCAACCGCATTTAAAGCCACATTGGCAGCTTTGTAGGCATCAAGTTTTGCAAATTCTGTTTTTTCAAGCACCAAAACCGACCTATCGGGTGGCTCAAAGCCACCCGATAGGTCGGTTTTATACTTTGTAAGTAACTCTACTGCTTTTGGCAAATCATTTTTTTCTGTTGGATTTCTGTTTGTGTTTAGCGTAAAACCATCATTTTCTATTTTTAGCAACAGAATTTTGTCAGTTTTTTTAGCTAATTGCTTGTCTATCAACAAAATAGAAGTTTTTACACCCGAATAAGGCTGAAAAACTCCCGCAGGCAACGAAACCACCGCCCAAAGTCCCAAATCATAAAGTAATTTTTTGCGTATTTCTGTATATTCGTTATTATTGGTAAAAATAATGCCTTCGGGTACAATTATTCCTGCTTTTCCGTCTAAATTGAGATGTGAAGTAATGTAATCTGTAAAAATAATTTCGGCTTTTGTGCTATCACAAAACGTAAATCCTCCGTGTGCCTTTACGCCTCCCGTAGGTGTCATAAAAGGCGGATTTGCCAAAATACACGAAAACGTATCTTTCCATCGGTTTTGGTTGCTTATGGTGTCATATTCGTGAATTTGCGGATTTTTAAACTCGTGCAAATACATATTTACCATTGCCAACCTCACCATCAACGGCGTATTGTCATAACCCTGAAAAGAATTTGTAATACTTTCCTTATCAGTTCTCAAATTAAACACATTCGTATAAGCAATAGGTTTGAGTTCGAGAGTTTCTTTGCTTATGTTTTCTATTGTAAAGTTTTTTAGCTCCCAATTTTTGCCATTATACCAAATTATAGCATCTTTAATCGTATAATTTTTCTTTTTATAGACAATTTCGGCTTTCGTAACCCGATATTCGCCTTCGGGCAGCACTTCGTCTATGTTCTCTTTCTTCGGATTTTCTATGTATAAATGTTTGCTTGTGCTATATATGTTATGCGTAATGGTGATGATTTCTTTAACTGTTTCTTTGGAATTTCCCTTTTTTACTTTCTTTTCTACCTCTATTTCCCTTTGCACTTGTCCCGATATTTCCATCAGCACCTCTTTTTTGTCTTCTGGCGTATATTTCCACCGCAAATAATTGAAAGCCGCTATCAAAAAACCCGCAGTTCCACACGCTGGGTCAAGAAAAGTGTCGTCTTTATCAGGTGCTACTGCCTCAACCACAAACTCAATAATATGTCTTGGAGTTCTGAATTGCCCATTTTTCGACTGAGTTCCCATCGTCATCAACAAATATTCAAAAGCATTACCCAATTCTTCGGAATGACTATACCTAAATTTGTTAATTTCGTCAATCAGTCTTTTAAATACATTATTATCAGAAATATTAGGAATATTGCCTTTGTTGAATATCGTTTTAAATAATTCGGGCAAATGTTTAGCATTTTGCATTGTTGCAATGCCCTCAAAAAATAACTTTCTGCGTCTGTCTGCTATATTTTCGTCTGCACTTAGGGCTGTGTTGTCTATAATTTTCTTCCAACTGTACTTTTCTAACTCTCCCGAAAAAAATTCAGCTTTTCCCAAACTTTCATATTCCTCGTCCATATCACTCATAAATTTATAGACCAGCATCAGCGTAATCATATTGATTTGGTCGGCAGGTTGTGTGAGTTGTCCAACGAGAATATCTCGGCATTTAAAAATTCGTTGTTTGGTGGTTCTATCAAGCATTGTGGTTGGTTTTTAATACTATTGGTCTAATTTTTTTGAAAAATAAAAAACTTTTGGAAAGTAGAAAAAACTTTCCAAAAGTAGCTGCACTTTCCAAAAGCTTTTTTGCTTTTGGAAAGTTTATTGTTGATATCTAATTTCCTAATATTTATCTATCAATTTTTGCAAAGTTCCTAATAATTGTGGCAAATTTGCCAAGCCATAAATTTGTGTATCAATGAGCAACATATTCGTATCTAAACGCAAAAATTGCCAATCTCTGCCATTCGTAACAGCCCCGTAAATCGTATAAACTTCGTTTCTCTGTTCATTAAACAGCCTTGCAGCAAACATTTCTGCCCCACATTGCCCATACCATTTGTCTAAACTATCATCTTTTGCTTCAAAAATGCTAAAAATAGGTGCAGTTATATTTACAGAAAGATTTTTTGCTAAAATAAAATCACATCTTCCATTTAAAGCCCTTTTTTTATCGACATCAAAAGTATTTCCCGAAAAAATATGAAATTTCTTAGGATTTCGTACTGATATTTCTGTCAATATAGGTGCAATAAGCCACTCTGATTTGGCTTTTTCGGAGTTTAAAGGCACTAATTTACTGTGTTCTAAACTTGTTTTAAGCCATTCACTGGGTTCTATGGGTGCTGCCAACAAATCTAAATCGGCAGTTGTATTGTCTAAACCCAAAATATTTTTTAAATCGTCAAGCGTATAATCAGAGTAACTACTTGGTAAATTATTTTTCCTTGCCATATTTGTTTCAATTACGAATTTTCAATTACGAATTTTCAATTAAGAATTATGCAGTACCGTAACTTCATTAGAACTAACATTTCTTTGAGAAATGTTAGTTCTTAGCGTTTTCCGTAATTCGTAATTAATAATTTGTAATTAACTTATTTTCTTACTACAAAACTGTTTAAGTTGATGTTATCGAGAATATAATTATTCACTTTTTTAACCGTTTCTATTCCGAGTTCTTTAATTTCTTGCAAACTTAAACGGTTATCAGTCGTAAAGTTAATAAAATTTTCCTTTTGAATAGCATTTTGAATATCTGCATATAACAAATAACATTGAAACAAATTTTGCAAGGCTTCGTAATTTTGTTTCATTTTTTCGTCTGTTAGCGTTGCCAAAAATAATGCAAATTCTTCTTCTGCCAATTCTGTACGAGTTTGAAATTTGTCAATTTTGCCAAACACTTTCATCAAAATTTCCTTTGTTGTCAGCCTTCTATCTATGTCATATTCATCGCAAAGTTTGTCAATATTCCAAAACTCTTTGGGTTTATCAAAAACTTCTTTCTTGATATAAGCCACCAAAAAATCCCAATTTTCTTCTTCGTATGCTCTTTTTAGTTCGGGTTTATTTTGCACTTGTGATTTTACTTGCTCCTCAAAATTTTGAATAGGACTAAACATTTCCCTATCTATCCGCATTCCATCATCAGAAATTTTGATTTCTTGCAAAGCTGCTAAATCATCATTACCTGTATAATTTAGCGTATCTCTTGGATTTGCTTCTGTGTTTTGTGTTGCTTCTTGTGCTTTTGGCAATTTTATTTTTTTGTGATACTCAAAATCTTTTTCAAAATATTCGTAATTGCCAAAAAAATCAAACAAAAAGAAAGTATCTTTTTTAATAGGTCTTACAACTTTTTTAGTTTTGTTATACTCAAAAGTGTATAATCTTGTGCCACGTCCTTTTATCTGTATAAATTCAGTTGGCGACATAATAGGTCTGCACAAAACAATATTTAATAAATCTTGGCAATCATAACCTGTCGTCATCATTCCCACCGTAACGCAAACCCTTGTTCTGCTGCTTTCGTATTCTTCAAAGTTTGAATTGAATAAGGTTTGACCCTCTAATTTATTTTTTTCGTGATTAAATAATTCAGTGCTTTGGTGTGCTGTGTCAATATCAGAAGTAACTTGTTTTGCAAAAACCGCATTTTTATAATGTTGTGGATAAAGCAAATTTATTTCTTCATTCAAAACCTGTGTTAATCTTGTTGCGTGTTTTCGAGAAACTGCAAATAGAATAGTTTTACCAATTTCGTGAGTTAAAGGGTCTTTTTTTGCGTGTTGCAAAAATGTTTTCACAAAAGTTCTGTTAGTTTCTTCGGAACTAAACTTTTTTTCATAATCTTTTTTGAAATAGGTACTTTCCACTTCCTCACCTTCCTCGTCTGTATAAGTTATCTCAAAACCTTCCTGCCCTAAAAGTTCTGTTGTAATATCTGTTCGTGCATCTATCACATACGGATTACACAAAATTCCAGCTTTTACGCCATCAGTCAAATTAAATTGAAAGGTCGGAATGCCATCTTCGCAGCCAAAAGTTTTATAAGTATCTTTAATTTGTCTTTGTTCAGCTTGTCGAGGGTCATTGTGTTTCAATTCTTCAATATTTATTCCTTTCAAATAATTTTTGGGCGTAGCTGTTAATCCTATTCTTGTACCAATAAAATACTCAAAAATTGCCCGATTATTTCCGCTAATAGTTCTGTGTGCCTCATCAGAAATAATTAACTGAAAATCAGTAGGATTAAATAATTTTCTGTATATACCATTTGTTGCCAAACTTTGAATAGTTGTAACAACAATTTTTGCATCTTGCCAATTATTACGAGCCTCTTTATAGGTAACTATTGTAATTGCTTCGTCTTTAAAACAAGTTTCAAAACTTTTCAATGTTTGCTTTTCGAGTTCTATTCTATCCACCAAAAACAAAACTCTATTTGCACAACCCGAAGCTAAAAAAAGTCTAATAATTCCCGCAGCAAGCAAAGTTTTGCCTGTTCCTGTTGCCATTTCAAACAAAAAACGTCTTTTATGTTCTTTGCAATATTGCAACTGCAATTTTTTTATGCCTGCTATTTGATAATCTCTTAAAATTTTAATGGGCTTGTCAATTTTTACTTTTGCCTTCATTGTTTCGTCATAATTTAACCAACGACTATCTTGGGCAATAGCAATAAAATTTTCATCTACTTTGAAAGTTGCCATTTTTTCGGGATTTGGCTGCCATTTTTCGGCTTCCCCCAACTGTTTTAGCGTAAAAAACGAAGAAATAGACTGCACCGTCGCCATTTGTGCCGTTTGGTGGCTGTCTAAATAATAAGTTTGTAAACCATTAGACAAAAATATATGCCTAACTCTTTTTGCTTTTGCATACACTTTTGCTTGGTCTATGGCACTTAACGGGTCTATATTTTCTCTTTTTGCTTCTACAATAGCAATAGCTTCTTGCTGATTATCCAACAAAACATAATCAACAAAACCATTTTTTACCTCTTCAAAATTATTACCTAACTCATCAGTTTTGAGTATTTTTTTGCTTATTCTGTCTTCGCAAATAATGTTAGCTTTTCCGTTTTTGTCATCAAAAAAACGCCAACCTGCTTGTTCAAGTAATTTATTGATTTTTATTCTTGCTTGTGCTTCTTTCATAGTGAGGGTTTTAGGAATGCAATGTAGAATAACCAAATCACAAAATAAAATTATCTTGTTA
Organism: Cytophagales bacterium; assembly: GCA_043748455.1. Lineage (GTDB taxonomy): Bacteria > Bacteroidota > Bacteroidia > Cytophagales > Thermoflexibacteraceae > JAAFKA01. The sequence goes on from JAYTNF010000451.1 coordinate 51,762, forward strand.
TTTAACATTTTATTTACTATTTTTGGAAAATTGTAATAAAACATAGCACATTAAAAGTGTCTGATAATCAACATGTTAATTTTAAGGTTTATAAATAATATTTCACGCCTATTTTAAATAATATCTTAAAACATTTATATTTCACAAATACTTAGTAGATTGCACTATTCATAGCAGTTAAGTCAAAAAAGAACTCAAAAACTGATAAATATGTCCATAAAATTAGAATCAAAAGCTCCAGAAGGTGCATTGGCAGACAAATGGGGCAAACACAAGTTTGGAATGAAACTTGTAAATCCTGCGAACAAACGTAAATATGACGTAATTGTGGTAGGAACAGGGCTTGCAGGAGCAGCAGCAGCAGCTTCACTTGCCGAATTAGGTTATAACGTAAAAGCATTTTGCTATCAAGACAGTCCAAGACGTGCACACAGTATTGCAGCACAAGGCGGAATTAATGCAGCAAAAAATTATCAAAATGACGGTGATAGTGTTTACCGTTTATTTTATGACACCATAAAAGGTGGAGATTACAGAGCAAGAGAGGCAAATGTTCACCGTTTGGCACAAGTTAGTGTTAATATTATTGACCAATGTGTGGCTCAAGGTGTGCCTTTTGCACGTGAATATGGCGGATTACTTGACAACAGGTCTTTTGGTGGTTCACAAGTTTCACGTACTTTTTATGCACGTGGACAAACAGGGCAACAATTATTATTAGGTGCTTACAGTGCTTTAAGTCGCCAAATTGCAGCAGGAAAAGTACAAATGTTTCCAAGAACAGAAATGTTAGATTTGGTAACTGTTGAAGGAAAAGCAAGGGGAATTGTTACAAGAAACTTGGTAACAGGTGCTATCGAATCACATTCAGCACACGCAGTTTTGTTATGCACAGGTGGTTATGGAAACGTATTTTTCCTTTCTACAAATGCAATGGGCTGCAATGCAAGTGCTTCTTTTCGTGCTTACAAAAAAGGTGCGTATTTTGCAAATCCTTGTTTTACACAAATTCACCCAACTTGTATTCCTGTTTCTGGCGACCACCAATCAAAATTGACTTTAATGTCAGAATCTTTGCGTAATGATGGTAGGGTTTGGGTGCCAAAAGCAGTAGGCGAAACTCGACCAGCAAGCCAACTGTCTGATGCTGAAAGAGATTATTTCTTAGAAAGACGTTATCCTTCTTTTGGAAATCTTGTGCCTCGTGATGTGGCTTCTCGCAACGCCAAACAAGTTTGTGATGAAGGGCGTGGTGTTGGCGAAACCAAATTAGCAGTTTATTTAGATTTTGCCGATGCAATTCAACGCAATGGCGAAGGTTGGGTAAGTGCAAAATATGGTAATTTGTTTGATATGTACGCAAAAATTACAGGCGAAAATCCTTATAAATCTCCAATGCGTATTTATCCTGCCGTACACTATACAATGGGTGGGGTTTGGGTAGACTATAATTTGCAAACAACAATCCCTGGTCTTTTTGCATTAGGTGAGGCAAATTTTTCTGACCATGGTGCAAACCGTTTGGGTGCTTCTGCATTAATGCAAGGTTTGGCAGATGGTTATTTCGTTTCGCCTTACACAGTCGGAAATTACTTAGCGGATATGCCTTATACAAAAGTTGAAACTTCGCACCC
>JAYTNF010000452.1:0-7917 GCA_043748455.1 Cytophagales bacterium
CATTAATTTTTGTCTTATTTGACCATTCATAATTTTAAATATTTAAGGTTTAATTGAATGGTACAAAGATAGATAGCTATTTTTTAGAAATAACTAAAATAGGGTTTTCTATGAGAATTAGCACACGTTGAGTAAAATTATTTAGTTTAGTTTGATAATGACAATAAAATAAATTTAAAAATCTAATTTTGATGCGGAAAACCTAAAAAAACTAACAAATATTTGCAACTTTAATTAATTGTCTATATAATTGTTTGCTTAAAGTAATTAATCACATTTAAAATAACACATAACCAAAATGGCTTACAAAATCATAGAAATAGAAGGAATTGGACCTGTTTATGCTGAAAAATTAGGTTTAGCAGATGTTAAAACGGTAGAAGGTTTATTAGAATTAGGGAAAGACAAAACTGGTCGCAAAAAAATTGCTGAAGCATCAGGCTTAGATGAAGGAAAAATATTAGATTGGGTCAATATGGCAGACTTATTTAGAATCAAAGGTGTTAGCTCACAAAATGCTGAAATCTTAAAAGCAGCAGGAGTTGATACTGTGAAAGAACTTCGCAACCGTAATGCTGAAAATTTGCATGCAAAAATAGCTGAGGTAAATGCAGAGAAGAAATTAGTTCGTCAAATTCCTTCGTTATCATTGGTACAAGGTTTTATTGAACAAGCTAAGGAATTAACTCCTGTTGTTACACATTAATTGTAACGAAAAAGTAATTTGTAATTTGTAATTTGTAATTTGTTACAATTTTATTACAATATTGTGTTGATTTTATATGCTAAAAGTTATAGGCTGCTAAGGTGTCAAAAGTATTTTTGATACCTTAGTGGTTTTGTGTTTTATATTCACAAAAAATAGGTTACTTTTGTAAAAAAAAAGTTATTAATTGTAAAACAAATCAAATATGCCAAAACAATCTAACATCGAATTAGACGGGACTATTTTAGAAGCTCTTTCAAACGCAATGTTTCGAGTAGAGTTAGAAAATGGTCATCAAGTTGTTGCCCACATTTCAGGCAAAATGCGAATGAATTATATTCGTATCCTACCTGGTGATAAAGTAAAATTAGAAATGTCGCCTTATGACCTTTCAAAAGGTAGAATTACATACCGTTATAAATAAACTAAGGAATGAAAACTAAGAAATAGATATAAAATATTTTGTCAAAGCTCAATACTTTGACAAAATTGCTTTATAAATATCATAAATAGTTGCTAATAAAGAAATTAATTTCTTATTTTATAGATAATATTTCATCATTATCACACCTTTTAATGAAAAACATATTTCTTTATTTGCAAACCTTTACTTTGTGCTTTTTTATCACAAATATGTCTATTTCTGCACAAAATTTAGGTGGTGGCGAAACTTTTAGCTTTCTTCGTATGCCTCAAAATGCTAAAACTGCAGCATTAGGTGGTGTTAATATTTCGTCTTCACCAAAAGACGCAGGTATGTTTATGCAAAACCCAGCCTTAATGCATGAAGAAAACAAGGGAAATCTTGGCTTAAATTATACAAAATATTATGCAGGAATCTCCTATTTAACTGCAAATTATGCACATAGCCACAAAAAACATGGCGAATTTGCAACAGGAATACAATATCTCAATTACGGCACTATACAAAGTTATGATGCATCAGGTAATTATTTAGGCGAATTTTCAGCACAAGATTATGCTATTTCTATGGCTTATAGCAAAAAAATTCGAGTTTTTAGGTTAGGATTATCTATGAAATATGTTGGTTCGGCAGTTGCATCTTATAGTTCACAAGGCTTATTATTTGATATTGGCGGTGTATTTATCCACCCAAAACAGGATTTTCATGTTGGTATGGTCATAAAAAGTGTAGGTTTTGCATTCAGCAATTATACAGATGCAAGCAAATTTAATATGCCTTTTGATGTGCAAATAGGCACTTCGTTTAAACCTAAGAAAATGCCTTTTCGGTTTTCAATTACCATGCACCATATTTATCCAACAGATATTGTTTACAACGACCCAAATAGCCCTACAAAAAATAAATTTGATGCCGAAAACAACCCAATCAATGCAGATATTTCATTTTTTGATAAATTGAGTCGCCGTTTTGTAGTTGCAACAGAGATACTTTTTCATCATAATTTTCATGGCAGAATTGGCTATAATTTCATGCAAAGACGTGAGCTTGGTATTCAAGACCAATCACAAGGCACAACAGGCCTAAGTTTTGGTGCCATGTTACGTATCAAAGGCTTTGAATTTAACTATACTTACAATGCTTTACATATTGCAGGTGGATTAAGTACCGTTGGTGTTGCTTTGGATACGAAAAAAATATTTCCAAAAAAGCAATAAATTTTCATAGCACAGACTAAAGTCTATGCTACAAATAATTTAATATTTCCCTTCAATACTATAAGGCAAATATTCAGCAACACTTTTGTCGTATTTATGAATATCTCTAACAATACTTGAACTGATGTAAGCAAGTTCAGGCGAGGTAATAAGAAAAACAGTGTCCAAGTTTTTATTAATATTTCTATTAATCTGAGCAATACTATTTTCATATTCAAAATCTGTAGTATTTCTCAAACCACGTAGTAAATAATTAGCACCAATACTTTCAGCAAAAACGGCTGTTAAACCTTTAAAAACCTCTACTTTTACATTATCATATTGGACAAAAGTTTTTTCTATGCACTCAATCATGAATTCCATAGAAAAATACCGTTGTTTTTGGCTATTGTAACCAATTCCGACAATTACTTCATCAAACAGTAAACGTCCTCGCAAAACAATATCTTCATGACCTTTGGTGAAAGGGTCAAAAGAACCGGGGAATAAAGCTATTTTTTTTGACATTTTTTTTGACATTTTTGAGAGAAATTTTGGTATATTTTATTTTGCAATAAAACAACTAAATTATTATGAAACTATGCAATAATTGCAAGTAAAAATTTTATTTTTGTATTAGGGTTTATTAAGGTTTGTACCACAGACTTTAGTCTGTACTTTTAATATGTTGGTAATCAAGCAATTACTTAACAGATTTTAGTCTGTGATACAAAATCATAATAATGTCTATTAGTTATTTAAAACTTATACAATTATGACCGAAAAATATATCAATCCATTCACAGATTTTGGTTTTAAAAAACTCTTTGGAGAAGAGGCAAACAAAGATTTGCTCTTAGATTTTATTCAAACTTTACTGCCTGACAAACAAAACATTACCACAATTACTTATCTCAAAACCGAAAAATTAGGCAGAGCAAGTACTGAAAGGAAAGCTATTTTCGATTTATATTGTGAAAATGACAAGGGAGAAAAATTTATTGTTGAGTTACAACGTGCAGAACAGGATTATTTTAAGGAACGAAGCATTTACTATGCTACATTTGCTATTCAGGAGCAAGCTAAGAAAGGTAAATGGAATTATGATTGGCAAGGAGTTTATACGATTGCTATTATGGATTTTGAATTTACAACATCATTGCATAAAAATGTAAAATCTCATGTTGTTTTATACGACCAAGAAAATAAAAGCATATTTTCCGAGAAGTTACAGTTTATCTATTTAGAAATGTCAAAATTTGACAAAACTATTGATGAATTGGAAAACAACTATGAAAAATGGCTTTTTATACTTAAAAACTTACATTTACTAGATGATATTCCTACAAAATTAAGAAGTAAAGCATTTCTAAAACTGTTTCAGATAGCAGAAATAGCAAAGTATAACCCCAAAGAAAGACAAAATTATGAAAATAGCTTAAAATATTATCGTGATATGGAAAACTCTTTGGATTTAAAATATGAAAAAGGCAGAAAAGAAGGTTTGAAAAAAGGTAAAAAAGAGGGCAAAGCAGAAGGATTAAAAGAAGGATTAAAAGAGGGATTGCTAATAACTGCACGTAATATGAAAGCAGATGGATTTAGCATCGAGCAAATAGTAAAACTTACAGGATTAACAGAGATAGAAATCTCATAATTTTAGTAAGTAATTTCATAAATCACGTTTTATATTTATTATTCACATGCAATTAAATCATTTAGAAATTAATAATTTCCTTCGCAGCCGCCGTTCTACTTTTGTAGCTGATTATACAGGCGAAAAAATTGCTGATGCTATTGTCACAACGATACTAGAAAATGCGAGCTATGCACCCACACATAAAAGAACTGAGCCATGGCATTTTAAGGTTTTTAGTGATGACGGATTGACTACATTATTTGCTAAAATGGCATCGATATACCAAGAAACGACACCTATTGAGATATTTTCCCAAGAAAGATACAATAAATTTGCCGAAAATGCTAAGAAATTATCTCACGTTGTTGCTATTTGCATGAAAAGAGATGTAGCAGAAAGAGTACCCGAAATAGAAGAAATTTGTGCAGTAGCTTGTGCAGTGCAGAATATTTATTTGAGTATCACAGCCTATAAATTAGGCGGTTATTGGAGTACTGGTGGCGGAACTTTTAGTCCACAAATGCACCAATTTCTCGAACTTGGTGAAAAAGACCGTTGTCTTGGACTTTTTTATATCGGGGTTACAACAAAAAAACAAGAACCTGCAAAACGAAGTCCTATTGAAACCAAAATAACGTGGATAAAATAACATAGATAATAAAATATGAAATTCTTTAAATCTCTATATCTTAACAACCGAATTTTTTATGCCTTAGCTTTTGTAGCTATGTTATTTTTATTAGGTTTTTCATTTTCTTCATTTGTAAATTTAGCCAAGCTGACTTTATTTGTCTTAGTTTTGTTTGTGTTATTAGATATATTATTGCTATTTCTCAATCGCCAAACTATTAAAGTACAACGAATCATAGCTGATAAATTGTCAAATGGTGATAATAACGAAATTTTTATAGACTTAGAAAACAAGTATCCTTTTGATATTCATGCAACCATTGTTGATGAAACTCCTTTTCAGTTTCAAATTCGTAATTTTAAATTCACTGAAAAAATAGCAAAAGATAGCAAGAAAACCTTGCAATATACTGTAAGACCCACACGCCGAGGTGAATACAATTTTGGTGCTGTCAATGTTTTTGTGAGTAATGTTTTTGGTTTTGTGGCTCGGCGTTTTCAATTTGATGCCAATAAAATTGTGCCTGTGTATCCATCTTATTTGCAGATGCGAAAATATGAATTATATGCCATTTCTAACCATTTGAAGGAATTGGGAATTAAGAAAATTCGTAAAATGGGGCAAAATAATGAGTTTGAGCAAATCCGAGAATATGTGCAAGGCGATGACATTCGCCAATTAAACTGGAAGGCAACTGCCCGAAAAAACTCTCTGATGTTAAACCAATTTCAAGACGAAAAATCTCAACAAATTTACAGTGTTATTGATAAAGGTAGAGTAATGAAAATGCCTTTTGCAAACATGACCTTATTAGATTATGCAATTAATGCAAGTTTGGTAATTTCAAATATTGCCATTCAAAAATCTGATAAAGCTGGTCTGATTACTTTTAATACCAAAGTCAATACAAGTTTGGCGGCTGATAACCGAGCTGGACAGATGTCTCAAATTTTAGAAGTTTTGTATAACCAAAAAACAGCTTACAAAGAGTCTGATTATGAGGCTTTATTTGTGAATTTGCGAGTAAAAATTAAACAACGAAGCCTAATTTTTTTATATACAAATTTTGAAAGTTTGGCTTCCTTAGAACGTCAATTACCGTATTTTCGCAATATTGCAAAGCAACATTTAGTAGTTGTGATTTTCTTTGAAAATACAGAACTAACAGACCTGACAAATCTCAAAACGACAAATGTTGAAGACATTTATGTAAAAACGATTGCACAAAAATTTATGTATGAAAAAAAGTTAATTGTCAAAGAATTGGCAAAATATGGCATTCATTCCATTTTAACAAAACCACAAGACCTTACAATTAATACGATTAACAAATATTTGGAAATGAAAGCGAGGAATATGATTTAATTTGTGATACATCATAATTGGACATTTTACAAGTGTAGTTTTGTCATTATGAGAGAAAAATCTAATAAAAATCTTATTCTTTAATCTCTTATATAAAAAAGCCAAAGGTATTTTATTAGAGTTTTAAATTCTAATAAAATACCTCTAATTTTATTTTTTCTGCAATCTTTTCGCCTCATCTTCCGAACCTGTATCTCTGCTACGATTAGCTTTCATTTGTGTATTCCCGAAATTATAAGTGAAATTGAACTTGATTAAACGACTTTCCCAACTGCCATTTGCGTCCATATATAAATTCCCAAAACGGTTGATTCCTCTCCATGGACTTGTAAAAAGCACATCTGTTGCCGAAATTCTGATAGTTCCTTTTTCTTTCATAATAGTTTTCTGTAAACCAATATCCAAACTTCCCATAGCATTGGTTTGGAAAGTTCCTGCCCAAACCGAAGGAGAATTATACCAACCAGAAACTTCCAAAGTCCAGCCTTTTGGTAAAGTAAATGTGTTCTGACCATAAAAATTTAGGGCATAAACATTTTGTGAAACCACTTTTCCGCCACCAAAATTTGCATCATAAAGACTGTTATACATGTTCACATTTGCATAAACCATCCACCAATTTTTAATTGGAATTGGCACACTCACATTTAAGTTAATAGTTCTTTCTGTTGCTAAATTTTTAGGACTTAAAAACGTAGCATTTGGGTTTTTTTCGTCAATATCTGTTAATTGTGCGAAGAAATCTGTTGTATGACTATAACTTAATGCAGTTGTCATGGCGTATGCGTAGGTATGTGAAACTGCAACGCTATTGGTATATTGCGGAGTTAAGAACGGATTTCCTCGTTGAAAAGTCAATTCGTCCAACTTATTTTCAAAAGGGTTTAAATCTTGATAATTTGGTCGGTCAATACGTCTGCTATACGTCAAACCAAAGGCATTCATCGGATTGAGGTTGTAAGTAATACCTGCACTTGGAAAAAAGTCTAAATAATTGCGACTTACTGGCGGTTTGTTTTGTGTACTTGTCAATTTTCCTTCCGAAACTGTATTTTCTACACGCAAACCTCCTTGAAAATCCCATTTTCCTGCTTTGCGTTTATAGCTAAAATAAGCAGCATTTACATTTTCAGTATAACTAAATAAGTTGCTTTTTATAGAGTCAAGTGTGCGAATAGCATTATCATTCACATTATAAAAATCAAAATTATTGTCTGTTTTTACTAATGAAAATTTTGCACCCGTTGAAAATTTACCACCAAACAGTTTTTGTTCATAATCTAATTTTGCATTATATAAAGCTATTGTGGTTTTGGTATCCATCGCAAAATTGCTATTCAATAGCAAACTTCCATCAGGTTTTATATATCTGTTTGGTTGGTCTGCCAAAGAACTGTTATCATAACGCATCACATTGGCATCAAAATTTAATTCTCTACCACTTGTATCCGCATAACGATAGTTCAAATTGCCCGAAACATTATTAAATTTTTGTGAACTTGTGCTATTTGATAGCAATATTCTATCTATAATTTTTGTTTGTTCGTTTGAAATATTACTTCGTGATTTTCCTGCTGATGTATTATCTGTTCCTACATAATTGAAAATTACGCCAACTGTATTTTTAGAATTAATCGTATAATCTGCACCTGTGCGGAAATTATGTGAAAGTTCTTCATTAATTGTTGTTGAGGGTTGGTTAAATATTTGTCCATTTTGCACACGATACAAACTCATTTCTTGATAATTTTTTGACATGTTATTGGTGTAATTTGCAAAATAATTCATCTTTTTTGTTCTGTGATTTAAAGCCAACGAGCCATTAAATTTTGCAAAATATGAACCTTGTGCAAGTCCCAAATTGATACTTCCATTTGTACCAAGATTGGTATTTTTCTTTAACCGAATGTTAATAATTCCTGCATTTCCTGCTGCATCATATTTTGCAGATGGTTG
>JAYTNF010000453.1:0-20544 GCA_043748455.1 Cytophagales bacterium
ACATAAATCCGTGAATATCAGCGTAATCCGTGTCATCTGTGTTCTACTAAGTTATTGATAATCAGCAACTTAGATAATCATACATTTTTTACTACAACCTGAAAATTAAATAAAGTGGTATTTTAAAATCTGTCATAACTTCAACCTTGGTAGAAAACAGATAGCACAACATCCAAAAACTTTGAGGGGTAAAACTAAAAGTTAAATCTTTATGGAGTTTTGGCTGTTGTTTATCATTTTTTCCTATTCTAAATTAACACATATTTTTCTCCCGCCAAAATTCGTTTTGCCAAAACCAATGCCTTAGCAAAATAATTATCTAATGTTTGTCCAAAATCATCTTTACGAATCGTAAAAGTTTTATTTTTATAGCTTGTAGTTCCATCTTCAGCATAAATAACTTCTATGCCCTTTGCGGTTGTTGTTGCAATTTCATGAGTAAAAAGTTCTAAACCTTTTGTAATTTCTAAGGCAATAAGTCCGCTAACTTCTTCTGTTTGTAATTTATAATTTTTGAGAGCTGTATTATTTTTCCAAAAATACACGTCTTGAAATTCATGGTTAAAAAACTGTTCTTGAAAATCCTCTATATTTATTCGTACACCTGCAAAAAATAATTCACTTTCAACAGGTTGCAAGCCTAATTCCTCTTCAATCTCTCTAAATTTTTGTGCTTCAATCGGCAAATCAGCAGTATAATGACCTGCGGCAGTGGTATCAAATTTATTTGGGTCAGAATCTTTCCATACCGAACGACGTTGAAAAACCACATAATCCAGCCCTTTTTTATCTTTATAAATTATCCAACAATGCATGGTTCTGTGCCATAAACCTTTTTGGTGTATTTCTGTTCTTGGCAAAATTTCTCCCGTTGGCTGGTTATGAGAATTGTAAACTTCTATAAATTCTTGTTTATTTGCTTGTAAAAATTGTGAATTTGCTGATATGTTAATGGTATTTGTTCCCAAATTGCTATCTACATTATTATCCAAACTTATAGCTAGCAATTCTCCTGAATTTAGGGTTTTATGTTGTTTTTGTAATTGAAAAATCGTGAAAATATGGTTGGATTCATGCAAAATAAAGAACGTAAACCACTGTTCCATGTCTAATTCTCCATAACGACTGTGTGTTGCTATGCGTTTAAATTCTTTATCTGATAATTTTGCTACTAAATTGGTTAATTTTTTGCGAGTTTTCTTAAAATCTTGCCATAACTCCTTGATAGTCATTTGTTTAAATAATATAAAGGCATCATCATCATTGCCTTCATATCTTTCAAAATGTGGATTATCAGTTTCCAAAATCAACAACATGCGGTTATAAAAAACGTGCTGATAACATACAAGATGTGCAAAATGCTCGTGAGCAGACCATTTATTTGTTTGCGGGCGTATTTGCCAAAAAATTTGGTCGTTTCTTTTGATTAATTTGATAACTAAATGTTGTGTTTCGAGTAATTTTTGTAGGTACTTTTCCATGAGAATAGATTTTAAAATGTAGTATAGACCTTAGTCCGATGCTATTAAGCTAAGAAACCATTTCATATAGCTTTTCTATAATTAATGTAAGTTGCGTAGTGAATTGTACCGCACCCTTGTCGGGGGTTGCCTTCAACTGCAAGGTCATTGTAAAATAGCAATTAAATCGTTAAATTAATCTCATTTTAAAGGTTTTTGGTAAATTTGTCTTGCAAATTTATCAAAAACCTTGCACCCTAAAGGGTGCGGTACATTCTACGCAACTTACATTAATTATGTTGTGTTACCAAATTTCTCCTTTTCGCCAGACTTTTTTGGCGTTTAGATGTTTGTTTATTTGGTATCAAAGGTATTTTATTTTTTGCAAAAAGTATCACTAATTCCTCTATAATTTGCTTTGGTTCTTGTACTAAAAACAAGGTAATTATCTTTGTTTTTAGTAATCCAAGTGCCACATTCTTGTTTACTTTCTGCTCGTATTTATTTGGTTTTATATTTTCCTTAACTTGCTCATTTATAAGTAGTTGTGCTTCGTTAATAAGTAATTTTCGCAGGTTATATACAAAGATTGTAGCATAGATATCTTGTAAAATAGCCTCTGGTTTTAAACCCGAAAAAACCATCATTAACAACTGATTTTTCAAACTATCTATCACCGTTTCCATGCCTCATCGTTGTCTATATAAATCCCCTAAGTCTACCACTGTAATAGCTATTTTATCCATCAAATTTGCAGCCAAAACCTTAATTTCCCCACTCGGAAGCGGAGTGCCGCCCAGCACTACTTTTACTAACCGAACAAGCACTTCTTCTCCTTTTTTGATGAAAGTGTCTGGGATTAATTTTATTGCTAAATTACCATCTTTTTCAGTGCTAAGTGCTTGATTTACAAAGGTTTCAGATTTTCCTATTGTAAAATAAACTCCTGTATCTATCAAATTTCTAGCCATAAAATCCATTACAACTTTGCGGAGTGCTGCCCAGTTAAAGCTAATTTTCAAACGACATACAAAAGGCTTATTTTTCTATCACATAAGCAAACATTGCAGCATTGCCAAAACCTCTGTGGGCGGCACTCCGCTCAAAATGCTAATGCTGTTAGAATTAAGCTGCCATAACCAAGTCTTATAAATACTTAATTTACTTTCTGTAGTCTTAAAAACTTCGTTTTTTCTTTGACTTATTTTACTTTCTTAACTTAATAGCACAGACTAAAGTCTGTGCTACATGTCTTAATAACCTACACCAATTTTTCCAAAGCTACTTTCATTCTTCTCATGGCTTCTGTGAGATTTTCGTCAGAGGCAGCACTTGAAATACGCAGGCAGTTTGGTTCTCCAAAACCTTCGCCATCAACCAATGAAATATTGGCTTCTGTTAGTAAATAAATACACAAATCGTATGAAGTTTTGATAACTTGACCATTATAAGATTTTCCAAAAAACGCACTCACATCAGGAAAAAAGTAAAATGCACCTTGTGGGTTATTTGATTTTATGCCTTCAATGTCATTTAAAAGATTTTTTACTAAGTTTTTACGTCTAAAATAAGCATCAGACATCATTTTTGTTTCGGTCAAATCACCTGTAATTGCGGCTAAGGCTGCATATTGTGTGATGGAACACGTGCCAGATGTTACTTGTCCTTGCATTTTGTCGCAAGCATCGGCTATCCATTTTGGAGCACCAATATAGCCTGCACGCCAACCTGTCATGGCGAAACCTTTTGAAAAACCATTTACAGTAATCACTCTGTCCTTAATAAAATCTAAAGAGCCGATGCTAAAATGTTTGCCTGTAAAATTGATATATTCGTAAATTTCGTCTGCAATGATATAAATATCTTGTTGTTCGGCTACAACTTTTGCAATTTCAGCCAATTCCTCTTCTGAAAATACTGCACCTGTCGGATTACAAGGCGAAGAATACATAATTGCCTTTGTGCGTGGTGTAATGGCATTGCGAACTTGGTCGGCGGTAACTTTATATTCGTTTTCCAAAGTTCCGTTAATAATCACAGGCACACCTTCGGCTAATTTCACCATTTCATTATACGAAACCCAATAAGGTGCAAAAATAATTACCTCATCACCTGGGTTAATCAAACACATCAGCGTATTGACTAATGACTGTTTTGCACCTGTAGAAACCACCACATTTTCGGCTTTCATGTCCACTAAACCGTTTTCTCTTACCAACTTTTCAGCAATAGCTTTGCGAAGTTCAGGGATTCCAGAAACAGGTGTATAAAAAGATTTGCCTTCGTCAATAGCTTTTTTGGCTGCTGCTTTTACGTGGCTTGGCGTTTGAAAATCAGGTTCTCCCAAATTCAAACTAATAACATCGATGCCTTGTGCTTTAAGTTCTCTTGCACGTTTTGCCATTTCTAAAGTTTGAGAAATAGCTAATGAATTGATACGATTTGATAAATGTTTCACGAGTTAATAAAATTATTGTTAATGGGTTTTAAAATAGTGTTTTAAGTGTAATTTTAATTAAGATTACTTGAATATTTGTTTGAAAATCTCTGCTAATTTGGTGTCAATATCTCCGTAAAATTTTGTGTAAGAAGTAAATATTTGGGCGATGCTTATTTTGTTACAAAGATTATATCACTTATTGCAGTAAACTCTCCTTTGGTTTTGTAGTTAAAATGTATTTTCAAATCACCAATATTTTTGTTACTAAAACTATCTAAATAGGTGTTTATTTTAGGTCGCAATAAGTCCAAATTGCGTTTTAATTTCCAAGAATTATCAAAATCTTGTGTATCTACCAAAACTAAAAACAGACGATTTGAGGCATCAAAACGTAATTCACCTTGTTCTTCGTACAAATTTTGAACTAATATTTTGGGATTTTCTTGTACTTCTTTTAAAATATCTAAACGAATTTGCTTAATATTTTGTAAGGTTTCTTGACAAAAAAAATCATTTTTATCTTTCATTTTTTCTACAATTTCATAATAAATATCATCTGATTTACTGTGATTTGTAAAAGTTATTTGTGCTTGTTTTGCTTTCTGTTTTAACTCAGTTAATTCGGGTTTAAGACCTTTTTGTTTACGTTGCTTTTCTATAAAATTTGCGGGCAAATAAGTTACTTTTAAGTCAAAAGGCACATCATTAATGAAAAAATCTACTTTTTTAATCTGCCCAACAGTAGGCAAAACTGCTGAATGTAATTTGAAAATATGCTCAATTAAAATACTACTCCAATGATTAAACCAACTACAAAGCACATAACCTTGTACTGCACGATTAATTTCTGTATCAAATTTTTCAAGTAATTTATCATAGTTTTGATAAACTTTGATAAATCTATCAACTAAATATTTGTCTAATTGATTTTTATAATCTCCACCCCAATCAAAATTACGCATTTTATACAGTTCAGAAACTAATTCCTGTGTGTTTAAATTTGTAACTTGTTTTGTGTTTGTTGTTCGAATAAAATCATTTAATTTTATATGACTTTCTGCTAAGTTGCTCGAAAATAAATCGTACAACTCTTTAAATTGTTCGTTTAGTCCTTTTGCCTTTAAAGTAATAGAATTTTCTGACAAAAAATTAGCTAAAATATCTTTTCTTGTAATAGACTTAATTTTTAGCCAAAGCAAGGCTGATAAATTGAAATTAAAATCTTCTAATTTATCACTGTCATACAATTTTTTCCAATATTTATAGCTTTGCAGTTGCATTTTCATTTTCAAAATTAAGGTTAAAAACAGTTTTTGGTTTACAAATAAATAAAATTTCCTGACTTCCTGCCACACTTCCTTTGCCACCTCTACCATTTTGATAGGTTTTAGTAGCAATTTCTACATCTTTATAATTTTGAATAATATTTTTTAGTGTTTCCACATTTGGAAAACTTCTGTCATTATAACTTAAAAGCCAATTTGGAATATCCTTTGCGTAGTCAAAAAGTGTGTGAAATGACTGAATTACATCTTTTTTCTTATCAAAACCACTAAATTTTTGTGGTTCATACCGTTTTATTCCATTGATAAATTGCTTATCCTGCCAATATTCTGTATAAGTTTCTGCCAAATGATAAAAACTTTGATAATCTGCGTGGCTATCACAATAAGGTGGGTCAAAATACACCAAATCAACAGTTTGTTTTTCCAATAATTTGGGTAATAAATCTAAAATATTTTCCGAAAAACTTTTATTTTCTTGTTCATTATCAAAAATAGCTTTGTTATATTTTGGCAATAAATCCATAAAAATATCTCGAATAGGTCGGGCTAAATTTGGATTTCTTTTTATCCGTTCTTTGTCATTTGCATAAACTAAGGCTTGTGTATGTCCAAAATGCCCCATAGTAATTTTTCTTTGTAAACTCCTGTTTATCAATGAAATAGCTAATGATTTTTTATATTCATTTTCCAAAAATTGAATATTTGCCCTGCAATTATCTAAAAAAACAGCTTCTTCTCTTTCAAAAAATAAATCTGTATAAGTATTTTCTATTAAGGTAAATTTGTCTTTTTGTGGACTTTTTTGAAACAATATTTCTAAATCATTTTTAGTTAAAATGATGTTGGAATTTTCAATTAAAGACTTTCCTAATTGATGATTAAAACTCAAAAAATCATTTGTAAAAACTTGATGACCTAATTGTTTCAGCAAAAAAGCAACAGATTGAGAACCCGAAAATGCGTCAATCGCAGTTTTTGTATTTTTAGGAATGTATTGCACCAACCAACTTAATAAAGTATATTTTGCCCCTAAATATTGCGGTTCAGGAAATTCGTATGCAAAATATTGATATTTTTCAAAAAGCATTTTAGATATTTTCCACAAAGTTATCACAAATTTTATAAATGCACCGTTTTTTTTATTATCACCACCCGCCATTTATTTTACACCAACAATCCTTCTTGCACTTTCACAAAATTTAAGGAATATATGGCGTATTGCCCACCAACAATTTTTGTGATAACGGTTTGATAAGGCATAATTCTACTCTTTCCACTGCTAATATTTTGGAAAGTAATTTTTTCTACCAATCCGTGTTCTTCAATATGTGCCAAGTCTTCCTGAATTGTTGGCAATAGTTTAAATAAACTGTGTGCCAATAATATATCTGGTTCTGTATCAAAAATATGTGCTGCTGCTTGATTGATATACAACACAATTCCATTTTTGTCAATATTGATAATTGAAAATGTCATTGTGCTAAGTGTATGTCGCAACATGTTGCTTTCTGTTTCTAATTTTTGGAAATTTATTAGTAGATCATCTTTAATTTTTTCTAAATTTTCGGTTTGCAAGCGGAACTGATTTTCTTGTTCATGAATTTTTACCGCATTTGTTTGAGCCTCCAATAATAAGTGTCTGGTTTTGGCATTGGTAGAAATATTGGTTATTGTGGCAGCTAAAATGGCTGCTATGGTTTCAAAAAACTCAACATGATGCTCTCCATAACCTTCAAATGAAGCAATTTCCATGATACCTAAAACTTCGTCTTGATATTTTAATGGAACTAAAATCAAACTTTTTGGTGCTGATTTGCCCAAACCAGAGGTAATACTAAGATAGTCTTTTGGTATTTCTGTTATTAGTTGTGTTATGCCGTCTTGGAATGCACTACCTAATAGCCCATGCCCAACTTCTATTTCTTTTTGTATATTTTTTTTCTTTCCATACGCATAATATGCTATTGCTTCTAAGTTTTTTTTAGCTTTTAGTACAAAAATAGCACCTTGACTACTTTGTGAATAAGCAACAATTTGTGCCAATAAATCATCAGCCAATTCATTGACATTATCAGGGTGTTTTCGCATAACATCAGACATTTGCGACACACCAACATTAAGCCAATTACGTTTTTTCTGTTTTATCGAAATATCTTTCAAACTTGTTCGCATCTCTGCAAGTGCAGTTCCCAATTCTCCTTCATTGTTAAAAACAGCAATATCTGTATCAAAGTTGCCTTGTCCAACTTCGTGAGCAAAAGATTTTACACGATTTAAGTTGTCGGTTAGGTAAGTAATATCATCTAAAATGTCTTGCAATTCATCTTGTGTAACCATGACATTTTCAGGTAAATTCCCATGTTTTAGCACCTCTGTATAACTGTCTAATAAATCTAAATTTTTCATGACAGTTTTAATAATTCTATTGCTAATTGCATAGCTAATAATAAGCATAACAAATAATAATATACTAACTAAAAAGTAAAAAGTAACTTCATCATTTCTTTGCCTTGTGTGTAAATAATGCTCTTTTTTGATTTGTGTAGTTGTTAAAACATCTATTTCTTTATTGAGTTTATTCATTAAGGGATTAATTCTGCTTTTTGTGAATAACTCAATTTGGTCTGGTGGAACTAATGAAATGCCATTATATAATTCTTTTAGCTTTACTATTTGTTCTTCTAATTCAAATAATGAGTTTTTTGTATAAACATCATCTGAAACTTTCCCTATTTGTTGCAAAGAATCAAAATTAGGTAAAATATCATCTCTTAAAATATTTAAAATTTCATTTCTATAATGAGGTTGTTTATAAGTGGAATATGCTAATGCGTTGTTGTAAGACCTATTTATTCCATTACCTAATTTAATACTAAAAAATTTAATAGCTCCAATATGTGTATTAATAAAATTTTCTCGTTTCAATAGGCGTTGATAACCCACAATAAGAACCGCCATCAAGATAAGCAATAGCGAAATTGTTGTAATAAAACTAATTCGCAGTTTACCTTGAATACTTGCAGGCGACATGGTGAAACTATTAATTTTGCTTTTCATCTTTATATATTTTTGTTGCTATTGACCTTTTATAATTTATGGTATTAATTCTCGTTAAATGTCAAATATAAAAAAATGCTTAACAAATTCACAATTTTTATGCTGTGTTTGTTAAATATTTGTAGATTTGCTAATTATGAAAGTTATTACACTATAATTATATTACAAACTCACTCAAGCAAATTTAACTTACAACTATAATTAGCAAAGTATGATAAGCTATATTTTATCAGTTTTTTTGACGTTATTTTATTTTGGTATTGACCAAAGTTATAACAAAGTTGGTTATGTGCAAAAAGGTACTGCCTCTTATTATGCTGACGATTTTCATGGCAAAAAAACAGCAAATGGAGAGAAATTTAACATGAATGTCCTTACTGCAGCACACCCTCGCATAAGATTTAATACCATGCTAAAGGTAACAAACCTTGAAAACGGAAAATCTGTAATGGTGCGGGTCAATGACCGAGGGCCTTATGTGGGTGGAAGAATTTTGGATTTGTCAAAGGCAGCAGCAAAGCAAATAGATATGATACAAAACGGTACAGTTTCAATAACTGCCGAAGTGGTTTCTACTGAAACTCTTGCAACTGTTGAGGATATTGCAAAACGTAAAGAAGACAACAAAAAACAAGCAAATGATAAAATAGTAAAAAAACAAGAAACAACACAACAAGACACCAAAACTAAAACCAAAGTTGGAAGTTTGCTTGACAAAATTAAAAATGCTTTGTTAGGTAAAAAAACAATAAAAGTGGAAAAACAACAGGAACAGCCAAAAGATAAAAAACAGGAGCAGCCAAAAGAACAAGTGAAGGAACAAGCAAAAAAGCAAGATGTAAAAGTATCAAATCATGATGAAATAGAGGAAGTTCTACCAGATTTTAAGAAAGATAGAAAGAAAAATAGCGAAAAACCTCCAAAAACTATATCAACACAAGTAAATACAAAGGTAGATGCAGAAGTAGATTTGCCACAACCAAAGCCAAGTAACACAAAAATTATAAAAACGAGAGAAACTGAAAATTTAAGTTCAATAGCTGTTGATGAAAAGAAGTTTTTGGCACTGAATACTTATAATATTTGGGGAACAGAGAAGTTTCCAAATGGTCATGGTGTGCAAGTTGGTTCTTTTTCTGATTTTGCAGCAACAATGGAAATTGCCAAAGCTGTTCATCAAACAGGCATAGCTGCGGTTTATATTCAGGTTGCCTTGTCTGATGATAAGGTTAAGAAGATTTACCGTATTTTGGTAGGTGAAGGCGAAGTGGCAACGGTGCGAAATCTCATTCCAGCTTTGAAGTCAAAAGGTTTTCAAGGTTTTGTAAAGCAACACGATTAGGAAAGAAAGACTAAATTAGTGCTTGATAACGAATAAAGGCGAAAATATCAAGCATAAATTAGTGTTTCCTAAAATATAAGCTACATTTGTATCATAAACCTTGTATAATACGTATATATTTAGAGTAATTATACGATTTTAGCCATTTTGATATTATTATAACAACTTTTAGCAACAGATTTTAATGGCTAATTATTTACTTGAAAAATCAAATGAAAGTATAAAGGCATCGCAAAAGCTTTTATCAAAACAAAGTTCTTTTCCAAATGCAAGTATTCATTGTTCTTATTATGCTTGTTATCAGTTATTGAATTATATTGTAGCTGAAAAGTATAAATTGGATAAGAAAAAGTTAGATGAAGAATTAGATGAAATACAGAAAGAAAGTAGCAAACACTTAGAAAGCCATGTGCTTTTCATATCTTTTTGTAATAAAAAATTTACAAAAAGTTGTAAATCAGGAGAAAAGTGTGAAGAAGCTGTGGCAAATACTATAAAAGAAAAAATTGATAAATTAAGAATGCACAGAAATAAAGCAGACTATTACGATACGGTTTTAATAGATTTGGACAAAGCTAGTAATATTTATATTATGGCTAACAGTTTAATTTCTCAACTAAAAACTATTTTTAATATTACATCATGAACAAAGCAGACAAATATATTTCAGACCTTTTGCAAGATATGCTTACTCGTTTTCCTAACATCGTTATGCCTTTGCAATATCAATATTATGAAGATAGTGATATGCACTTTATTCAAATGGAATATGGTGAGTTATTTGAGGATAATGCTTTTGCACATTATTGTTTGGCAAAATATAGAGAATTTTTATTGAAATTTGGTAGTAGTTTATGTGTAATGCGTCCCGATGATGTATTAACATTAGACAATCCTTCTATTGTTATAGATACAAGACAAGTGTATTACTCTAATTTGGTTGTTGATAATTTTAAAAAGCAAGGAGGTTTCAAAAATTTGCCACAAATAGAAATACAAATTAGTAATTTAATTGATACATTTATTAAAAAAGAAAAACCGAGTGAGGAAAACAAAAAAACTTACGCAATGGCAGCTTAATTTATGACAAATTCACCAATAAATGGTTATGCAATTTCAGATATTGCAATAATTAAAACAAATTTTAGTCGGTCAGTTATTTTACAGGAAACTGAAACCGAGAAAAAAGTAAATTTTCAAATTACGAAGATTTTTTTTCAAGATGATATGCTAAGATGTACTTTACATTTAGAATATCTTTCTGTTTATGCTGATGGCGAAGAAGAATTTAACGCAATAATTGATGTGATGGGCAATTTTAAAAAAAATGGAGATACTGAATTAAATATGCAAAATTTTGCTAATATTAATGCTCCATCTATTTTATTTCCTTATTTGCGTGAACATTTAGCTTCCTTATCTCTTAAAGCAGGTATTTTTCCAATAGTTTTGGCACCTGTTAATTTTCTTGCAATGGCAGAACAAAATATAGTAGAAAGTAAAGGTATTTAGTTTTGTTTATCAATTTGCTTCTAACTCCTTGATAAACAAAACCTTATAACTCTTCTATTTCTGCCACAACAAAAGTACTACCTCCAATAAAAATCATGTCTTTGGCACTTGCTTGTTGCTTTGCAGTTGCAATAGCCACAGCCACAGAATCATAAATATTGCCTTGTAAATCATAATTTTGGGCTTGGGTTTGCAATTCTTTGGCTGCTAAACCTCTTGGAATATTGGGCGTACAAAAATAATAAGTAGCATTTTTTGGTAATTGCGACAACATTTTATCAATACTTTTATCATTCACTGCACCAAAAACAATATGTAATTTTTCATGGTTTTTAGTTGTCATTTGCTTGGTGATTTGCTTGACAACTTGTTTAATACCATCTTCATTGTGTCCAATATCGCAAACTATAAAAGGATTTTGTTGCAAAATTTGCCAACGTCCTTTAAAACCTGTGAGTTTGCAAACTGATGCAAGCCCAGTTTTAATATGTGTTTTTTCAATACAATAGTGTGGAATTGACTCTATTAATTGCAAAACTCCCCTAATATTTTTGGGCTGGTAATCTCCTTTTAGTTCGCAAAGTACATTTCTCAAAAATAATTCTTCATTTTTATAAATATCAAACATGCCATTATCAGATGTAACATGGAAATCTAACCAATAATTTTTATCTGCAAATGTAATTTGTGCTTGACATTGGTCGGCTTTTTCAACAAAAACTTGTGCCACATCAAACTGCGTTTGGCTAATGCTAACAGGTGTGTTTGGTTTAATAATTCCTGCTTTTTCAGAGGCAATTTGTGGCAATGTATCACCCAATAAATTTTGGTGGTCATAGCTAATGCTCGTAATTAAACATGCTTCGGGCAAAATCACATTTGTTGAATCTAACCTTCCACCAAGCCCAACTTCAACAACTGCAATATCAATATTGGAGTTTGCAAAATATAAAAATGCCATGCCAACTGTTAATTCAAAAAACGAAGGTTGTATGGTTTCTATAAATTCTTTGTTGTTGGCTATAAAATCGACAACAAAATTTTCAGGAATCTCCTGCCCATTAATTTTTATTCGTTCTCTAAAATCTTTTAGATGTGGTGATGTATAAAGACCTGTTTTGTAACCTGCGGTTTGCAAAATAGCGGCTGTCATGTGCGAAGAACTGCCTTTTCCGTTTGTTCCTGCAATATGAATAGACTTAAATTTGGTTTCGGGATTTCCCAAATGTTTACAAAGTGCAAGGGTATTATTCAAATCTGCCTTGTAAGCTGCCGCACCAATTCGGTGATACATTGGCAACAAACGAAACATGTAATCAAGAGTTTCTGTGTAATTCATTGGCTGAAATAAATAAACAATAAATATCAAACATTATTTATGAAATATGAAATTAAGTTGTATTAAATTTATTAAATATTATAGGGTATATTTAATTTTTCATTCCTAATATTGTAATTATTTGATTATCAGCAATTTAATTTTATATTTCATAAATCATATTTCATACCTACAAAACAACCTTTATGCTAAAAAATTCAATTACAGTAACCTTTCTTTTTTTCTTATTTTCGGTGCAAATTTTCGCACAAATAACTAAAATTACACCTACAAAATCGTCTGCAAAAACGTCATTAGCTGGTCGTTGGCTTGGAACAATAACACAAACAGGCACTAACAAAGTTGCATCTGATTATTATTTCGAACTCAATTTGAGAATAGACAGTACTAACAATACAAATAATACAAATACTATTGAGGGGACAAGTTATTCTTATATAAGAAAAGAAGGTGGTAAATATATTTTGAAAGCTGCAATCTCAGCTACTTTTAAAGATAATGAACTCATTTTCAAGGAATTATCTATGTTAGCTTATGAAAATTCTATACAAAAACATGCTGATTATTGTGTAAAAATAGGTAATTTGCAATTTTCAGAAACAGAGAGTAACGGTGTTTTGAAAGCTATTTTAAAAGGTACCTGGAATGGAAAAGAGCATAAAACTGATAATCCTTGCGCAGGTGGTGTAATTTATTTAGAAAAATTTTTGCCCGATACAACTAATGGAATTACGCTTGAAGACGAAAAAATTACAAAATTGCAAGACCGTATTATTAAAAAAGGCAAAACTATTACAGTTCATTCGACAACCTTAAAGATAGAAATATTTGATGATGCAGATGAAGATGACGATATGATTTCGCTAAATTTTAATGGAAAATGGTTAATTCAAAAGTACAAACTTAAAAATAAATCTTTGTTAAGAACTATTGTCATAGATGCTAAAAATCCGTTTAATTATATCACAACCCTTGCCCATAATTTAGGAAAAATGCCACCAAATACCACAGCATTAATCATTGACGATGGCAAGAAAAAACAAAAAGTAGTGCTGAAATCTGACATGGATTCGAGTGATGTATTGTACTTAGAATATGAACAAGAGAAATAGAATATAATTTATTAAGTTATATTCTAACCTCTATTTATTTTTTCATTTCTATTACTGAAGTAATTTCCAAATCTACTTTTAGTTTTCCAACACTTGGTATTCCAAATCCACTTGCATCAAAATCAACATTTGTCAATTTTGTAACCGAACTAAATACAAATTCTGTGGCTGTCAATTTTGTTATTGTGGCATTTAAAGTTGTAACACTTGATAAAAGTGGATTATTAAATTTGAAATTTGAAAACTCCATACCACTTGTACCATTTGTAAATTTCCAATTTGATTTTACAAGAGGTTGATTTGCAGCTACCAGAATGTCCACATCTTTATCATTAATAAAAGTCATTTCTCTTACTATCTTGATAGTATCTAAAACTCCCGATGGAATTACACCATTTGGTAGAAAAAAAGATGCTGCAAGTGGCAATCCTTTGGTTATTTTGCCTGTTGTTGTTGTTTTTACTTCCTTCCAATTTCCTTTGATAAAATCGTTTGAAGATGGTGAAGGCGTTGAACTACTACAACTTTGTAGTGTAAAAGTAAATATACTAACAATAATTATGGTTAGTAGCAATAAAAGCTGCTTTTTCATGGCTTTAATTATTTTGTAATTTATTTTTGGTATTAAGTAAGATAGCAACATTTAAAATTTGTTTTGTCATTCTGAGCTTGAGAAGAATCTGACGTTATTAAGTCAAAAACCAATAATTCAGATTCTTCTCAAGCTCAGAATGACAAATTACTAATTTTGTTATTAAATAAGAAATTTTGAATAATGAATATTTTGCAACATGATGAATAGGTAATTTCATATTTTATACAACACATTTCATATTTATTAGAAATCCCCATGCAATTCAATTTTACGATATTTGCTATTTTTGCCCGCCACTGTTTTTTCTTTCATACCTTGATTAAAACAGCTACGACAACGAGGTTCATATTCATCTTTTTCGCCTACTAAAATCTGTTGTTTCATATCATTCAGACGGTACGAAAACGAAGCCGCATCACCGCAACAAACACAAATAGCTTGTACTTTGGTAACAAACTCGGCAATACTCATCAGTTGTGGCATAATTCCAAAGGGTTTTCCTTCAAAATCCATGTCTAAACCCGACAAAATAACTCTTTTGCCTTTATAAGCCAACGCCATACAAACTTCTATCAGAGCCTCATCAAAAAATTGCACTTCGTCAATAGCAACAATTTCACAATCATTAGCTAAACCAAGTATATCTTGTGCTTTTTGGACAACCACCGAATGAATGGCATTGCGGTTGTGAGAAACCACCTTAACATCATCATAACGAATATCCACCGAAGGTTTAAATATGGTAACACGTTGTCTGGCAATCACAGCACGATTAACTCTGCGGATAAGTTCTTCAGTTTTACCTGAAAACATACAACCACAAATAACTTCAATCCAACCTTTTTGTTGTGTATTGCGTGAGGGTTCTAAAAACATAATCTGTTATTTTGTATCTGTTTCAAATTTAACATTTAAAGTCATTATTTTACTTATTTTAACTTATTTTGCAATAAAGTACGGAGTTCCACTAAATCAGGAAATAGTTCATAATTAAAATTATTTTTAGCAAACTTATAATAACTTTTTGTAGGAAATGATGGTAATAAAATTTGTAAAGCTGCTTCAAAATCTTTGCCTTGAAACCAAATTAAGAAATCTAAACGGTTCATAAAATCTATGTTAAATTGTTCCAAAAACTCATTAGCCTTTTCGTTTAATCCTTCTTCATTCCAATTTTCTGTAAGTTGCTTTGCTTGGTTTATTCTTTCTAATGCTTTTATTCTACAATGTTCTTTTTCTAAACTTTCTGGTAAAATTCCACTTTTTTCAGTCCATTTAGTCCCAAAATTTGATTCCCCAGTACGCATACTACCCATTGCGTGTCTTACGGCTTGATAATCCTTAATTTTTTCTGCTACTTCAATAAGTTTTTGCTTGGCTTCGTTTTCATTATTAATTTGATAAATATCTGTTTTATTCTGTTCTACTAAAAACCTATATAAATCAGTTGGATTAAATAAATAATTTTCAATCGTATTTCTATAAGCCCAATAACAATACTTTCTCTCATTATCTTGCTCTAATATAGGCATTTGTGGAATAGGTTTGTCAAAATCTCTATCACGAAATAATATAAAGAAATCTGATTTTACAACTTCTTTTTCTTTATATTGTATAATAGCACCTGCACCTCTAATACTTCCAATAGGTTCTATAAAAACAGATAAATCGCCGATGACCTTTTGTAGAATATCATAATCATGGCTACCTTGCTTACCCTCACAATATATTTTTATAATTTTACTCATTTGGAAGTCGGATTATTTGGTTTTCAGATTCGTCAAACATTGAAGCAATAGTATTTGAATGTGTCGTAAAAATAAATTGATTATTTTTTCCTAATTGCGATAACACTCTTACTAGTTTTTGTTGCAAAGGTGGATGCAAATGCAATTCAATTTCGTCTATAATAATAATAGAATTATTAATATTCAAATAAGCAAAATTTATTAAAATAGGCAATATTGCCCTTTCACCTGCCGACATACCTGATAATTCATATTCATTTTTACCATCAGAAATTGAAAAATTAGGTGCTTTTCCTATTTCATTCATGTCATAATAGGCATCAATACCTATAAGTTTTCTTCCAGAAAAAACTTGTGCATAAAGGTTTGCTAATTTTTCATAAATATCAAACTTGCCTTCTCTTATACTTCTTGTACCTTTTCCAAGTGCTAAATGATATTGATAAGCATAGGCAAACATTTTTCTAATATCGTCAAGTTGTAAAGATTTATTGCCCTTATTTTCCAAAAAATTGGTAACATTATTAATATTTCGTTGTTCTGTGTACCAATAAATATTCCCTATTTTTTCAAATAATGTATTTTTATCAGATGTCAATGCAGCTAATCTTTTAGCATATTGATAACCACTAAATTGATTAAAGGCACCTAACCCTTCTTTTGCATTTACTTTTTTAGTATGAAAATCCAATGAAAGGATAACAGTCTGATAGTTTTCAGGTGCTTTTCCCAACTTTACGTCCATTTCCTTTAATTTTTCGGCATATTCTTGGGTTGCTATAATTTCTGTTTCACCAAACTCAATTTCAACCTCAACTTTTAAAGGCAACTTGCCTGTCTGCAAATGTCGAAAATTATAACCTGACCAATCTAAATCTTGAGGTTTAAATTTCTCTCTTGTTGCACTTGCCACTAAAGCTACAATAGCCTGCAAAATAGACGATTTGCCTGTGCCATTATCACCAACAAATAAAGTTTTTTCATTTATTTCTCCATCTGGATTTGTAAATGAAAAGGTTTGGGGCTTAACAAATCTCTTATAATTTTGCAGAGTTATTTTTCTTATTTTCATACTAAAAGTAAAAAATCATTATCTATTTTAGTTATTAATAGCAACTTTTTTAAGAATATTATTAATAATATCTTTGGTGGTAACACCTTCTGCTTCTGCCTCATAGTTCAAAATAATTCTATGATTAAGCACATCATGAGCAATTTCTTTAATATCTTCGGGCAATACATAATCACGACCATCAAAAAAGGCAAGGGCTTTTGCAGCTCTATTCATGTTGATACTTGCACGAGGCGAAACACCATATTGAATAAAATTAGCTTCCTGCGTCAAACCATAATCAAGAGGTTTGCGGGTTGCAAAAACTAATTCTATGATATATTTTTCCAAAGATTCAGAAATCTGAACTTGATTAATGGCATCTTTAATAGCAATAATCTCATCTTTTGTAAGCATTTGACGAACTTCTCCCGAAAAATTAACATTAGACATACGCCTCATGACTTCTAATTCCTCCTCTTTATCCAAATAGCTTACATAAACTTTAAGCATAAAACGGTCAAGTTGTGCTTCGGGCAGTGGATAAGTTCCTTCTTGTTCCACAGGATTTTGTGTTGCCAAAACCAAGAAAGGTTTGTCTAACAAATGGGTTGTGTCGCCAATCGTAACCTGTTTTTCTTGCATAGCTTCTAACAGAGCCGATTGAACTTTTGCGGGAGACCTATTTACCTCATCAGCAAGAATAAGATTTGCAAAAATGGGACCTTTCTTAACCTCAAACTCGGCAGTACGTTGGTTATAAATCATTGTACCAATTAAATCGGCGGGTAGCAAGTCGGGCGTAAATTGAAGCCTTTTGAAATCTAAATGTAAAACCTTTGCTAAAGTATTGATAGTCAATGTTTTAGCAAGACCAGGTACACCTTCTAAAAGAATATGTCCATTGGTAAATAAGCCTATCAAAAGGCGGTTAATCATATATTGCTGACCAACAACAACTTTGTTGATTTCTGCATAAACTTGCTTAACTTTGTCCTGTAATATATTAATTTCCATGATAAATAGAATGGATTGATAATTGCAAAGCAAAATTATGAATATTTTTGATTATTTATCATTTATTTCTTTAATTCGTACAATAAACTCACAAGAATAAACTCACAAGCAAGTATAAACTCACAAAATTATGTCAATCGTATTAGATAAAAAAACAGGAATTAACCTCAGCAAAGGCAGCAAAATTTCTTTGGAAAAAGAAGGCAAACGTCTTGAAGAAGTCTGTATTGGTTTAAATTGGGGTGCAATTAAGAAGAAAAGCTCTTTTTTTGGCTTAATTGGTGGTGGTAGTGATACTGTCGATTTAGATGGCAGTGTAACTTTGTTTAATGACAGCAAACGTGCATTAGAAACAGTTTCTTATAGAAAACTAAAATCTTCTGATGGTTCTATTCAACATAGCGGTGATGATAGGTCTGGCGATGCGGCAGGTGATGATGGAAAAGATAATGAAATTATACAAATTATATTGCCAAAAGTAAGCATCGATGTTACACAAATTGTGTTTTTCTTAAATTCCTACAAAGGACAAGATTTTGCGGATATTCCTTACTCAAAAATTCGTATTTTTGAGGGCAATCACAAAGAAGTTAAATCTGTTTTTGCAACTTTTAATTTGTCATCAGACCCATCTTTTTCGGGAAGTGTGTCAATGATTATGGGTAAATTGGTGCGTAAATCAAATGGTAATTGGGACTTTTCGGCAATCGGTGAAGCCATTGCAGCACCAAATATTGACGAAACAATTAAAGTAATTCAACAAAGTTATTTGTAATTTGATACTGAAATTTATTAGTTGTTTTGTTATTCTGAGCTTGAGAAGAATTTTAAATATTGATTTTTTGGCATAATAACGCCAGATGCTTCTCAAACTCAAAATGACAAAAGTAGAATTTAAAACTTAAAATTAACTTTATTATTATTTATAAAATTTGATGCGGAAAACCTAAATGCCAAACAACTTCTTTGCAATGATTTATATTTTCACTAAATTGCGTAAGATTTTACTATTTTCAACATTTAATATTTAAAAATATGATTGCTAAAAAAATTAGAATTATTGCTTCGGCATTTTTATTATCTATGGCTTTTGGTGTAATGTCTTGCGGCACAGACCCTGTTGCTGCTGTTGCAAGTGTAGCTACAAAAGGCACAATGACTGCCACAGTTGATGGGCAGGCTTTTAGTGCAAATTTATCACAAGCCCAAAATACTTCGGGAACTTTGGCTATTTCTGGAAATACAGTAAGTAGTTCTGGAACAACAGGAAACACCAAACAAATCACTATTTCTGGTCGTATTGCAGCAACGGGTACATATCAATTTGGTACTGCGAGTACAATTGCGGGAAATCCTATCATAGCCACTTATACTGATATTTCGGGAACTGCAACAGGCACAACAGGAACTGCTACTTATGGTGCAAATTCGGGAACTTTGGTAATTACAGAACTTTCTGCAACAAAAGTAAAAGGAACTTTCAATTTTTCAGGTTCAAGTTCAGCAGGAAAAACCATTAGTGTTACAAATGGTGTGTTTGATATTAATTTTTAAAAATGGCAACTGTTTAGGTACGATTGTCAAGGTGCAAAAGCATCATTGCCAATGTACCTAAATTTTTTTTATAGCATTTAAACCTTTCCCCACAACAGTCATCATAGTATTAGAAAACAGTTACAACTATGGTCGAAGGTTCACGCAAAGAAGCAAAGGAGGCAATCACTAAAAAAGCAAGTTCTGTGGAAAGACAAAACACGCAACCAACAACTGAACAAATCAGTGATAAAGTTTTATTAGAGAAATTTCAAGATGAAAATTCTCGTAACTTTGCGTTTAATCAATTAATTCGCAAATATGAAGTAAAAGTTTATCACCTTATTCGCAAAATGGTTATTGACCATGATGATGCCCATGACTTGACACAAGAAACTTTTATTAAGGTTTGGAACAATTTGCACCGTTTTCGTGAACAATCGCAGCTTTATACGTGGATTTATCGCATAGCAGTCAATGAAAGTTTGGCTTTTTTGGGCAACAAACGGAGAAAATTTTTCTTGCCAATAAATGATATTAGCAAAGAACTTAGTGGTAAATTAGATAATGGAGGTTTTAGTGGTGATGAAATTCAGTTAAAATTGCAAAAAGCATTGCTAAAATTGCCCGATAAGCAAAGACTTGTTTTCAATATGAGGTTTTATGATGATATGAGTTATGAAGAAATTTCTGAAGTTTTAGGAACTTCAGTTGGAGCATTAAAAGCATCTTATCATCATGCAGCAAAGAAAATAGAACTTTATGTTCAAGAATAGGTCTTGAAATATGAAATATGATATTTTAAATTTGTCATTCTGAGCTTGCGAAGAATCTGACGTTGTGGGTTTTGACGTAATAGAGCCAGATTCTTCGCAAGCTCAGAATGACAAAACAAACAAATTTAAAATGTCAGTATCAAAGTCTGTGGTACAGAATACCAAATATTCAAATTCAATTAATTAATGTAAGTTGCGTAGAATAAAATAGTAAAATCTTTGCAAAAAGTATAATTTTGTAATTATTCAAGCCACAAAATTAACTTTATGAAAGAT
>JAYTNF010000454.1:0-3383 GCA_043748455.1 Cytophagales bacterium
CAACATCCACGAATGGGCATCATAACCTACATACAATTTGTGAAAAGCCTCTAAATTTTTGCGTGCAGGTGCAATATAAAAAGGCTTGCGAATCCCTTTGCAAAAAGCATGAAAATTATCTTTTAGCGTTGCAAATTTTTCATTTTTTATGCCAATAACAGCTTTATATTCGGGTTCTCCGTTTGCAATCAATTTATTTTGCCAATGATAAGCCAATGGATTATTATACCAACGAGGCACAGAGCATGAACCAAAACCACTTTCAGCCGCAAAAATTCCTGTCAAAATTAGTGGGTGAATCTGATAAT
Source organism: Cytophagales bacterium (assembly GCA_043748455.1). Classification (GTDB taxonomy): domain Bacteria; phylum Bacteroidota; class Bacteroidia; order Cytophagales; family Thermoflexibacteraceae; genus JAAFKA01. Next base: position 309 of record JAYTNF010000454.1, read on the forward strand.
ATTGTGTAACTTCTACAATAAGTTCTGCCATTTCACGTGGCGTAATTATAGGTTGTTTATCAACTTTTTGATGAAAATATAAGCTATTGGGGTAATAATCTGCAATATACTTACCAAGTATTGATACAAATTCGGCACTATATATATTACCCTTAAAACCTGAAATTTTATGTAATTTATCTTCTTTGTAAAAATTATGTTGAACTTCCGGCCATTTTTTTAATCGAATAACAGAATCTTTTAATGCACTTTTTGCTTGCCTAACACAACGAAAACCAATATCAAAATTATAATTTCCTACCGCAGTATAACTACGTTTGTAAACAGTTAAAAAAACATCAGTATTGCTGCCCCATGAGCCACCTCTTAACGATTTTACTGTGCCATTTCCAGCACCTCTTGGATTATAAGGATTAGCATTTTTTGCATATTCATTCACATCAAACCAATCATCACACCAATGCCATTGATTGCCACTCATGCCATAAAGTCCCCATAAATTTTGGTGCAATTCGTGAACAGGTGCAAGTCGCCGCCATTTGCCTTTGGAATTGCTTTTTTCGATGTCAAAATTTGCAAATTCATGACTAAATTTTTCACCCCAAGGATAAATTTCTTGTGCCTCGCCACAAGAAGCAGCATACTCAAATTCTGCTTCTGTTGGCAGACGATAACCATTTGCAGTGTCGTTACGAATAAAAATAGGATAACCATACTCATCATAACGGTTTGTAATTTCATAAATTGGACTTAATCCTTCCATTTTGCTACGCCAATTACAAAAATCTGCGGCTTGATGCCATGTTAAACCTGTGAGTGGTAAGTCATTTTTATGATAATTTTCATCATACCATTGTGCATTTTTTTCGCCACCAGCCTTAATATATAATTCAAAATCTTGATAAGTAATTGGCGTTGCATCAATATAAAAATTATCTAAGGCAACAGTTCGTACAGGTTTTTCGGCAGGAGTTCCTTTTTCATGACCTTGTTTGAAAAAGCCTCCCCTGATAAAAACCATTTGTTTTAACCCAAAAATAATTTTAGGATTTGTCGTTTGTTTTTTTACACAAGAGCAGCAAAATAGCAATGAAAATAATAACAAAAATAATCGCAAACAGGAAAATATAGTTCTGAACATTTGTAAAAATGAGATTTTTAAACTTATAACTAACTTTATAATTGTTTGTGGGTTTTAGTTTTAATGCGAAAAACCTAGTTGGTAATATCTTTTATATATTGCCTAAGCTATTGAGAGCCTAAGAAAAATAAATTTTTTGTAAATATCTCCACAATATTTTATAAATCAGCTATAAAATAAGTTCATTCTTAAATTAAATTTATATCATACAAAGGGAAAGTGCAAGATAAAATACTTAAAAAGAATAGAAAAACTTACTTTACCGTCAATTTTTCTACCAAAGCCCGCAGATAGTGGTTTTCGTCTTTGTCTAATATTTTTAAAAAATAGTTTACTAATATAATTAAAGTTTATTTTATTGCATAAAAATAATCCCTACTTATGACACGCAAAGAATGTATAGAAAAGGCTTTTGACATCATAGCCCACAAACCAGAATAAGAAACTCTAATAGCTTTAAGTTATTTTGCAAAGGCATTGCAAGCACCAGATGATAATTCATACACAAATTCACAAATAGAATTTTATGTAATTTTATTGAACTTGTACCACAAACAACCAAATGCGGAAGAACGGATAAAAGATTTTTTAGGAAATAATATTCTTTTAAACTATTACAATAGTTATGAACCTTCATTTGTGTCCACCATTCTAAATAAATCATTAAAACTTGGTAGCAATGACATTAAATCTTTTAAATTTAGTGAGTATACTAAAACTTTAATCAATGAAGATTTAGCTTCAATGTGGATAAAATCTATAAAATTTGATGCTTTTTTGGCAAAATATGAAATTTGGAAAAACCAAAAAAGTATAGAAAAACAAGAATTATTGCAAATAGAACAAATGTTTGAAAGTTTTGATAATGAATTACTAAAATAATTTGCAATTTTTCTACGTTGTCAATGGTCGATAGACCTTGACAAGCGTAGAAAAATGATAACGTCTTTTTTGTGTAATAACGTAAAAAATAATACGTCTATTTTTCTTACGATTGTCAAGGTCTATCGACCATTGACAACGTAAGAAAAATGATAACGTAAGAAAAAATCAAAAAAAGTTATTCAAAATCAATAATCAGATGACTTATGTCTTGTAAATCGGGATTTGAGTTGTGAAAATTAATAAAATCTTGCTTATCTCCAAACCAAGAAATCGTATTTTCTCTTTGCAATTTTGTGGGTTTTGTGCTTAAATGACTTTGATAAGAAGAATAAGGATATTCTCTAAAATCTGAAATAAAACGGTGTTTTTGTGGGTTAAAATGAATGTAATAAATCATTTGACTAAAATAAGCCTGGCTATCTATCAAAATACGCCGAAACGGAGTTTCAAATAAACCTCCTGTTCTGTCCGTGTTATGACTAAAATACTGAGCATAACCGTTGAAAAGATGTGAAAATTGCCGACTAATTAAATGGTCTATATCTGTATTTTTTAGATGTGGAAAACTTTTGCGAATATCCTCTTCCGATTTTATTTTTACCAACAAATGAAAATGATTACCCATCAAGCAATAACTATAAGTTTCTACCACATTTTGCAAATGAAAAGCATATTTTTCTAAAAACTTTTTGTAATGCTTTTCAGTCAAAAATAAATTAGTGCCATTGATACCTCTGTTGTAAACGTGATAAAATTTGCCTGCTTCCAAAGGTATTACATTTGCTTTCATAGCTTTGTTGAGTTTAAATAAAATTATTGTTTTAATGTATTGCAATTTTTCTACGTTGTCATTTTTCTACGTTGTCAATGGTCGATAGACCTTGACAAGCGTAGAAAAATAATAATTTAGCAAATACTTTAATTTCTGATAATCTTGGTATTGAGTATGAAAAAGATTTTCAGCAAATAGCTTCACAAGAATATTATGAACTGACAGATATTTATGCACATAGAAAATAAGATTGGCATATTAATGCCAATACTTATTT
>JAYTNF010000455.1:0-22001 GCA_043748455.1 Cytophagales bacterium
AAAAATACAAAAGCCATAAAATTATGCAAACTGCAACTTTTAAAGAATGGACATTAACCAAATTAGAAAAAACATTTGGTATTAAACAAATCTATGACATGGATTATGATTTGCTAAAAAAATGGCAAGCCTTAGCCCAAACAATAGAAATATCAGATTTTGAAAATCAAAGCCTATTAAAGTTACAAAAACCTCTTAAATGGGGAGGCAAAGGCTGGAATGAAGTTGAATTGGAAAATAAATTTATTAGCCCTGTTTTTATGGCTGCTGAATTTGATGACCTAACTATTGGTTATTTTTTAGAAAGGTATTTAAAAGGGACTGTTGGAGATTATGAACTTTCGGGAATTGTTGATGGAATGATAGCCACAGGCGTAAGAGACCCTGATAAACCATTCTTTTGCATGCATGAGTACAAGCGTAGCGTAGATAATGACGGACAACCTGATGCCCAAGCACTTGCTGCCATGATGGTGGTGCAGGCAGAGGAAAATTCCAGAAAACCTCTTTACGGTTTGTATATTGTGGGCTTGATTTGGAATTTTATGATTTTAAATGGTAACGAATATTGCATCAGTAAAAGTTATAATGCAGAAGATGAAGAACTTTTTGATATTTTCAGCATGTTAAAAGCCTTGAAACATATTATAAAAACAGAGTTAATGTAGTAATATTTTCCCTAACTTTGTAAAAATACAAAATGGTTGTTCGGTAATTTTCCCTATCTTTACATAAAACTATTTACTCAAATGATTACTTCCTTGTCAGAATTAGATTTAACGAAACAATATAGCTATGCAGAATATTTGTCTTGGCAATTTTCTGAAAGAATAGAACTTTTGAAAGGTTATATCCAAAAAATGGCTGCTCCTAACCCTTTTCATCAAGAAGTGAGTATGGAATTAAGTGCTTATTTAAAAAACTATTTAGATAGCAGAGGCAAACTTTGCAAACTGTTTGCTGCCCCTTTTGATGTACGTTTGTATAACTATGCAAAATCTGCGGTTGCTGACAAAGACATTTATACCGTAGTACAGCCCGATTTATGTGTGATTTGCGATAAAAGCAAAATAGATAAACGAGGTTGCTTGGGTTCTCCTGATTTTATTATAGAAATTCTATCTGAAAGTAATCTTAAAACAGACCTTCAAGATAAATATGCTTTGTATCAAGAAAATGGTGTTGGAGAATATTGGATAGTATTTCCTGTTGAAAAAATGATACAGAAATTTTTATTGGTTGATAATAAATACCAAATAGCAGGTTTCTACATGGAAAATGACATCATTAGCCCTACTTTATTCCCAGATTTAGAAATCAATTTACAAAAGGTTTTTGAGGAAATTTAGTGAAATATTTTGGCTCATGAAACCATACTTGATTATATTGCCGTTTACTTATTTTTATGGTTTGCCTTTGAAAGATGGCGACTTTTTAGCGAGGTCATATAATGATTTTATTGCTAATTTTGCGTGGAATTATGTCGAAAAATCTAATTACTTATTTGCAAAAGACAAACACATTAAATTTGCCCTGACACACGAAGCTAATTGCATTTTTGAAGCTATTTTAAAAGAAGGCACACACCATGAACAAGCAACTTTTAATCGTTTTAAAATCAATTCCATGTATCTTACTACGACTGATTTTTATCATTGGGACAACTTAGCAGCCTGTAAACTTTTGCATCATATTAGTATTTTGGAATTTGACTTAATAAATCAATGGCTTTCGACACCTACTGAAAAATTTATAGCTACTTTCCAACAACTTCCCACATTAATTCTTAATTGCCATTGCACCGAAGGATTTCATAATTTAATTAATGATGATATATTAAAGAGAGAATTGCAAAAAAAACTGCCCAATACAACTATTGTGATTAATATTAGTTAGGGAATGAAAAATTTAAAACCAAATATTTTAGATTCCTCGTCTGCAAAGAATGACAAAAATAAACAAATTATTATTTATAAACCGAATATTTCAGATTCTTCGCAAGATTAGAATGACAAAAATAATATACAATTCATAATTTATAATTCCAAATTCATAATTTTTACCAAATGGCATACTTCAAAGTTTATCGCAGTTCGGCAGGTTCTGGAAAAACCTTTACATTGACTAAGGAATATCTAAAACTTGCACTTGTTGCCCCTGCTTATTTGCAAGAACAACCCTCGAATCCTTATTATTTTAAGCCCGATTATTTTCGTCATATCCTCGCCATAACTTTTACCAATGATGCAGCAAGAGAAATGAAGCATCGAATCTTAAAAGATTTGGGTGAAATTGCTGATGTTGAGAAAGCAAAGAAAAATAAAGTTTTCGAGATGATGTTAGCAGAGATTCCAAACGAATTTCCAGAGTGGAATTTAGTACACAAACCTGAAAAACTATATGAGGAGTTGCAAAAACGTGCAACGGAATTGTATCGTCATATTTTACATTCTTATTCAGATTTTTCCGTTTCTACGATTGATTCTTTTACAAACCGTTTGGCGAGGTCGTTTAATAAAGATTTGGATTTGCCCTATAATTATGAAATTGAATTGAGTACAGAAGACATTATTACGCAGGCTGTTTACCAACTTATTGAGGATGCAGACGAGAAAAAGAACCCAGAACTTGCAACTTTATTGGTAAATTTTGCAGAGCAGCGTATAGAAAATGAAACGAGTTGGCAAATAGATAAACTGTTGGCAGAGTTTGCAAAGAATATTTTTGAAGAAGATAAAGGCGAATTGTTAAAACCTTTGTATGAATTAAATCCGAGTGATTTTAAGGAAATTAAAGCCAAATTGTATGCTTATAAAAATAAAATTGAGGGAATTATTACAAAAGCAGCGAATGATGCGGAGGCTTTGATGCACCGTTTTCAATTTGAAGATAAGGATTTTACAAGCAAAGATTATTATAACTACATACAAGAACATAAAGAATTTGATAAAAAAATAATGGTAAAAGAGTACAAAAGGTTATCAGGAAATATTGCAAACCATAAATGGTTATCGCCAGCTGCTGAAAAAGATGTGGTCAAGAAAAATTCTATGGAACATTTGAGTTTGCAATTTGGGGGAATTTACAATGAAATTGAAAAGTTGAAACAGAAAGAAATTACTGATTATATTGCTGTTTGCGATACCTTACCACGCTTTTATCAGTTGGCAACACTTAGCGAAATTGGTAAGAGAATTCAAGTGATTTTGTCGGAAAACACACAAGCAACTTTGGCAAGTTTGAACGAAAAAATAAAAGAAATTGTCGAGCAGAGTCCTGTCCCTTATATTTATGAAAGACTTGGCGAAAAATATTTTCACATTCTTATTGACGAGTTTCAAGATACTTCGAAAATTCAATGGGGAAATTTGCTGCCATTAATTGCACATAGTTTGGACATGCAACGTACAAGTATGGTGGTTGGAGATGCCAAACAAGCCATTTATAGGTGGCGAGGTGGTGAAGCAGAAATTCTAGCAGAGTTGCCAAGTTTAGCAACAATTTCGCATGATTCGCCGCACAAAGACGCAGAAATTACTTTTGCAGAATATTTTGAACATAATAATTTAGCAAGTAATCGGAGGAGTTTAAAAGAAATTGTAGAGTTTAATAATGCTATTTTTGAGTTTGTGATGTTGCAATATCCTGAGTACGAAACTTTTATCAAGCACTATTATGGACAAACGCAAAGCCCTGAATATCAACGCAAAGACTATGAAAAAGGTCATATTGAGATAGCAACTTTTAACGGTGAGGAAAAAGATGAATATTACAAGACAACTTCCAAATACATTATAGAAAAAGTTAAAAATTTAACTCAAAATGGTTATAATTATGGTGATATTGTGTTATTGGTGCGTAGAAATTCTGATGCAGCGTGGCTTTCTGCACAGTTGGTAAACAATGGAATTCCAATAACCTCTGATGAATCTTTAAAGCTATGCAATTCTGCAAAAGTGAACTTTATTGTAAATTTTCTTTCGCTATTGGCACAACCTTTAAATCCTGATGTAAAGGCAGAAATTATTTATTTTTTGAAAAATTATAGCCAATCAACTTCCGAAGGAGAAGTTTTTAGTGAAGTTTTTTCTTCGGGAGATTTAGATGAAGTTAAAGGTCTTGACACCGAAATTGATGATATAAAAGCTATTACAAATGACCCTGATTTAGAAAATTTGTCAATTTATATTCGTGAAAAATTTGGTTATCACATTCGTTTTGAGAATTTACAATATTTGTCATTATACGAAATAGGTGAGGAACTCATAAGAACTTTTGGTTTTCAGCATATTGCAACAGATAGGGTGTACTTAAATGCTTTGTTGGATAAATTAGTAAGTTTTGGGATTAAAAATGGTAATAATACGCTGGATTTTAGGGAATATTGGAAGCAAAAAGGTGCAAGATTAACGGTGAGTATGAGTGGAGAAGGTGGTGCAAGTAAGGCAGTGCGAATTATGACTATTCATAAATCAAAAGGATTAGAGTTTCCTGTCGTAATTTTACCTTTTGCGGACTGGGGTTTGAAGTCAAAAACTAAGGAATTGTGGATAAAATGGGGTAATCAAATTGCACCGCAGTTGCCTTTATGTGTGTTGAGTTATGCGGAATTACTCACAAAGACAGGATTTACAGACGAATATAATCATGAAAACCAAGCAGCATTTATTGAAAATATCAACGTCTTATATGTTGCTTTGACTCGTGCAAAAGAGCAATTATATGTGTGTTGCAAAACTGCAGAAAAGATAAATGCAATAGATTCTGTAAATAAAATGTTGATTAAATACTTAGAACAGAATCCGCCTGAGTTAATAACAAAAATGGAAACAGAAATGATTGCAAACGAAAACCAAAATATTGCAAGTGAAAATGAAATGATTGCAAACGAAAATTTAGATAATACAATTTTTGTAATTCATGACGACCAAAGTATTCGTAAATTGCAATTTAGTAAAGAACCTGAAATTTTACACTCTTTTATTAGTTCAGAATGTCGAGATAAACTTAGAGTTAGGCAACAATTTAGTGCTAAAAATGGGCAAACAGATGGACAAGAAAATAAGGAATCAAACAATGAAAAATATAAATCTTTGTTACTAACAGATTTGTATGATGCCCAAAATAAAGGCAATATTATTCACAAGGCTTTTGAGAGGTTAGAATTTAAGACTGATATTGAAAAAGCTGTCAATAAATTGATAAGTGAAGGGCTGATAACTCATATTGAAGGTAAGGAAATTGCAATAGCTATGCACGAAATCTTAGCACTTCCAGAAATTGCACATCTTTATGAATACAAACAGCAACGAAGGATTTTTAATGAAAGAGATTTGTTAGTAAAACCGAAATATTATGACGATATCAACAGAGTTATTCGTCCAGATAGGGTTGTGATAGATGATGAAACACAAATAGTCTATATAATTGACTACAAAACAGGTATGCCAAAGGACAGTCATCATGCACAAATTAGTAATTATGCACAACAGTTTTCTGATATGGGTTATAAAGATGTTCAGAAAATATTGGTTTATACGGAAGCAAGGCAGGTAAAGTTTGTAGCTTAAAATGAGAAGTCAATTTAAGCTGCATAAAAAAGGTATTGTTTTGTACCACAGAATTTAGTCTTTAAGGTTTTGATTATCAATACTTTACAGACTAAATTCTGTTATACATTTATTTTGCCCTATTCCTTACATTTATTTTGTGTTATTACTTACCTTGTTTGAATGGCATAAAATAAGGTTAAGAAAAAGGTATGATATAACTGCTTATCTTCGCCACCAACCATAATCTGTGTTTTGCGGTTCATGTAATCTATCATAGTGCCACCTTCCAATCCGACAGTTGTATTTCTAAAAGCATTGAATCTGAAAGCCAAAGCTATTTTTGCCGAAGCACCATAGACCATACTCATTTGCGATAAACCTTCTCCAAAAATACCCCTGCTTCTGACAATACCACCAAATGCGTGCCTTGTAGGGTCATATCTTTCGATAACAATAGGACTATTTCCAGTACTGTATTCGATAAAATAAGGAATTTCAAAACCAACTGTTGCACCTGCACTGCCAACAAAATTAATTTGTACACCTTGCTCTTTTTCTGGTCTAAACAAAACAATTTCACGACCATAATGAGAACGTAAAAATACTAAATAATTTAGTTTCCCAGGTGTGAAACTTTCCCCATTCGCAATAGCAATTTTAGTGTCTTCTTTTGGGTGTTTTAGATTGACTAATTCGAAAAACAAAGTTCGGTAGTGCAATGGTTTTATTTGCTTTGCATGTTTGACATTAATACCACCAAGCAACCCACTCATGCTATTAATATTCAAGCCAAAAGCCAAATCTGTTTTGTAAGATTCTATTTCGTCTTCCTGAGTTTGTGCAATAAGATTTGTTGCAGTAATTGACAAGATAATTGACAAACAAATTGGGATAAATAAAAGATGTTTTTTCATAGTTATTTTTAGTAAATATAAAATATGATGTATGAAATATGAAATTTTATATGTGAAATATGAGATATAAAGTTAGACTCTATTATCAATAAATTACAGACACAGGAATTTCATATTTCATACATCATATTTCAATTAAAGTTCTTTCATCAAATATTGATATAATTTTAGCATGGCATCAATATCTGCTTTGTGTACTTTTTCGTCTGGCGTGTGGACATTTTCTTCGCCTGCACCCACAAAACACCAATCAAAAGGATAAGGTGAAGTTTGCAAATCTTTGCCATCACTACCTCCTGCGGTTTCTACCTCTAATTGATAAGGAATCCCTGCTTGTTCTGCTAATTGTATAATTCTTTTTACATAACTGCGTCTTGGCAATAAACTATCACGCATAGAAATAGCAACGCCTTTTCCCATCAAAACTCCTGTTGTTATCCAAGTAATATCGCAAATAAGTGCTTGCTGAACTTTATAATTGTCATAAATATATTTTGCCAAAATTCTCGCAGAACCTCCACCAACTTCTTCATAACATGAGAAAGCAATAATCCCATTTTCCAAAGTTTCTGCCACTTTTAATGCCACCCAACAACCCAAACGGTTATCTAAGTAACACGACTGCACAAAATCTTCCGTTTCTCTAAAATCACACTCAAAAGCTAAATCTGTTCCTCTTTCTATTTCTCTATCGGCTTCATAAACTAATCTTTTATCTTTTTCCTCCTTTGCATCTTCCAAAACTCTCATGGTACAATGAATTTCACCTTTTGAATCTTGCCCCCACAATTTATAACCATCTTTAAAACGAGGACCTCCAATTTTAACCAACTCTTTTTCATAACGCACCATGTAACCAATAGAATCCATGTGTGCAAAAATTGCAGTTTTAGGTTGTCCAAAAACTAATAAAATACCATCTTGCAACACATCGCCTACTATAATTTGAGGCTGCACAGTCCATGAACTTTGATTTTTTTCTATATAGTCAAGAACAAACTTTTTCATATTACCTTCATTGCCCGCAGTTGCATAAACTTGACACAAATCTTGCAATAGTTTGAAATTATTATTCTTCTGGATTTTAGCTTCATGTAATTTTTTAAGTACTGCTACATTTATTATGGAATCGTCGTACATGTTGTTGGTTATTGATGTAAAGGTTTAGGTTAATGCGTAAAACTAAGTTAAAATTTGGAATATTTTGATGAAAAAGTAAAATTTACGTAAATTTTGTTTTCTATGTTTCTATGTAACTATGTGTTAAAAAATGAAACATATAGAAACATAGAAAATTTTAATTTACATTATTTTCCTATAAAAACAGCTTTGCGTTTCTCTACAAAAGCTGTTGTGCCTTCTTTAAAATCTGTTGTACCAAAACAGTAACCAAATTGTTTTGCTTCTTCTTCATAACCATCTTTTCCTGCATACATCGCATTTACGCAGTCAATTACGCCACCAATGGCAATGGGTGCTTTTGTACAAATTTTTTGTAAGATTTCAGTCGTTTTTGCTATCAATTCACTTTGTGTTACCACATGATTTACCAAACCTAATGCTAAGGCCTGCTCCGCAGTAATAACATCAGTAGTCATTAATAGTTCTAATGCTTTGCCTTTTCCTATCAACTGTGCAAGACGTTGTGTGCCGCCATAACCTGGTGTTAAGCCTAAATTTGCTTCGGGTTGCCCAAATTTTGCATTTTCGGAGGCTATTCTAAAATGGCAAGCCATAGCCAATTCACAGCCGCCACCTAATGCAAATCCATTTACAGCTGCTATAATAGGTTTACGAGAATTTTCTATGCTTGCAAAAATTTTGTGTCCTTCTCTTGCTAAGTCTGATGATTGCGTGGTGTTAAGATTGGCAAGTTCTGCAATATCTGCACCTGCAACAAATGCTTTTTCACCTGAGCCTGTCAAAATTGCAGCTTTGATTTCATCTGTATTTTGTAAAAAAATTACAGCTTTTCCAATTTCTTGTATTGTGTTGTAATTCAAGGCATTAAGTTTTGTTGGACGATTGACAGTAATGGTTAAAATACTGTTTTCATAACCTAATAATAAGTTTTCAAATTGTGGTAACGTCATAAATAGCTGTTGATTTTTATGTGAGTTTTGTAAAAAACTGTAGTGCGGACTTCAGTCCACACATAACGCAGTAGAATAGGTGTGTGGACTAAAGTCCACACTACAATTACTTGGCAAATATAAAGGAATATTTCTAACTATTTCATGATATTTTGCAACATGGTTTCTGTTTTTTCTTTTCCTAAATAATTGCTAATTAAATAGTTAGAACCATAAATAATAGGTGTCATCGCAATGGCTACTGTTAATTTATAGGCATATTGCACAATTCCAACGGCTATAACCTGCGAAAAACTCCAATTTCCTAATACATAAAACGCCAAAAAAAGTATTACAAAACTATCTATTAACTGCGAAATTAACGTAGAACCTGTTGCTCTAATCCATTTTTTCTTGTTATTTGTCAGCACCCGAAACCAATGAAAAGTATAAGCATCAACCAATTGCCCTAATAAAAATGCTACAATAGAAGCCACAATGATATTCAAACCTTGACTAAAAACAGTTTTGTAGGCGTAGTCTATATCAAAATTATTTCCCTTTGGACTTACATAATTTACTTCTAACCAAAATGGGGCAGGAGGCAAAGCTGTGGCAGCATAAAGCACAAAAAATGTGTAAACAATCAACCCAATAGCTGTAAAAGTCATGCGTTTTACGCCTGTTTTTCCAAAATATTCATTTACAATATCTGAAATAATGAAAACCACAGGCCATATCAACACACCAACACTCATATTAAAGTCTATTTTAAAACCCTCAATAATAGAAATTTGTGCGGGTGCAATGCCGAGAAAAGCCTCCAGAGAAAATATTTTTGCCCCGATAATTTCGGCAACAATGGCACTTGTAATGAAAATACCTGTGAGAACAAAAAATAACTGTTGTTCTTTATTAGTAAATAATGTAGTGTTTTGGCTCATCTTATTGTAATAATAGTGTTTTGTTAATTGATGATAATTTTCATTCAATAACCAATGAACCTATTTATTGTTATGTCGTTTTTCTATTTTGCAGTCCTATATTTTATCAAATTGCATGGCAATTTCCCTATAAAAATCCTCTAGAATTTTATATCTATCAAAATATATTTCGGCTGCAAGTCTTCCATTTTTACGTTTTTCATCGCAATATTCTTGTTTATTTTGAGTCAGAAATGCAAATAATTTCATACCTTCATGTACCTGCGATAACTGTGAAAAAGTTTTACAAAGCTTAAATTCTTTCATCAATTTTTCACCTTCTCCATTTCCAACGTACATAATGAGCAAACCACAAGCCATAGCTTCATAAAGTTTTGAGGGAATTGTACCAAAAATACTTTTGCGTTGCAAAATTAAAGCCACGTCAAAAGTTGCTAACACACGTGCTAACTCTGTTTGTGGCAGTGATTGGTGCAGAAAAAGTTGTTTTTCAGCGTGATTTGCAATATACTTTGCAATACTATTTCTTTCTGCACCATCTCCATAAATATGTAATTCCACATTTTCTGGAAGTGAAACTTGTTCACAAAATTCCAATACACCTTGGGCAATGCCTAACAAACCTGCGTAAACAAAACGAATTTTATTTTTTTGTATCTTATTGCCGTGTGATTTTATATTTTGCAATGGTTGAAAAACACTACAATCTACGCCTGTTCTACATAAAAAAACTTGTAATTCTTCGTAATTATCTAATTGCTTGGTAATTTCTCTAATATTTTTTACATTTTCTACAATTTCTTGGGATTGCCCACTCACTAAATCAGCTTTTTGATACAAAAAATGTTCTATTTTTTGTATCATTTTGTAAACCCATGAATTAGAAATGACACCCAAATCTAACAAAACATTTGACCACAAATCAGATAAATTTAACCATAATTTAGCTTTACAAATCTTGGCAATGATATAGCCTGAAATGGCTAAAAATAATGGTGGCGACTGCACATAAACAAAATTAGGTTTAAATTTCATGATTTTTGGCACTGCAAATAATACACTAATTGCCAAACTTAACATTGCTAAAAGCCTGAAAAACAGGTTTTTACTATGTGAAGCAAACAACCAATAACGCAAAACTATAATATGATTAATGATTTCAGTTTTGTGAAAATGATTGCGATAAGTATCAAAAATTTTGCCTTTGGGATAATTTGGCAATGCTGTAATGACAAGAATTTCGTGTCCTTTGGTACGCAAAAACTCTGCAAGATTCCGCACCCTTTCGGCACAAGCTCCTTGTTCGGGTGCATAATTTGGCGTAAGGAGGACAATTTTCATGCTTTAAATAATTTGCTTAATAAACATTTACCTCCATTTGCAGGGTGATTCCAAATTTTTCGAGAACAGACTCTTGTATGGCTGTTGCCAATGCCCAAAGTTCTGAACCTGTGCCATTGCCATAATTTACCAAAACTAATGCTTGCTCTTTATGTATGCCAACATTGCCAACTTTTTTACCTTTCCAACCACATTGCTCAATAAGCCAACCCGCAGGAACTTTTATAATATCTTGATTTTCAGTAGGATATGAAATAATATTGCTAAATATTTCTTTTAATTTATGAAATTGTGTTAGAGGAATTTCGGGATTTTTGAAGAAACTACCTGCATTACCAAGTTCGGCAGGATTGGGTAATTTGCTTTGACGAATGGCAATAACAGCATCGCTAATTGCACGCAAAGTTAGGTTATTAAAATTGTTAGAATTATCTAAATTAACGTTATTAATGTTCGAAATATCAGAATTTTGCTTGGTTAATTCTTGAGAAATTGCACCATAACTAATATTGAATTTATGATTTTGTTTTGTCAATTTGAATGTAACATTTGTAATGACAACTTTATGTTTGAGTATTGTTTTAAAAATACTTTGTCTGTAAGCAAATTCACAATCTGTATGTGAAAAATTGAGAATTTCGCCACTTTCAAGATTTACTGCCTCTACATTTTCTACAACATCTTTGATTTCTACGCCATAAGCACCAATATTTTGCATAGGTGATGCCCCAACTGTTCCATAAATTAAAGATAAATTTTCAATGCCACCATAATTATTTGCAATAGCATATAACACAAATTCATGCCAGTTTTCGCCTGCACCAACTTTTAGCCAAATAAAATCATCATCTTCGGCAACTTTTTGAATGCCTAAAAAATTAATTTTCATGACCAAACCTTCAAAGTTTTTCGTAAATAACAAGTTGCTGCCACCACCTAAAATAAGTTTTTGGGTTTGTTGCCATTTGGGACTTGCTATAATACCTTGTAAATCAGCTATTTGACTAAGTTCCGCAAAAAAATTAGTTCGGACATCAATACCAAAAGTATTGTAAGGTTTGAGAGATATATTTTGATAAAACATAAACAAAGGTAAAGGTTTTGTAATATTTTACAAAATTATCTTAAAATACTCTTTACCATAGAATTACACACAAGGCAGTGAAAAATAAAAAATAGTACCTTTATTTTCTTCCCCATCTACCCAAATTTTTCCGTCTTGTTCCAAAATAAATTCTTTGGCTATTGCCATTGCCAAACCTGTTTTTGATTGCAATTTTGTTTGTTGTGGACTTGGCAAATATTTATTAAATACGATTTTCTTTTGTTCATCAGTCATACCACGACCAAAATCTTGGACTGAAAATATTATTTCATTAGCTTTTTCTTCTGATTTTACAATTATTTTATTTTTAGTTGGTGAATATCTCAAAGCATTAGAAATAAACATCAGCAAAACCCAAGCTGTTTTTTCTAAATCTGCATTAATTTTTGGCATATCAAACAAATAAACTTGTTCAATCATAATTTCTTTTTGCTCGGCTTGTGCTTCCATAATATCACAAGCATATTGCAATATTTCTTTTGGGTGCGTAAGTTGATAAACAAAAGTTGTATTTTCTTCATCGTCTTCGGCTTTTACTTGTAGGCTTTGCAACTCTAACTTTATTTTTTGTAACCTTTCATTTTCATCACTAATTCTTTCCAGAGCCTCAATTTCTTTCTTACTCAATTCGCCACTTCCTTCGGCTGCCAAAATTTTGGTTTGTTGTTGAATAGCATTAATTGGTTTTTGCAATTTTTTTGTTACAGCCCTCACAAAATCCAAAGTTTTTCGGTCATGTTCTTCAAATTCGGTAATATTATTCAAAATAATTACATAACCCAAAGGCAAAGGAGGTGCATTTTCTTGTTCAATATTTACATCAATTACTTCTTGTTCAAAATAACTTTCTTTACCGTCAGCGAATAATTTTATGGTAAAATCTTCGTTATTTCGGTTAAGTAATAATTTTCTAAAAATTTCATTAAATCTTGCAACATCTGCTGCATTTTTTCCAATAATTGCCTTATCATCAACTCCAAGCAATTCTTCTGCCTCTTTATTAGCAAATAAAATGACATCATATTCATCAAAACCAATAATTGCATCACTCATATTATTAATAATGGCAGCAATTCTATTTTTCTCAAAAGTCAATTTTGCCAAGCTACTGTGTTCATATTCGTCTAATTTTTCTGCCATAGAGTTAAAGGCTTTTGCAAGCTCACCAAATTCATCATTTGATTGTTCTCTCAGTCTTTCTTCATAGCTTCTATCGGCAATTTTTTTAATACTTTCGGTAAGTTCTTTAATTGGGCTTGCAATATATTCGGGGAAGGTAAAAATAAACACAATCGTAAACATAATACATAATGTGCCTAATAATGTAATATAGTTAAATCCTTGCTTGGCATCACTTTGAGCATTGTCATTATTATTTCGCAAATCACTCATTTGCAAGTCTTTAAGCTGATATAATTTTTCTTTTATTCGATGTTCAACTCTATGTGCGTCAAGCCTTTTTACGGGTGAGGCAAGAATAATATAACGGTACTCTTCAAAAATTTTGCGTATTTCCTTAGTTAGTGTTTTTTCTTTATCTACCATTTCACATTTTTCTTGTCTTGCCAAATTAAGCTCAACAATATGAATCTGCTCCTTATAAGCATTTATTGAAGTTCTCATGGTATCTTCCAATAAATAATCAAGTTTGTCCAAAGCCTGCATCATATTTTGCGAATAGCCAATACCTTCATAATTATTTTTGAGCATATAAGCAACCTCACCCTCTAATTTTTTTAGCGAATAACCACCAACCATACTTAAAAGTATGATTAAAATAAATAAAAATACCAAACCTGCGGAGATTTTGGTTTTAACTCGTAAACTCATGATAGTTGAAGTGTTTGAATAATCGTATAAATAACGCCGCTAAGGTAATCTTTTTTATGATAATTCATAGTAATATTTTGTATTAATCAACAATCACATAATGTAAATATTCTGTAACAGAGGCTGCTTTGTGAGTTCTACTAACATCTTTATCAGCTTTAAATCGGTTATATTCTTTGGTAAAAACGCCATATTGCCCTTTTTTTGACATAATTTTAGCCACGTCTTCTGCTAACATTAGCCCTTCATTATTATAACTAAGAAAAATATATTTTACTTGGGCAAGATTTACCGCCGCATCTATAAGGTTTTCAAAAGATTGTAGAACTTCATTTTTTTGCGAAAATTTTGATTTTTGTGTGCTATAATCTCTCAAACCTGTTTTACCTCTAAGTTCGGGGTTATCATATTTTGCAATAGTTTCCAATAAATGATAATTTGGTGCATATTGTCGGTGATTATATGGCGGGTCTAAATATAAAATATCACCTTTAATATTTTTAATTAATTGTTCAGCATCTTCATTAAAAACCTGATGATTTTGTGCATCACATAGGAAATGTGCAGGTTGCATGCTAAAATTTTTCTGTGCTGATGGTTTTAGGTTTTTCAAAAAAGCCCCATAAACTGAAGCTGTATTGGCTACTTTATCAATATTTTCTATTAAAGTTGCCAATAAAAAATAGTATTCCGAGTCATTTATCAAACTTTGCTCTTTCCATTGCTCTATTTTTTGACGAATGGCATCAACTTTTTTTCCATTTGCATCTGAAAAATATTGCCTTTCAACAGATGAGTTTTTTGTGCCACCAACACAATAATTGTTATAAATAAATCCTTCTACTGCTGGAATTTTATCTAAAATATCACAAATATAATAATGCTTTTTAGGTATTGGAATTGTCGTAAGTATTGCAATTTCATTTTCTAAATCCTTGAAAATCAAAGGTTTGTTGTTTTCAATATAATTTTTATTGAGTACATAGCTATAATATTGCAAATCATTAGCAATAATTTTGTGTCCATTTTTCTTAAAATGTTGCCCCACAATGCCTGTGCCTGCAAATAAATCGATAAAAGTTAAATCAGATTTGCCTGTAATTTGGTAAATTGAAGTTTCTAAAAATGTAAGTAATGATTTTTTTGAGCCGATATAGTTCATTTCAATGGGTTTGTAGTATATTTGCCTTTGGCGAATGAATTGCTAAAATTGTTGCAAAGTAAGCATAAGTTCCAACTATTTGTATATTTTTATTTTTTGTCATTCCTTGCAAGCTCAGAATGACAAAATTTATAAATAAAGTTACAACCATAATTTATTCCTAAAAATTTGCAAAAACTTAATTATTTTGCTTGTTTTGCACCGCTATTAATTATATTTAGCAAATAATTTAAGAAAAATACATATTATCAAAATATCATTTTGTAGCATAGACTTTAGTCTGTGCACGATTTCAAAAAGCACAGACCAAAGTCTATGCTGCAATTTTATATTACAAATAGCAAGCACCAATAAACAAATAAAAAAATGGTACAAATCAGACCCGACGAAGTTTCAGCTATTCTAAGAGAACAGCTATCAAACTTCAAAACGGAGGCAGAACTCCAAGAAGTTGGAACAGTTCTTCAAGTAGGTGACGGTGTTGCTCGTATTTATGGGCTAACAAAGGCACAAGCTGGTGAGTTAATTGAATTTGAAGGTGGCTTGAACGGAATGGTTTTAAACCTCGAAGAAGACAATGTAGGTGCCGTATTACTCGGTGATTACAGTAATTTGAAAGAAGGTGCAACCGTAAAACGTACAGGTCGTATTGCTTCTATCAAAGTTGGCGACAGTGTTTGTGGTAGAGTTATCAACACACTTGGCGTACCGATTGATGGAAAAGGTGCTTTGACTGGCGAACTTTTTGAAATGCCATTAGAACGTAAAGCTCCTGGTGTTATCTTCCGCCAACCTGTAAATGAGCCATTGCAAACTGGTATTAAGGCTATTGATGCCATGATTCCCGTAGGTCGTGGACAACGTGAGTTAATTATTGGAGACCGCCAAACAGGTAAAACTGCGGTTGCGATTGACACAATTATTAACCAAAAAGAATTTTTTGACAAAGGTGAACCAGTTTATTGTATCTATGTTGCAGTAGGTCAAAAAGGTTCTACGATTGCGGCAGTACAAAATGCTTTGGAAAAAGCTGGTGCAATGGCTTATACAGTTATTGTGGCTGCTCCTGCGGCTGACCCTGCTCCAATGCAGTTTTATGCACCATTTGCAGGTGCTGCTATTGGTGAATATTTCAGAGATACTGGAAGACCAGCTTTGGTTATCTATGATGATTTGTCGAAACAAGCTGTTGCTTATCGTGAGGTTTCTTTGTTGTTACGTCGTCCACCAGGACGTGAGGCGTATCCAGGGGACGTTTTCTATTTGCACAGCCGTTTGTTAGAAAGAGCTGCAAAAATTATTAACTCTGACGAAATTGCAAAAAACATGAATGACTTACCAGAATCTTTGAAACATAAGGTTAAAGGTGGTGGTTCATTAACAGCTTTGCCAATTATTGAAACACAAGCTGGTGACGTTTCTGCGTATATTCCAACCAACGTAATTTCGATTACAGATGGTCAAATATTCTTGGAATCTAACTTGTTTAATGCTGGTATTCGTCCTGCTATTAACGTGGGTATTTCGGTATCACGTGTGGGTGGTAATGCACAAATCAAGTCGATGAAAAAAGTTGCAGGTACATTGAAGCTTGACCAAGCACAGTTCAGAGAATTAGAGGCTTTCTCAAAATTCGGTTCTGACCTTGATGCAGCAACAAAATTGACTATTGATAGAGGAAGAAGAAATCTTGAAATCTTGAAACAAGCACAATTTTCACCTGTTGCAGTAGAAAAACAAGTTGCAATTATTTATGCTTCTACAAAAGGTTTGATGGATAAAGTGAATGTAACGAAAGTAAAAGCATTTGAAACTGCTTTTATTGACTTATTGCAAGCTAATCACAAAGACATTTTAGAAAAATTGCGTAAAGGAATTGTTGATGATGCAGTTGAAAATACATTGAAAGCTGTTGCATTGGATATTGCTAAAAATTACGCTTAGTTGTTTCTAAATTATTAGAATCTTATATAAAAACTAAAAACACTCACTCAAAAGGTAAGTGTTTTTAGTTTTTATATAAGTCTAAATTATGTTATGTAAGTAATTGGACTTTCGCAATAAGTTTATTCTCTGATGTGTGGCTGAAATTGCATAGCACCTACAATTTAGACAAATTATTTTCCAATAACATACTTTCCATGGTCAAACCAGGTCCAAAACCAACTGCAAAAATATAGGGTTTGTCATACTCTTGAGGCAAATTCATAATTTCTTTTAGTACAAATAAAATTGTTGCAGATGACATATTGCCATAATCTTTTAAGGTTTGGTAAGATGCTGCAACTTGATTAGGTGATAATTGCAAAACTTTCATGGCATTATCTACTATTTTTCTGCCACCAGGGTGAATTGCCCAATATTTTATTTGTTCTTGTGTGATTTGTTTTTCTGCAATGCTTGTATGTGTGAGTGCAGCATGTAATAATTGTGTAATATTTTCTTCAACTAATTGTGGAATATAGGCACTTAGTTTCATTTGAAAACCTGTTGCACTAATATTCCAAGCCATGTCATCATTTCCTTTGGGAATAATATCTGAATAGAACTTATTGATTTTCAGGCTTTTAGGATTTATCATTTCTGGATTTGCACTCAATAAAGCTGCTGAAGCACCATCAGAAAATAAAAGATTGGCACGTGTATTATCATCATCTGTTTTGAGTTGTAAATGTAATGAACAAAGTTCAACACAGACAATTAGGACAACTGATTTTGCATCAGATTTGCAAATATAATCAGCTTGTTTCATGGCATGAAAAGCTGCATAACAACCCATAAAATTTACAGAAGTCCGATAAATATTGGTAGCTAAATTTAACCTTTTTAGTAATTCAATATCTAAGCCTGGTGCCGATAAACCTGTGCAACTTACAGTAATAAGATGTGTAATTTGTTGATTATCAAAGTTTTGTGGCAAACAATTTTCTATGGCTTTCATGGCTAACTTTGGAGCATATTCGTTAAACCATGTCATTCTGTCTGCTACATCAGGTTGTTTTTGTTGTCTAAAATATTCAAAAAAGTCAGATAAAGCTGTGTGTCTTTTGTCAATGCCACTGTTACGATAAAGCATTTTTGTTTTGCGAATTTCAACTTCATTGAGGTCTAAAACTTCTAATAATTGACTTAATGCGTGTTCTTGGCTGAATGAATTTTCGGGAACAGCAGTCCCAATATGGTGTAAATAAGTCATTTTAGTTGGTTGTTTTAGGGAACTTTTTTAGATGAATCAGCTGTCAAACACTAATGCAAATTTATTTGTAGCATTGGACTTTAGTCTGTGCTTTGATTATCAACGAGTTATGAAAAAATATACAATTAATTTTGCATTAGTACTTACTCATTGATTTTATAATTTAGTTATTATTTATTTTTAAAAAAACACTAAAAAATTCTTATCAATGTAATCTTTTGAATGATATAACATTTTATAAGATAACATTTACAAGAATTTTTTAGCAATAACCAAATTTTACAAAACTTACCCAATAATCCACTTAAATTGGTATTCTAATTGTGGAATTTTCATTCTTTCTGAAATCTTAGTCAATCTTTCTGGCAATTTTAACAAATATTCTTGTGCTTTTTCGGCTTGCTCATTCAAACCTGTTTGGGTTTCAATTTTCCAACGTCTTAACAAAGAGTTTAAAATATCTATATAATCTGCTGAGGTATAAACTCCAAGACGTTGTGCAGCATCTGTAAAATGTCCAAATGTTTTGCCTGTGTGAATACCTGATTCACGCAGGAAATGGGCAGGCATAACAATTTTTTTACGCATCATGTCCTCAAATGCTAACATCATTTCACTTGTGTCAATTTCAAAAATTTTCTCAATAAAAGTAGAATATGCTGCTGCATGTCTTCCTTCATCAGATGCAACTGTACCACAGATTTTTGCTAACAAAGCATCACCTGAATCTTTTGCCAAAGTTGCTACTCGTCTGTGTGAAACTTGAGTTGCTAATTCTTGAAAACTTGTATAAACAAAATTACGATAAGGGTCTTGTCCTGTTTGAATATCAAAACCATCAGCAATCAAGTATTGCGTTGAGGTTTCCATTTCTCTCATATTAATTCTTCCTGATAAATATAAATATTTATTGAGAATATCACCATGTCTTTTTTCTTCGGCAGTCCAACTTTTTAACCAACGTAACCATGAATTATTCAAACCATTTGTAGCTGGTGTCATACCTTCCACGCAATATAACCATGATTCGTAAGTTGGCAAAGCTTCTTCCGTAATTGTATCGCCAACCAGAACTGCCAATAAATCGTAAGACAAGGCTTGTGATTTTTCTTGCAATGCCTTAACTTCCTCAAAGAAATTTTCTTGACTTGCATCAGGCAGTATTTCCGAAGGTTGCCAATTTGTTTCAATTGGTCTCAAAAACTTGTAGAAAGTCTCTGCAACATAAGGTTCGAGACTGTTCATTACTTCTTTTCTTGTCAAAACGGAGGAATTCATGCGTTAAATTTAGTTTTGGTGTTATGGTGCAACAAAGATAGACAAAGAAGTGAATTTATTGAGCTTTTATTTGTTATCTTTAAGAAAAAAATGTTAATTTTCTGAAAATATTGTGAAATGCTATGAAAGACAAAGAGTTACTAAGCACCGATTATACTTTAAAAGCTAGTAATGAAGTTTATTGGGGACTTGCAATCATTGGTGCTGGTCTTGGGTTATTGGGCTATTTTTTTGAATCACAGTTTGTAAAAAATGTTTTTTATGGTTTGACAACCTTGATTGGTGGGGCTTCGGTGATTGATATGGTATTTTATCAGAAAAAACATACGCATTTTATTGCCAACAACATAGAAATATTGCGAGGTATAATTAAACGTAAAGAGGTAATTCCTATAAATACAATTAAAAAATTTGATTTATTTGGAGATAATAGCCACCATTTAGGAGAAATTAAAACTTTTGATTTTGCAGAGAATACAAATATTATTAAAAAACTAAAATTGACTTTACAAGATTATAGAGAAATTGAATTTAATAGCTATGATTATAACAAAAATGCTTTTTTAGATTTTATAAGAAAAATCCAACAAAAACATATTGAAATTAGTAGCACACAAACCGAAAAATTACAGCTTTCAGCAACGCAATGTGATAATTTGCTTAGACAAGATAAACAACTTGTTATGGATTTGACAGAAGCCATGCAAGATGCTTATAAATCTGTTTATGAAACTCATGTAATGTGTGTGCAAGATGAAGAAAAGGAATTTGCACGTGAACAAATAAAGAATTTAGAAGCTGTTTATTTTTATAGCTATGATAATAAAATATATTATTATTTTTTAAAGTATAATTATTTGCCATCATCAGAAGCAGAAGATGTAGTAATGGCACACAACTTAATAGAAACATCTCTAAAAAATTTAGTATTAGTTGAAAATCGCATTCAAGCCTACAAACAAGTGCAATTAAAAATGGCAAAGATTATAGAAAAGCAACTGCATCGAACAAAACTACAAAATGTGGCTGATAAATTGAATAACTTGCAACAAAAAAATATTTCTAATAACGAAAATCAAGACGAAATACATTTTGATGCCGAAGTTTTTGAACAATATAGCAACATGATTAACCAAATTCAACAAGTAGAAACAGCCGAACAAGCCGAGTTTTTGAAGCAATATATTACAGAAATTAGCAAATTAAAATAGAGATTTTATATGTGTCATTCTTCGTAGTATCAAGATGACAAAAATTAGACAAAATTGTTTCCAAATCTGTTTTCCATGCAATTATATTTCTTAGTTTTTGTTGTATCTTGTATGTCGTTTGCTAATATTTATGCACAAAATTTTACGCTAACTATTCATACAATTCAGGCACAAGAAGCTAAAATTTTGACGAGTTATCAATACCCAAAAACGTACAAAGATTCTCTTTCAGTATTGAAAACTTTGCAAAATTTAGTTACAACTTTGCAAGAAGATGGGTTTTTAGCTGCCTCATTTGATTCTATCTTTTGCAAAGAAAAACAGTTTCATGCATACCTACATATTGCAAAATCTTATCGTTTTTTGCAACTCAATACAGATAATATTCCCAAAGAATTGTTGCAATATATGGATAGTAAATCCAAAAATATCTCAAAAAAAAGACAAAACCATTCATTTTATTACATAGACTTTTTAAAGCTAAAAACTAATCTTTTACGTATCAGTGAAAATAATGGCTATCCTTTTGCAAAAGTTTATTTAGGTTCTATACAATTTAAAACCATAGATTTATCGCAAGACAAAACGAATTATAAAACAAATAACGAGAATGACTATCAACGGGAACAAGATTTTTCGGCAATTTTGCGATATGAAAAAGGTACATATATTCGTTTTGATTCCTTGCTGATTATTGGCAAAAACCCCTTAAAAATCAAGAGAAAGTTTTTAGAAAATTATTTGAAATTGCATAAAAATCAGTCATTTAGTCAAAAAAAGGTTGAGGATGCAGAAAAATTACTACGAAAACTACCTTATTTGCAACTTACACAGCCATTAGAAACAACTTTTGAAAGAGATAGGGCTTTCTTAATTTTGCATAGTGAAGCCCTAAAAATTAACCAATTTGATGGAATTGTAGGTTTATTACCCAATGCAGCACAAAATAATCAACTGCAATTTACGGGACAGGTAAACTTAAAATTATACAATTTATTGCAATCTGGTAAGACTTTATTGCTTGAATGGCAAAGCCCAAGAAGTCAATCACAATTACTGAATTTAAGTTATGAACACCCAAATTTATTCAAATCAGGCATAGATATTACAAGCAGTTTACACCTTAATAAACGTGATACTTCTTTTGTAAATTTTCGTTGGGCATTGCAATTTGCTTATAATTTAGGTGGCAATGCAAAGGTTTTTGCATTTACAGAGTTTCGCCAATCTACAAGTGATTCTTCTCAAGTTAATCAGCCGATTAAAAATATCGCAGATACAAAAGTTCAATTATATGGCTTAGGTTATGAATTTCAAAATCTCAATAACTTACAAAATCCTCGTAAAGGTTGGCACATTCGGCTAACAACTTCGGCAGGAAACAAAGATATTAAAC
>JAYTNF010000456.1:0-11963 GCA_043748455.1 Cytophagales bacterium
TTCTTGCGGATTGCCGCCCACTTAGCTCAGAATGACAAATTAATTATCTACAAATTTCTTTAATAGCTTGTGGTGCTTCTTTTTTTCCTAATTCTTTGGCAGCATTTAAGTCCATGCAAGCATTTGTTTTATCTCCTAATATATTTCTCAATAACCCACGATAAAATAAGACTTCTGGGTTTTGTGGATTAAGCTGCAAGGCTCTGTTATAATCTTTCATAGCTTGCTCTTTTGCTTGCATTGCAAAATAGATATTACCTCTATTTTGGTAAGCCTCTGTATAATTAGGATTAAGTTGTATGGCTTTTGAATAATTTGCAAGTGCCATGTCATATTGTTTCATTTGATACAAAACACTACCTCGATTCAAATACGCAGGGGCATAATTTTGGTTCCGTTCAATACATTGATTATAATTTTCTAATGCTTCCTCATATTTTTCATCAGTTTTGTCTATATGTGCTTTGTGAAAATATGCCATTGGGTGTTTGGGATTTCGTTTGAGGGTTTCGTTAAATATCGAGTCTGCCCCACGGTAATCTCCAATATGCAGGTGCATAACTCCTTTTGAGTTCCAAGTTTCGGCATCATTAGGCATCGTTTCCACAGCTATATTTAAGTCCATCATGCCCTCTCGATAAGTATCTTCGTTCATTGTACGAATTTCGCCACGTTTTAGGCGTGGGTAATAATGCGTTGGATTAGTTTCTACAATTCTTGTCCACAAAGTTATACCTGTTTCGTAGGCTTTTGTAGCAAAAAATGTCATTGCATACAAACCTAAAATAACAACTGCCAAACCTGCATATATTTGTAAAGAAAATTTAGGTTTCATGGCAAGTAAATAATCAATTCCATAACCAATGGCAATAAAAATACCCAAACTTGCAAAATAACTGTGCGAATCACTTGCAAAAGTCCGATTGCCTAACGGTAAAATATTAGAAATTACTAAGAGATTTGCTAATAAAAATAGAAATCCAAATACAACCCAAACATGGTTTCTTAATTTCCAAACTCCAAATCCAATAATAAAAGGTATGGTTGCCATAACATAGCTTGTCCAAGCTAAAAATATATCAGTTTTTTCTGGATAAGGATAAAATGGTGATAAGCCAAACGGAATTAAACAGTTTTTCAGATAAACACCTATTGTGTAAAAGGCAAGTATCAGTCTATCAAAAATATTGTAATCTGGCACTGCAAAGAAGGTTTTTTGTGCAGGTGCAGCTTGTAAATACATAAAAAGTGCAATTCCAATAAACATAACTACCCAAAAAGCAATTTTTTCCGTCCAAATCTTGGCATCTTTTCGCAATTTTACATAGTCAATAAGAATGAATATTAATGGCAGTGCAACAGCAGTAAATTTTGTGGCAAGTGCCAAAACAAAAAATAATAAGGACAAATATAAATATTTTGTTGAGGTTAATTTTGTAGTAAGTTGCGATATTTTTTGTGGAGTGATGTAATTTATGTAGCAAATACTACTCAAAAGTGCAAAAAATGACATTAACAATTCTCCTTGTGCCAAAATAGAAGCAACAGTTTCTGCATGAATAGGGTGCAACGAAAATAACAAAGCTGCGATAATAGCTATAATATTTCGTTTAGTCAATAACCAGACTGTATAAAATACTAAGGTTACATTAATAATATGTAATAAATAGCTAATAAAATGATAACCTTTGGGAGCTAAAACATAGCCAAGAAATTCTTTTTTTATCAAGAGATAACTTAAATAATTATTAAAATTATTTTGGTTGGCATATAATTTTTGAAATCTCTCCCAATTTAAGTTATTCATGAAATTAGCAATAATTTCTATATTCTCATCAAAAGTAACAAAATATAATGATAAGATATGAAAAAAACATAATACAGTGATTAAAATAACTGCTAAAAGCCCATAAAAGTTAAGTTTTTCAGACTGTAATATAAAGTTATTAGTATTAGTTTTTGAAGTTTCTAAAGTTATTTCACGCATAATTTTACGGTTTTATTTTGCCGCAAAGATATAAATTTTAGAATAAAAGTTGCAAAACTAAGAAAAATTATAGCCTATTTTTTTGCTTAGACTTTTACATCATTGCTGATTTTATAATATTTTTATTAGAGACTATTATGATTTTGTATTACAGGCTTTATTGGGGCTGCTATCAATCTGTGGAGTAATTACTTGATTATCAAGATATTAAAAGCACAGAATGAAGTCTATGCTACAATTTGATAAATTAAATACCTAAAATTATTAGGCATTTAAAAAGTTGTAATATTTATAATTTTAGCAAGTTTTGAGAACTTGCTAAAATTATAAAATATATTTCTTATTTCATTCCTTCTGATAACAACTGAAATTCTACCATTGGCGAAATTTTTTCGTACAAAACATTGTAAACTGCGGTAGTAATTGGCATATCTACATTATATTTTTGGTTAATTTCATACACACATTTTACTGCATAATAACCTTCGGCAATCATATTCATTTCCATTTGTGCAGATTGAACCGAATAACCACGTCCAACCATGTTTCCAAAAGTACGGTTACGGCTAAATTGTGAATAAGATGTTACTAATAAATCTCCTAAATAAGCTGATGCACTCAAATCACGTTGCATTGGGTCAATGGCATCAATAAATCTTTTAATTTCTTGCATGGCATTAGATACCAAAACAGCTTGAAAATTATCTCCATAATTTAAACCTCTTGCAATACCACAAGCCACAGAAATAATATTTTTCATGACTGCACAATATTCTGCCCCATCAATATCTTTGATAACTGAAGATTTCACAAAACGATTTCTAATAATATGAGCAAATAATTTTGCATTTGCCAAACTATAACCGCCAATAGTCAAATAAGATTGTTTTTCCATTGCCACTTCCTCCGCATGACAAGGGCCTACAATTACCAACATATTTTCTTTTGGCACATTATATTTATCTTCTACATATTGAGTTACTAAAACATTCATCTCTGGAATCATACCTTTAATGGCAGAAACGACAATTTTACCTGCAAAATCTTCGGGAGTTAATTCTTTTAGAGCAGAAGAAATAAAAGCTGCGGGAACTGCAAGTACAATAATTTCTGTATCAGTTACGGCATCTGTCAAATTATTGAACATCTTAACTTTGGTCAAATTAATTTGCACATTGCTCAAATAACTTGGATTACGCCCAAATTGGCTAATATTTTTAACATCTTCGGCAGACCTCATCCACCAATTAATTTGTACATTGCCTTCGGACATAATTTTTACTAAGGCTGTTGCCCAGCTACCGCCGCCGATAACGGTAATTCTGATAGGTTTAGGTTGATTTTCTGGTGTCATGGTTAAAATAATTATGAATTATGAATTATGAATTATGAATTATGAATTATGAAATATGAAATATGAATTACGAAATATGAAATATTGCAATTAGGATAAAAAAAGTTACTAACACAATTTTTAAAAGTTATTTTTACCAAAAGATTTACAAAAACTAAAAACCAAGAACTCAACACTAAAACCTACTCACAAATTATTTGCCTATCATAAGCCACATTTACACGTTGGTAAGTTCCCCAACCTTTTACGGGTACTATTTCTTTATAAAAAGTCATTACTTTTTCTAATTTTGCCTCATAGCCTTCGGGTTTTCCTATTTCTATACGTTGATTTCCTGCTTCTGAATAAAATGAAATTTGGAACTTTTTATCAAATTCAATTTGGGCAATCTGTGCTTTCCAAAACTCATGCTTGTCTATAAAACTCAAAAAATTGTAAAATTGCTTACCGATACTATCTTCTAAACAAAAATTTCCTTTCAATTTATAAGTTCCTTCTCCTGTAACAATGGGAACTCTGGCAGTATATTTTTTTGATAAATTCATCATGCCTCCGTTTTCAGCCAAATAATTACTTTGCATATTTGGGCGAAAAACTCGTGCAAGAGGACGATTTTGCTTAACATCAAGCACCAAATTGCCGACCAAGTCTTTTGATGCATGACATTCTGCAACAAAATTAGCAACCTTGATTTTGTCTTCTATGGCTTTTAAATCCAATTCGTGTAATTTTGTAGTACCAATGACACACAAACCTGACTTTGAAACAGTTTCAATAATATCTTTTTCTGTTACAAATTCATAGCGTTGTTTGTCTGTAATATTTACAAGTATTGCCGACACACTTCGCATATTTGCATGAAAAGTTGCAAACCCCAAACTCAGCACTGCCACAATAGCAACTACAATCCACATAATTTTTTTGTTCATCTGCATAAATTTGAGAATTTAATTTGTCATTCTAAGCTAAGTGGGCTGCAATCTGCAAGAATCTGAATGATTAATTTTGACACCATAAAGTCATATTCTTGCGAAATGTTGCACCAGCAACTCATAATGGCAAAACAATCAGTATTATTTTTTCTGCCAAACCAACATAGCAGAAACTCCTGCACCAAACTTTATTCCACTATTTAACATTTTTCTTTCTGTTTCAAACACTTTTTCAAAAATTTTTAATGCAAAACTTTCTTCATCAATCAAAGCATGGTCAGAACCTGCACCCTTCCTATTTTTTTGTAAAAACTTAGGTAAAATTCGCATAGCATTGCGAGCAACAAAAATGGGTGGAAATAGCAAGGAATTAAAATAAGTTTTATAGCAAATGTTACCTAACTTTCCATCAAAAAGTTTTGTCAATACTGACATGCTATAACGTCTATAATGTTGATTAACCACATCATGTTCTCCCCACAAACTCATGAATGCAGGAACAGTAACAACAGCATAAGCACCTGATTTACAGACTCTTATCATTTCTGAAATAGCTTTTAAATCATCTTCAACATGTTCTATTACATCAAGGGCACAAACTAAATCTTGGCTATTTTCTTCAAAAGGCAAGTCCAAAATAGAAGCATTAATTATTGGTGTTTTAAGAACTGTTTTAGTAAATTCATAACAATCTTTATCATACTCAACAGACATCACATTGCCAAAATTAGCCAACATTTCAGAGGTTGAACCTGTTGCCACACCTATATTAAGAATTTTATTGTCAGAGTTTTTTGGCAAAAATGCAGCAATTCTATCCGCTAAAATTTTGCTCCTAACCTTAAACCACCAATTTTTTCTTTCTAAATAATAGTATTCTTTATAATAATCTTTGTTCATAATCGTAATAAATATGAAATATAATGTATGAAATATGAAATTAACTTATTGATTATCAAGTATTTACAATGTTATAAATATTACTTTATTAAATTTTAATTCATAAAGAAAAATTAATCTCTAAAAATTACTCTATGTTCAATATTTCCATCTGCTTTTTGACCTTTGCTCTGTAATTCTTCTATATGATTTAGTATCATGGTTCTTACTGTAACTCCCATAGGTTCTTTTTTAACAGTTGCAAAACAAGTCATGCCATCGCCACCATTTAATAAGTAATCATAACTTAAAACCTTATAAACATGAGTTAAATCTAAATCCTTGCCACCAATTTTTGCACCCACAAATTGCCCTTCTTCTGTATAACGAAGTTCAGTATTAGAAAATGATGTTTTGCGATGTTTTGCTTCGTATGCAAATAATTCAATTAATTCTTTTCCTGTCATGGTTGCAATCATTACTTCATTTTCAAAAGGCATGAGCTCAAAAATATTCCCAACTGTAATATCTCCAGCATTGATTGGCACTCTCAAACCACCATTATTGACAACACATATATCAATAGCTTTATCATATAATTTTTCGGTTTGATAACGCAATAAATCCACAATAAAATTACCTAATGTAGATTCTATGTCTGTTCTTTCGCAACGTAACTCTTTAGCTGACTGACCAATAATTTTTTTCATGGACTTATCAATCTGCAATTTATAAGGTGCAATAATTTGTTCAATATTAGCACTTGTTGCTGTTTCTGAATGAATACTAATATTTTGCAAATTTGTATTTGTAACAGAAAGACTTGATTTACAGCCTGTTAGAACAAATAAAACTAAAAAGAAAGCAGAGATTATTTTTTTGGTAATGACGAACATGACAATAATTTATTAGTAATTATTAATAGATATGATTTATAAAAATACTGTTAAACTTATCAAGTCTTAAAGACTTGATAAGTCAGTTTTAATAATTAGTTTCATAGAACTAAACCCACCAAATAGGTGCAGGCAATGCCCTTTCATAGTTCCATTTATATGCTTGTGCTTGCTCTGCAACTTGGCTTGCGATATAATGCAAACTTGGCTCAAATGGTTTTTCAACTTTATACATCGGATAAACTAATGTAAAGTTTTCTGCTAATGCCATTTGTGATTTTTCTGCAAAAGCATGAAGTTTTGCTATGGCATCTTCTATACTTGCACACGCATAAATCAATGTATCACAAAGCACAATTAGACCAGATTCTTGTGTAGATTGCATGCCAACTCGCAAACAAAACGGCGGTTGTGCAGTAGGGTGAGCCTGAACCTCTGCCCACAAAATTTTGAAATTGGGATTTATATAATTTTCCATACCACAAAAATATTAATTCAATATTACAAATAGGTAAATAAATAAGATAATTTTTTTCAGCTAAAAAATGTTGGTAAATAAATAAAAAAAATCTATCTTTATACAAGTGTACTAAAAAACATAAAAAAACACAAAAATAGTCCAACTAATAGTGTAATATTACGTAAAATTAGTTGATACGAAAAAGTACCCATAAAGTTACCCATAACTTCTACGCAATATGCAAGAAAAATATTTAGTTCTCATTGCTTTGCTTTTTACGCCTGTTGCTGAGGTAACAGAAAAATTGCAAAAATTGTATGATAATCCAACACCAAAAATAGATATTCGTCAAACAACAGATGGTGTGTATCCCTATTCTTTGAAAGGGAAATATGGTTTTACAACACGTAGTAGTGTTATTGTAAATCCTAAATATGATTATGCCGATAGTTTGAGAGAAGAAATGGCGTTGGTCGTATTAAGAAAAAAATGGGGGTTTGTCAATAAAAGTGGTAACGAAGTTGTGCAACTTGACTATGAAGAGGCACACAGTTTTAGCGAAAGTTTGGCAGCAGTAAGCCTTAAAAAAAAGTGGGGTTTCATAGACAACAAAGGGCAAAAAATTGTCGATTTTAAATATGATTATGTCGGCAAATTTAGTGATGGACTTGCACCCGTAAAACTTAAAGGCAAATATGGTTATATTAACAAAAAAGGCATGATGGTTATCACCGCCAAATATGATGAAGCCCAAAATTTTAGTGATGGAGTTGCCCTAATTAGTGTTGAAGGAATGTACGGATTTATTGATAAAGCTGGCAAACAAATAGCAGCACCGAAATATGATTTTGCAGGAGATTTTAAAGATGGCGTAGCAGTAGTTGCAAAAATGGACGCAGAAACGGGTATGAACAAATACGGTTTTATTAACAAAGCTGGCAAAGAAATTACAGCTTTAAAATATGATAATGCACTAAGTTTCTCCGAAGGATTTGCCTTAGTAACTGATGAAAATAACAAATTTGGCTTTGTTGATAAAACAGGAAAAGAAGCCATTGCTTTAAAATATGACTATGCGGCAAGTTTTAGCAACGGATTAGCACCAGTAAGTATTAACGGAAAATATGGTTTTATTGACCACAAAGGCGGGCAAGCTATTGCTATAAAATATGACCAAGTACAAAGTTTTTCAGAAGGATTAGCCATCGTGAAATCTGGAGAGAAATTTGGGTTTGTAAACTTACAAGGTAAAGAGGTAATTGCTATCAAATACTCAAAAGTAGATAATTTTTCAGAAGGGCTTGCAGTTGTGGCATTAGGTGGAAAATCTGAAAACGGTGTTTTATCTGGTGGAAAGTTTGGTCATGTTGATTACACAGGCAAGGAGGTAATTCCTGTAAAATATGAACAAGCCGAAAGTTTTTCAGAAGGTTTGGCAGTTGTGAAATTAAACGGAAAATTTGGCTATGCAGACAGACAAGGTAATGAAATCATAGCTTGTACTTTTGAAGGTGCAGGTGCATTCAACAATGGAGTTGCAGAAGTTATTACAAAACTCGGAGCAAGAAGAATAGACAAAGAAGGTAAAGAAAATTAAAGAAACTAAAATTTAGGACTAATTTCTTGCTTATATGTATCAAATAAAAGATGACGTTTTTAAAAATGTCATCTTTTGTTTTTAAAACCCTCAACGTATTTTAAAATGATGTTAAACTTTAACGGAAGTATTATTGACGCAACAAAAAAAATTTTTAACGTAGAAAACCGTAATTTTAGGTATGGCGATGGTGTTTTTGAAACCCTAAGAGTTTTTGATAATTATGAAATACCTTCCTTAAAACTGCACAAACAACGGTTATTAGCAGCCATGAAAATTTTAGCCATGAATATTCCTCAAACTTGGAAAGAAAATTTTTTGAACCAAGAA
This sequence comes from Cytophagales bacterium, assembly GCA_043748455.1. Lineage (GTDB taxonomy): Bacteria > Bacteroidota > Bacteroidia > Cytophagales > Thermoflexibacteraceae > JAAFKA01. The sequence continues at coordinate 8,436 of JAYTNF010000456.1, forward strand.
ATTCAGAAACTTATGATAAACTTTCCACCTACTCAAAATTATAGACTTCGTTTAGCTGTTTTTAGAACTTCTGGTGGACTTTATACTCCAATTTCTAATGATATAGAATTTTGTATAGAAATAACTCCATTAGCAAGCCACAATTTTGAATTAAATGAAATAGGTCTGCAATGCAGTGTTTTTGACGAAATTACAATTTCACCAAGCAAGATTTCACCTTTTAAAACCTCAAATTCTCTACCATATATCATGGCAGCTTTATATCGTCAAAACCAACAAACTGATGATTGTTTTATTCTTAATACATCAGGTAGGGTTTGCGAAACAGTTTCAGCAAATATTTTTGGAATAACCATTGATAATCAACTTGTTACACCACCAATTTCAGAAGGTTGTATTGATGGAATTATGCGAAAATCAATTTTGCAACTTGCACAAAAGCATCACATAAATTATAACGAAACACCAATTAGTCTAACAGACTTGCAAAATTTTCAAGAAGTTTTTATCAGCAATGCCATACAAGGTATTCGCTGGGTGGGTTATTGCAAGCCTTTACAAAAAAAATATACAAATCATTTGACAAAAAAACTATTTGAGTTATTTTTAGAAACCTAACCAAGATTTTGATAATGAGATTATAATTTTTTTTTGTCATTCTGAGTTTGCGAAGAATCTGAATTATTGCAGTTTTGATGTAATAATTCAGATTCTTCGCAAGCTCAAACTGACATTACTAATTTGTAATGTCAGCAATTTATTTAAAAATACACTTTTGTTGTGTCTTATTACTTATATTTCACCACTACCCAATTTTTTAATAACGCAATAACTCGTAAGTTTACATCTTTATGATATTTTAACAAAAAACCTCTCAAATTTTTCAATTTGAGAGGTTTTTATTTGATTGGCTTGCAAAAATCAAACTTTGATTTCTACATCAACACCACTTGGCAATTCAAGTTTCATCAACGCATCTACAGTTTTTGGACTTGTAGAATAAATGTCAATAAGACGTTTGTAAGTACACAATTGGAATTGTTCACGTGCTTTTTTATTAACGTGAGGAGAACGTAAAACCGTAAATTTTTCCTTTTCTGTTGGTAAAGGAATAGGTCCGTTCACTACGGCATTTGTTGCCTTTACAGCCATAACTATTTTTTGTGCAGATTTATCTACTAAGTTATGGTCGTAAGATTTTAATTTTATTCTTATTTTCTGATTCATGTCTATAATTATAAATTATGAATTATGAATTATGAATGTAAACTATGAATTATGAATTATGAATTATGAACTATAAATTATGATGTTTTAGCTATATTTTTAAAATTATGTTACCATAATCTCTAAATATTCTACATAAATTTCATATTTTATACTTCATATCTCATATTTCATAATTCATAATTCATAATTCATAATTATTTTCCTCCTTTTACTTTTGCGATAACCTCATCAGCAATGCTTTGAGGTACTTCTGCATAGTGTGAGAATGTTAAAGATGCTGATGCACGTCCCGAAGAAAGTGTACGCAATGTTGTAACATAACCAAACAATTCAGACAAAGGCACATCTGCTTTTAAGATAGTTGCACCATTTTTACCGTCCATACCTTTCATCATACCACGGCGGCGGTTTAAGTCGCCTGTAATAGGACCTGTAAAATCATCAGGAGTAACAGCCTCAACAGCCATGATAGGTTCTAAGATTTTTGGTTTACATTTACGACCTGCTTCTTTATAACCAATTTGTGCAGCTAATTCAAAAGACAAGGCATCTGAATCGACATCATGGTAAGAACCATGAAATACCCTCACTCTCATGCCTGTCAATGGATAACCTGCCAAAACACCATTATTCATTGCAGTTGTAAATCCTTTTTGAATTGCAGGGATAAATTCTTTTGGAATTACACCACCCACAATATCATTTACAAATTCCAAACCTTCTTTACCGTCATCTCTTGGACCAATTTCAAAAGAAATATCGGCAAATTTACCTTTACCACCCGATTGTTTTTTGTAAACTTCTTTATGTTCAATTTTTTGTGTGAAGTGTTCTTTGTAGGCAACTTGCGGTGCACCTTGATTCACTTCCACGCCAAATTCACGTTTCATACGGTCAATGATGATTTCTAAGTGTAATTCACCCATACCACGCAAAATAGTTTGACCTGTTTCTTGGTCAGTATTTACACGTAAAGTTGGGTCTTCTTCCACTAATTTAGCAATAGCATTGCTAATTTTATCAACATCAGCTTGTTTTTTAGGCTCAATAGCATAACCAATAACTGGTTCTGGGAATGACATTGATTCTAATATAATTCTACCACCGTTTTCTCCAACTAATGTATCACCGGTACGAATATCTTTGAAACCAACACCTGCACAAATATCACCTGCTTCAACTTCGTCGATTGGGTTTTGTTTATTTGCGTGCATTTGTAACAAACGAGAAATACGTTCTTTGTTTCCTGTTCTCATATTGATAATATAAGAACCTTTTTCCAAACGACCTGCATACACACGAATAAAGCACAAACGACCAACAAAAGGGTCAGTTGCAATTTTAAATGCTAAGGCAGTAAAAGGTTGGTCAGGACGTTGTTCACGTACTTCTTCTTTTTCTGTATCAGGATTAATACCAACGATTGGTGGCAAGTCTAATGGACAAGGCAAATAGGCAATAACAGCATCAAGCATCGCCTGAACACCTTTATTTTTGAATGCCGAACCACACATCACAGGGAAAAAATTCATAGCCACAGTACCTTTACGGAGTGCTGCATGAATTTCTGTTTCTGTAATAGAAGCAGGGTCATCAAAATATTTTTGCATCAATACATCATCAACATCAGCCAAAGATTCCAATAAAGTATTTCTCCATTCCTCAGCTTCTTCTTGTAAATCGGCAGGAATAGCAATTTCTTTATAAGTTTTACCTTTATCGTCTTCGTTCCAGATAATACCTTTCATGGTAATTAAATCTACAACGCCTTTAAAAGTATCTTCTGCACCAATAGGAATTTGAATAGGCACAGGTTTTGCACCGATTTTTTCCTTGATTTCTTTAACTGCTTTGAAAAAATCTGCACCAGCTCTATCCATTTTATTAACGAATACAACACGAGGCACAGTATATTTATCAGCTTGTCTCCAAACGGTTTCAGATTGTGGTTGCACACCTGCCACTGCACATAACAACATTACTGCACCATCAAGTACACGCAATGACCTTTCAACCTCAACCGTAAAATCTACGTGTCCAGGTGTATCGATAACATTGATTTGGTATTGTATTGTTTCAGCAATTTTTTCACCCTGAACTGTTGGAAAAAACCAGTTTGTTGTAACAGCTGCCGAAGTAATTGTGATACCTCTTTCTTGCTCTTGCTCCATCCAGTCCGTTGTTGCTGCACCATCATGCACCTCGCCAATTTTGTGCGACATACCTGTATAATACAACACCCTTTCTGTTGTTGTTGTTTTACCTGCATCAATGTGAGCCATGATGCCGATATTTCTT
>JAYTNF010000457.1:0-1735 GCA_043748455.1 Cytophagales bacterium
AATATATTCATTCCATTTTCTACGCATTTTAGGAACTGCAATTTCTTGATTTCCAAGCAAATACGAAGCTGTGTAACTGTCCACTGCCAAACTTAATTCTGATAATTTCCCTTGAAAAACCAAATTTCCACCTTTTGCTCCTGCTTCTTTTCCAATATCAATCAATTGGTCTGCGGCTTTCATTACTTCCTCCTCGTGTTCAACAACAATTACCGTATTACCCAAATTACGTAATTGTTTCAAAACCCTAATTAAATTTTGCGTATCACGTGGGTGCAAACCAATACTTGGCTCATCGAGAATATACATAGAACCCACCAAAGCACTGCCTAATGAAGTTGCTAATTTAATACGCTGAAATTCGCCACCCGAAAGGCTCGATGTTAAACGGTTTAAAGTCAAATAACCTAAACCAACTTGCATCATATAAGAAAGTCGGCTTTGAATTTCTGTCAATATTCTTTTTGCCACAACTTGTTCATAATCAGGTAATTGCAAATTTTCAAAATATTCATAACAATCTGAAATAGGCAAAAGAACGAGGTCGGAAATGGAAGTATTTTGAATTTTCACAAACTGTGCATCTTTTCTTAGCCTTGTTCCCATACAATCAGGACAAGTAACTTTACTTTTATAACGAGATAATAAAACTCTGTATTTTATTTGATGTATGTTTATCTCCAAAAACCTAAAAAATTCTGTCAAACCTGCAAAATATTCGTTGCCTGTCCACAATAATTTTTGTTGTTCTTCGGTCAAATCTTCGTAAGCTCTGTGAATTGGAAAGTCGAATTTAATTCCGTTTTTTATCAAAGGCGTTGCCCATTCACTCATTTTGTCGGTTGCCCAACAAGCAATAGCACCTTCATAAATAGACAAAGTTTTGTTTGGAACAATTAAATCTATGTCTAATCCCAAAACATTTCCAAAACCTTCGCAAGTTTTGCAAGCACCATAAGGATTATTAAAGCTAAAAAAAGTTACGCTGGGTTCTTCAAAAGTTATTCCATCAGCTTCGAATTTGTCGGAGAATACTTTTTGAGTTCCGTCTAAAAGTTGCACAACACAAGTTCCTTCACCTTCATAAAATGCTGTTTGTGCAGAATCAGAAATTCGATATTGATTATTTTCGTCATCTTTTTTGGTAGCATTTCTATCTATGAGAATGAAAAGCCCAGCCCCCCAGCCCCCTACAGGGGGAGCAGAAACTCCCCCTGTAGGGGGCTGGGGGGCTGTCAAAACTTCCTCAATATCTTGCACTTCTCCATTTATAACAATTCTTGAATAACCTTTTTGCAATAATATTTTTAATTCATCTTCAATAGTTCTATTTTTTAAGATTAAAGGACACATAACAATAAATTTTGTACCTTCGGGCAAAGTATCTAAGAAATTTACCACATCTGTTACGGTATCTTTGCGAACTTCTACGCCTGAAATTGGCGAATAAGTTTTGCCAATTCTAGCAAAAAGCAACTTCAAATAATCGTAAATTTCGGTAGTTGTGCCAACGGTAGAACGGGGATTTTTGGTGCTAACTTTTTGTTCAACCGCAATCGCAGGGGCAATTCCTTTGATATATTCGACTTCGGGTTTTTCCATTCTACCCAAAAATTGTCGGGCGTATGCACTTAAACTTTCCACATACATACGTTGTCCTTCGGCAAAAAGTGTGTCGAAAGCCAAAGAAGATTTGCCAGAACCCGACAAACCTGTAATCACAACCAATTTATTG
>JAYTNF010000458.1:0-9603 GCA_043748455.1 Cytophagales bacterium
TTTAATAAATTTGCAAGGCAAATTTATTAAAAACCTGTAAAAATGAGATTAATTTAACGATTTAATTGCTATTTTACAATGACCTTGCAGTTGAAGGCACCCCCCGCCAAGGGTGCGGTACAATTCACCAAGCAACTTACATTAACTATTTAGCAAATTTTTCTACCAATGCATCTGTAATTCCAGAAGTAGAAAAACCACCATCATGAAATAGGTTTTGCATAGTAACTTTTTTGGTCAAATCAGAGAATAACGAAATTACATAATCTGCACAATCATCAGCACTTGCATTGCCAAGTGGAGACATTTTATCTGCATAATCCATAAAAACATCAAAACCACTTACGCCTGTTCCTGCTGTTGTTGCAGTTGGTGATTGCGAAACTGTGTTTACTCTAATTTTTTTGCTTACGCCCAAACGGTAGCCATAACTGCGTGCAATAGATTCTAAAACGGCTTTTGCTTGTGCCATGTCTGAATAATCGGGGAAAGTTCGTTGAGAAGCAATATAAGTTAGTGCAACAATTGATGCTTCTTCGTTAAAAATATTTAGCTTTTCGCCAACTTGCATCATTTTATGGAATGAAAGTGCTGAAATGTCAATGGATTTTAACATCCACTCATAATTTAAGTCTCCATAATCTTTTTTCTTGCGAACATTTGGACTCATGCCAATAGAATGTAGCAAAAAATCTATTTTGCCTCCCAAAAACTCCTCCGATTGTTTGTAAAGAGCCTCAATATCCTCAACAGATGTTGCATCAGCACCAATAACAATGGTTTTACATTCTGCTGCTAAGTCATTAATAGCACCCATACGCATGGCTACTGGTGCGTTGGTTAGTGTAAAAGTAGCACCTTCGGCTGCTGCTCGTTGTGCTATTTTCCATGCAATAGAATTATGGTCTAAAGCACCTGTAATAATTCCTCTTTTACCTTTTAATAAGTTATACATTGTAGTTTGTGTTATTTTGAGTTATATTATGCTGCTATTTAGCTTATAATAAATAAATTCACAAAAAAAAATATAAAAACTTACTTAGTTATACTTAGTTATTGTGTGAGTTGTTATATTTTTGCAAAAAAACGACAAATGAAAACCCTTAATAACTTTTCTCATTCTCTATTTTTCCATATTTTTAGTATTGCATTACTATCTTTATGTTTCTCTCAAAATTTACAAGCCCAAAAATTAGAATATTGGACAGCAGAAAATGCTAATCTTATTTATGAAGAATTTTTGGTGGCTCGTGATGCTGATTATTTCACAATTACATTAAGTGTGAGATACAGAGGTGATGAAAATAAAAAATACCAACTTATTTCTCAAAGAAAAATTAAATCTCCATCTCCACAAGATTGTCAAGTGCTAAAAGTTTCGAGTGATACAGTTTTGGTTGCTGCTCATGCACCTGCTGACCTTGTTACTTATAAAATTAAACGTGGATTAAATTTATTATACCTTCGTCCTATATATCACCCTGTAAAACAATGGATTGTAAAACAAACGGAATAAAGTGGTGTAGTGTGGACTAATAAATACCAAATATAATGACTCCTTACGAACAACAAAGTAAAAAAATTGGTCTAATTGCTACAATAAGTATTCATGCAGTTTTGTTATTGCTTTTTATTTTTGTGGTGGCAACCTCGCCTGCTGAACCTCCTAAATTAGAGTTTGGCGTGGCTGTAAATTTTGGTACAACAGAAGAAGGTTTTGGAGAACAACAAAATTACAACACTCCAAACACAAATCCTGATAATGCAACTCAAAAAGCAAGTATTAAAGAAGACATTGAGAAAACGCAATTTATTGAAAATAAGGTAGTTACAAATACAGAAACTGAGAGCATAAATAAAATAGACAAAATAGCCAAAACAGATGATTTAACTTCTGATGACAAAGACAGTCCACCCATAACAAAAGAGCCTGTAAAAGACACCAAAAAGGAAGTTGTAAAAGACGTTTTACAAGACAAAATAAAGCCAATAACAACCCCACAACCTGTAAATGCGACGACAGTTCTTGAAAAAACTACAAATGCAGGTACAGAAGATGGCAATAGTAAAAACGGTGGTGGAAATAATAATGGTAATAAAGTTGGAACAGTGGGCGACATGGGAAATCCAAATGGTGATATTCATGCTGATGCTTTACTTGGTAATGGTGGAACTGGTGGCGGTGCATCATTAGATATGTCTGGTTGGGTTTGGGACGAAAAACCCGTTGTTAATGACAAATCTGCTGAAACAGGCAAAATTATTTTTGAAATCAAAATAGATGATGATGGCGAAGTGATTTCTGTAAAAAATATTTATAGTACAGTAAGTCGGTCGGTTGCAAATCTCTATGAAAAAGGAGTTTATGACCTAACATTTAGCCCAACTTCAGACACAGGAATTAAAGCAAATGTTACAACAGGCAAAATTGTTTTTATTATTAAATCTCGTTAAAAAGCACTAAAATATGCTATGAAAACATATCATAAAAATGGAATTAATTTAGTAATATTTCCTTATCTTTGTAAGAGTAAAATTATGCTAAAACTATATCACTATGCAAACTGCAACTTTTAAAAATTGGACATTAACCAAACTTGACCACGCATTTGGAATAGAGCAAATTTTGGATACAGACTGCATTTTTATGCAAAAATGGCAAGCTTTATCCAAAACTATGGAACTCATAGATTTAGAAAATCAAGTTTTGTTGAAGTTGCAAAAACCTTTGCAATGGGGTGGCAAGGGCTGGAATGAATATGAATTAGAGAATAAATTTATCAGTCCTCTTTTTATGATAGCAGAGTTTGATGACCGTATTATTGGCTATTTTTTAGAAAGACCTCTCGAGGGCACTGTTGGAGATTATAAACTTTCAGGTACTGTTGATGGTATGATAGCAAAAGGTTTTAGAGACCCCGATAAACCATTTTTCTGCATGCACGAATATAAGAGAAGTGTAGATAATGATGGAAATCCTGATGCTCAAGTCCTTGCTGCTATGTTGGTAGTTCAAGCAGATGAAAATAATAAAAAACCAATTTATGGTTTGTATATTGTAGGTTTGATTTGGAATTTTATGGTTTTGAACGGAAATGAATATTGTATTAGCCAAAACTATGATGCTTCTAATGCAGAACTTTATGAACTTTTCAAAATGCTCAAAGCACTAAAACATATTATAAAAACGGAATTAATGTAGATTATAAACTTTTGGAAAGTTATGTTACTTTCCAAAAGCTGCTATATTCTCAAGACATTGCTTATTCCACCGCAATTTTCCTAAAAACCTGCCTACCACCAATATCAAGTTTTAGCAAATATAAACCTGTTGGGTAATTATCAAAATCAAAACGGTAAGTTTTATCTTTAAAATATTCCTCTGAGTAAGAAATAATTAATTGTCCAATAGCATTATAAATACTTACGCCCACAAAATTAGGCTTTCGCAATGATAAATCAATCGTAATATCTCCACTTTTTGTAGGATTTGGAAACAGTGTTAAATTAGTAAAAGGAGGCAAATTGCTTGTGTTCTTGTCAATCACAACCACTTTTTTTGTAATTGTTCCCACACAATTATTTTGTGCTGTCATATTCAAAACAACATCATACATGCCTGCCTTACTAAAAGTAAAATAACTAACTAAACCATTTTTTATTTTCCCATTTCCACTAATAACCCATTGATAATCAAGTGATTGCTTATCAATAGCTTCTAACCATAATGTATCTTTATCATAAATATTTATGGTATCAACATTCATTTTAAAATCAACTTCTATATTTTTAGGGTTAATTTCCACCAAAGTTGCCAAACTTTCAACCAAAGAATCTATACAAGTTACATATAATTTTGTTAGGTTTGTAACATTCATTAATGTAAAAGTTTTTGCACTTTGCAAAGGACTTATTAGTGAATTTTTGGTCGGATACTTATCATAAAAGTTAAATGTAGTGCCATTTTGTGGCTTAATTATTACATTTTGTCCTCTACAAACTTCTTGTGAAGGAATAACTGGTTTTGCTGCCCGATTAAAAACAGTGATGTATTCTAAAAAAGTTTGAGAACAGCCATAACGGTCTGTAGCCTGCAATTTTACTGCATAATTTCCTTGTTTCTGATATTGATAATTTGGTGCTGCCTCTGTTGATGTTTTTCCGTCTCCAAAACTCCATAACCATGTTACCAAATCTTCATGAGTTGCAGTTGGGCTAAATAAGGAATTTTCATACAATTTAACCACTTTTGGAATATTTATATTTACTTTTGGATTACTTATCACAATATTTACACTTGCAGGTTCACTTTCTACTAAGGAATCTATGCAAACTACATAGAGTTTTTTATGTTCAGAAGGATAAAAATTATAACTATTACCAATAAAAATAGGTTTTACTAAATTTTCATCATCATAAAATTCAAATTTTGTTCCTTTTTGTGGATTAATCGTTACTATATTATTCGGACAAGTTGTTATGATTGCTGGTAATATGGGTAATGGGCTTTTCTTTCCAACTTTAAACACCTTTGACAAAGTATCTGTGCAACCAGTATTATCCCAAACTTTAAGTTTTACTCGATAAACTCCTTGTTTATCATATAAATAAACAGGATTTTTTGCGGTACTTCTGCCTTTGTTATCGCCAAAATTCCATTCCCAAGCCACGATTGGATATTGAGAAATACTTTTGTCTGAAAATGTAACTTCCGCAAACAAAATGGTATCAGCTTTGGCAGAAGGCAAAAATTTTGCATCTAATAGAGTTCTATCAATCGTAGTTTTTACAACATGACTTTCTATAACAGAGTCAATGTTTGTAATAAATAATTTTGTTAGCGAAACATCTTGTAATAAATAATCTCTGCCTTGTTGCAAAAACTTTGTACGCAACGAATCTGCATAAAAGTTAAAATTTGTACCATTGGTTGGGCTAATTAAAACAGGTTCTTTTGCACAAACTTTAATAACACGAGCTATAATTGGCAAAGGACTGCGAGAATATTTTACTACTTTCATGCGATATTCTGTACTTGCTACACAACCTGAACTGTCTGTAATGGTAAGTTTTACGGTATAAGTTCCCACATTTTTATAATTATGAACAGGATTTTTTTGTGTAGCAATGGCTGAAAAATCACCAAAAGACCACTGATAACTCACAGATTTTGGGCTATAATCATAAAAATATACCCTTGTAGAATCAAAAATATTTAATGAATCTCTAAAAACGGCAACAGCTTTTGAGGTTCTTACTTTAAATTGATAAGCCAATAAATCACTTTCAACAGTAGTATCAACATTGCTTATGTAATATAATTTACTGCTATCTGCAACAGTTACAGCTAAATTATTGCCAATTTTAATAGGCACACCTAAATTATTACTTTCATAAAACCTAAATTTTGTACCACTTTGAGGTTCAATAACTAAATTATTACTACAAATATAGGTTTTTACGATAGGTTTTACAGATTTTGGATTTGGCAACACATATTTTGCTGCTTCTATTGCTAATTGCTGCAAGTTTTGTAAAGAATTTGTAGCCATAATTACAAACGTAACTTTGGTACTTGCACCTTTTTGTAAAGCTATTTTTGTTCCAACAACTTGGGCAACGTCAGTTCCAATGTTATTTTGATTCGTTGGATTATTATTGATACCTGCGGCTGTATTTCTTAAACCATTATTGAGAGCAAGAAACTTTTCAGCCATAGAAAAAGAATCTCTCACACTAAAATTAGCAGGATTTGACACATCACTTAATTTATCAAAAGAAAGACAATGGTAAGAATTTCCTCCGAAAACCTTGATTCCCACATAGTTATCATTACTATTGTTGTTATTATCGTTGTAAGTATAAGCTATTTTTTGTAAATTATCCCAATTTGCACGATTTGCGGTTGCCATACCAATATTAAAATCAGCCAACAAACCGACTGCCAAACTATCAATATTGGCATTACTTTGATTTGTAATATCATATTCCACAACCACATATTGTTGGTGTGGTGTGTTAATTCTCTCTGTAATTTTTTGTTTTATGAGCAAACCTATTTTATTAATTCCTGCGTTATCGTCTGTAAATGAGGAAGTTATGCTTGTATGCTGCAAACCAATTTCAGACCATTTTGCATGCTGAATTGTTTTAAAATGGTTAGATTTTTTATTTGGCATTGCCAATACTGCATTTGAAACTTGACGGTTATTTAAGCCAAGCATCAAACCCATTTCCTTTAAAACTTGTGTATCATTAGATAAAATTCCTTGTCCTTGTTTTGCAACTTCATCTACATAACCCAAACGACCATTTGCAGAGGTTGAAATCGTAATATTGTTTTTATTTAAAGTCAATATTTCTTCGTTAAGTCTGATGATAACATATTGATTATCAACGTAATTTTTGCCATCAGAAAAGTTTAACTTTAAGATAATATTTTCAGAAGGTTTGGCTTGATTTCCTATATAAATTTTGAATGGTTTGCAAATATTTGTGGCAGTGTCTAATGTTTTTAGACTATCAACGGCAAAACTTCCTTGAATAACACTAACTTCGGGAGAAATGGCTTGCAAATTAATTTTCAAATCTTTAACAGGATTCAAAAAATTTACAAAAGACATCACAACTTCTAAACTATCACCTGCAAAAGCATAATTTCCTAAGGAATTGCGATAACTCATATTGTCATATCGGACTGCAATAGCCTGATTTCGTTGATTTAAAGCATTTAAAATATTAATTCTTCCTGTGCCTAATTTGTCTTTCCAAACCGCATTTTCAGGAATATTGTATAAATTATCTGTGGTAACTCGCAACAACTCACCAATTTGCAAACCTGTAAGTTCGGGATATTTTGATTTTATTAAACCTGCTGCTCCTGAAACAAAAGGTGCAGCCATAGAAGTACCACTTGCTCTGTTGTCATAACCACCATTACTAATAGTTGTTTGCACATTAATACCAGGTGCCATAATATCTACCAAAACATTATAAGTTCCAAGAACTCCACATTTTTCAAAAACATCTGATGCTGTAACAGACAAAACATGATTATATGAGGCAGGATACCAAAATTCCTCAACAGACTGTGGTGGACGACCATTGCCTGCAGCAGCCACAACCAAAGATTTTTTTACCAAAGTGGCATAATCAATAATGTCTTGTTGATGCTGATAATATTGTGTTCTGTCTATATTGACAGCCGAAATATTAATAATTTGACAACCTTGGTCGGCAGCATATTTAATACCTTTATAAATTTCTTCTGTTGTAACTTGTCCTGGAAGTTCAATATCTTTTGAAACTTTTATAGGTAAAAACTTGCAATTAAAGCCAACTCCTGCTATTCCAACGCCATTATCTGTGTGTGCGGCGGCAATTCCTGCTACTTGTGTACCATGCTGTTCTTGTGCATCTACATTTGCATCATTATTTCCAAAATCATAGCCAAGAGAATCATCAACAAAACCATTGTTATCATCATCAAAATTCGGAATACCTCGTCTTTCTTTATCGTTATAAGCCAAATTACCTCGTAAATCAGCATGATTTAAAATTCCGGTGTCTATAATTCCAATAACCACATTTGGGCTTCCTTTCGTAATATTCCACGCTTCAAGCACCTTTGTTTTTTCAAAACTCCATTGCGAATACAATAAAGGGTCATTTGAGTTATACGTGCTACCTTGCATGTTTGCAAAAGCAATGGGTTCTATATATGTTGCAAGATTATTTTCGGATACATAATTGATAAAAGTTTTTATTTGTTCTATTGGAATTTCAATTTCTGCAATGTTATCTAAGTTTATTTTTTGGGCGATGCTTAGTTCTAATAATGTTAGAGGCTGATGTGATGCGGTGTTTTGTGAAATACTCTGTACGTTACTTTGTGTACTGTTTTTGAAAATATATTTGTGATTTTTTATCAAAAACCGTCTTTCTAAATCTAATACATTGGGTTTTTCTTTCCATTTGACTAATAATTTATTTTTCACTACATAATTATTCTGCATAGCAACTAAAATGTCTGTACTTGTTAGTCTCTTGTGTTGTGCAAAAGTATTGGAATAAGCACAAAAAAAGGACAGAAATATAGCGAAAAATCGCATAACCTTCTGCATAGAAATTTGCATAGAATTTTGCATGTTGGGGAGTTTAGTTAAAACAAAGCTAAAATTAACAAATATTATTGCAAACACATAATAACTTGTAATGTTTTGTGAAAATAAATTAATTTTTAGTAATATTACAAACATAATTTTTTTATTTAGATTTTATACATATAGATTGTGTTTTAATATATACTAATAATTTAGTTAGTTTTATAAATTTTAATGTGAAAAACTTATATCAATTACTACAAACTTACAAATCTGAAATACTTGCTAAATTTGATTTCCTAACAAAACTCACCAAAAAATTATTAGTATTTCTCTTAAAAATACTATATTTGTCAAATAAATCTTGTTTATAAATGCCATGGACTACAAAGATTATTACGCAATTTTAGGTACAGAAAAATCTGCTACACAAGACGAAATTAAAAAAGCTTATCGTCAATTAGCAAAAACTTGGCATCCTGATAAAAACCCTGGAAGCAAAGTTGCAGAAACTCGTTTTAAAGAAATTTCGGAGGCGTACGAAGTGCTTTCTGACGTTGAGAAAAAGAAACATTATGACAATCTTGGCAAGGATTGGAATAAATATCAACAATATAACAACCCAAAAGAATATTACAAACAAACAAGACCTAACGACAAAGCCCCAGATTTTGATATAGACGATTTGTTCAAAAGTGACGGGAAAAATGATGGGAAAGGTGGTTTTTCTGATTTTTTTAGCAATATTTTTGGAGATTCTAATAAGAAAAAACCAACCAAAGGGCAAGATTATGAAACTGAAATGGAAATTACCTTAGATGATGCTTACAAAGGAGTTACTAAAATAATGACTGTTTTAAGCCAAAAATTAAGAATACAACTAAAACCAGGTGTTCCTCACGAACAATCTTTAAGGCTTAAAGGCAAAGGTGGAGAAGGTGCAAACGGAGTTCCTGCGGGAGATTTATTTGTAAAAGTGAAAATTTTGCCACACGAATTATTTAAAAGAGAAGGTAATGATTTACATTGTGAATTGCCTGTAGATTTATATACAGCCGTTTTGGGTGGTAAGGTATTTATTGCAACACTTGATGGAGGCACCAATTTTATTTTGCCCGCAGGAACAGAAAATGGCAAAACTTTAAGACTAAAATCTAAAGGAATGCCTGATTATAACAATCCTACTAATATTGGTGATTTGTTTGTAAAATTGAATGTTCAAATACCTAAAAATTTGAGTTCTCAAGAAATTGAATTATTTACAAAGTTGGCTGAAATCCGTAAAAAGTAACTTACATATTGGTTTTGTAGATTACTTCAAAATATTCTATAAAATGTGTTAAAAAGAAATCGAAATCATAAACTTGTACGTATATTTGCGTAGTATTATTGTGAGTAATTAACTTTAAATGATAGTTGTTTGATAATATTTGATAGCTATTATTAATTTAGTTATATACTTTATAAATAATTTTTCATATTGACATTTATCACCTTAAAT
>JAYTNF010000459.1:0-6709 GCA_043748455.1 Cytophagales bacterium
GAATAAACTCATAATAAACTCCATAATCTAACATTAATAGCATTTCTTCAGAATTTCTCTGGTCTTGCAAACCAAAAAAACCTTCAGAAGCATTATAAACTTCCATATAGTTCATGCTATTTGTAGGAATAAGTTGTTTGAAAAGTTGGCGGTATGGCGTAAAAGCTACCGCACCATGAAAAAAAACTTCTAAATGTTCCCAAACCTCACATATATTATTTTTGCCCGTTTGTTCTAAAATTCGTTGTAATAAAACCACTGTCCATGTTGGCACTCCTGCCATACTTGTAATTCTTGTGTGCAAAGTTTCTTTAACAATAGCTTCAATTTTTTCTTCCCATTTGTCCATTAATGCTGTTTTTAGGCTTGGACTTCGCAAATATTCTGCCCAAAATGGCAAATTTTTCATGATAACTGCCGAAATATCTCCATAATATGTTTTGCTATTCAAATGATTGGCTTGTAAACTGCCACCAATAGACAGACTTTTTCCTGTCAAAACTTTTGAATTTGGGTAATTATCCAAATATAAGGCTATCATATCTTTACCACCACGAAAGTTACATTCTTGCAAAGATTGTTCGGAAATAGGAATAAACTTACTTCGGGCATTGGTTGTGCCAGAGGATTTTGAAAATTTTGTAATTGGCGAAGACCATAAAATATTTTGTTCTCCTTGCATCATTCTTTCTATATAAGGAAATAGCTCCTCATAAGTAAAAAGTGGAATTTGCTGACGAAATTGTTGAGGGTTTTTTATTGCCGAAAAATTATATTTTTTGCCAAATTCTGTACCTTTTGCTAATGATACTAAGGTTTTAAACTGTTGTTCTTGCACTTCATGCGGCTTTGTACGAAAAATATCGATATGACGTAACCGATTAGAGAAAAAATTTTTAGCAATAGAGTTTAGTAAAAACATGGCAAAATAAATGTGATTTGTTAAAATATAGAATTGAGTTATTAATTATCTCAAATATAATTAAAGTTATATTTTGCAAACATGTTAAATAATTTTGATTTTATATTTATATCAAAACTTATTTCATAGTTCATACATCATATTTTCTATTTCATAGCTACTTTTCATAGCTTTCACAGACTTAATTTCAGGCACAAGTTTCAGTACAGCTTGTTCTATACCAGCTTTTAGCGTCATTTGCGACATTGGGCAGTCTCCACAAGAACCTTGCATTTCTATTTCTAAAATATTGCCGATAATATTCAAGACTTTTACATCGCCACCATCAGCTTTTAAATAAGGGCGAATGCTGTCTAAAGCTATTTCTACTTTTTCATGTAAGCTAAGATTTGTATCTATGATAAGTTCCATATAATAATTAGCATTTAAAAATAAATTCTATGAAAATATTTGCCTTTATGTGAATTACTGACATTGAAAATATTAGTAATCTCACATAAAGGCTGGTACACCAAAATACTAATGTTTTGGTGCTGTATGAACTGTAAATTCTACTTTTTTAGTAGTTTCTAAGGTTGCATTTCGCAAGGCTACTGCTCTTGCAAGTTCTTTTGCAACTTGTTTGAAGGCATTAGCTGTAATGTCATTTTGCATAACCGCAGGTTTCCCACTATCACCAGCCTCACGAATAGACTGAACTAAGGGAATTTCTCCCAAAAATTCTACGTCATTGCGGGTTGCTAAAACTTTTCCGCCATCTTTGCCAAAAATATAATATTTATTGTCGGGCAATTCTTCGGGCGTAAAATAAGCCATGTTTTCAATAACGCCCAACACAGGCACATTAATTTGTGGCTGTTTAAACATTGATAAACCTCTTTGTGCGTCTGCCAAAGCCACTTTTTGTGGTGTTGTAACAATAACTGCCCCTGTAACTGAAATAGTTTGTACCAAAGTCAAATGAATATCACTTGTGCCTGGTGGCATGTCAATAAGCATGTAATCCAATTCTCCCCATTCTGCATCAGTCATAAATTGACGAAATGCAGAACTTGCCATAGGGCCTCGCCAAACCACAGCACCATCGGCAGGGGTTAAAAAACCTATTGAAAGTAATTTTACACCATATTGCTCAATCGGCAAAATTATATTTTTACCTTCTGCATTTTTTACCAACCCAGGTTGTGCATTTTCGCAATTAAACATCGTGGGAATTGAAGGTCCAAAAATATCAGCATCAATAATTCCTACTTTTGCACCTTCTTGGGCAAGTGCTACCGCTAAATTTGCAGTAACCGTAGATTTTCCAACGCCACCTTTACCTGAAGCAATGGCAATAATATTTTTCACTTTTGGTAAAATTGGTGCAGTGCTTCGTAATGAGCTGACATTTGCAGTCATTTCAATAAATATCTTTAAATCATTACTCACCAAGTTATGAATTGCATCTTCGCAATCTTTGCGGATTTTTTCTTTTAACGGACAAGCAGGAGTTGTAAGCACAACAGTAAAATATACTTGCTTGCCTTCCACACGAATATCTTTAATCATATTCAGTGTCATTAAATCCTTTTTTAGGTCGGGTTCTTGTACCGTTGCTAAAGCTTTTTGTATAGCTTCTATGTTCATTGAATTATATTTTTACTTTAATTTTTTTAATTAATAGAGATTATTAAGGTCTGTGATACAAAATCTTAATAATCTCTAATCTGCACTAACAACAAAATAATTGTTAAAACAGTTTTGGGCTTACTGAGATTTTGCGTAATTTAAGAGATATTTTTGAGTAATTACCAGATAGAGAACATTATTTTAAAAACTTAGTGTCAAGTTTAAAATGAAATTTATAAAATCTTAACATAAGTCAAAGAATATTTTGTTTTATGCTTATTCTTGGAGTGCAAAAAATAAATATAACTATGGCAACTTAATTTTAATTCTGCATGCTGACACTTGCTGTAATGCTAATATATCTAAGCTAATGAAACATTTTATATCACTTTATTTTTGCACTAATATTTTACTACCTTTGTAAAAGAATAATATTTGAGGTTACTTTCGTAATTATTCTGCATTAATTCCACATAAGTAACCTTAATTCTACTTTCTCATTATAAGTTCAAAATAATTATCCAATTTCATGAAAAATTCTACACTTATTACTTTGCCTTTTCTTTTGTGCTTACTCTTGTGTCAGAGTCTTTTTGCACAAAATCAAAGCCTTGCTTCTAAACAAGAAAAACGTCCAATTGAGAACATTCCAAGCCCTGAACTTAGTTATAAGTTCATTCAAAACCAACGCCAATGGCACGAATCTATTTTATATAGAGCTACAATTCCAAACGGAAGTTTGTTGATGAAACAGACTTCCATTATTTATTCTTTTCTTGACCCTTTGGCAATTTCGCACCAACACGAAAATATGGGCAAAAATAATGAAGATAGCCATAAAAATAACGAACATAAAGAAAACGAGAAAATAAAAGGTCATGGCGTAGAAGTAGAGTTTGTGGGTGCAAATCCGCAGATTTCGATAAGTCCAGAAGGCGAAAGTACCGAAAATTATAACTATTTTATTGGAAATGACCAATCAAAATGGGCTTCAAATCTCAAAGGTTATAATAATTTAACGTATCAAAATTTGTATAATGGTGTGGCTATGCGTTTTTATACAGAACATAATAATGACAACAAGACTTTAAAATATGAATTTAGAGTTGCACCTGAAACAAATCCAAAGCAGATTCAACTGAAATATAAAGGTGCAACAAAATTGAGTTTAGACGAATCGGGCAATTTGCAAATTAGTACAAGTGTGTTAGATTTTATAGAGCAAAAACCTTATTGCTACCAAATTATTGAAGGCAAAAAACGTGAAGTAACATCAAAATTTGTATTAAAAGATAGTGTAATTAGTTTTGAATTAGGAAAATATAATTTGGCTTATGAGTTGGTTATTGACCCTGAATTGCTTTTTGCAAGTTATACTTCGCCTATGTTGGGGGCAGTGGCAACTTTTGATAACCAAGGTTACTTATATACGGCAGGTTTAACAGGTTTTGCTGGGTTTAATACTTTAAATCCTACGGTTGGAGCTTATGATGTAACAGATAATGGAGGAACAGACATGGGCATTTGCAAATTTGATGTAGATGGAAAGACAGTAAAATATGTTACTTACTTAGGTGGTGCTATTGAAGATGTTGCTACAAGTCTTATTGTAAATAGTGCAGGAAATTTGGTTATATTATCAACAAGTAGTTCTACCAATTGTCCTACTACAAACAGTGCTTATGATAAAACTTCTAATGGAAGTAATGATTTATATATAGCTATTCTTAGTAATAATGGTTCAAATTTATTAGCTGGAACTTATGTAGGTGGTAGAGATCAAGATGGAAGTTCAAATTTATATCTTTATACTGATGATATAAGTCGAAGTGCAATAAATTTAGATACTAATGACAATATTTATGTGGCTTCTAATACAAATTCTAATGATTTTCCTACTTTAAATGCTGGTGCTGGAAATGTACCTTTAGGCTTGCAAGATGCAGTTTTATTTAGCTTAAACAGTGATTTATCGCAATTAAGGTTTAGCACACGCATAGGTGGGAATGCTAGTGATGTAGCTTTGAGTGTAGAAATAGCTCCAAGTGGAGATGTTTATGTGGCAGGTAGTACGCAAAGTAGTAATATGCAAGTTACAGCCAATGCAGCTTTTCAATATCAAGGCGGTATTGACGGTTTTATACAAAGATATACCACAACAGGCACACTATTAAATTCTACTTATTTAGGTTCTCCAAATGTAAAAATGGATTTTCTTTCTATGATGGACGTAGATTTAGATAATGAAGTTTATGTATTTGGAAATACTGATGGCGTGCATCCCGTTTCTGCAAATACCTATAATATTGGAGGAGGTCATTTTCTGTATAAGCTCAATTCGACACTTACCCAAGTTTTATGGTCAACAAAACTAGGGGCTTTAAATAGTACCAATATTTGTATGTCTGCTACAGCTTTTATGGTGAGTGATTGCAAAACAATTTATATTAGTGGTTGGGGTGGACGTAATGGCGTTAGGGTTTCAGGTATGCCCACTACGGCTGATGCACATAGAGGCACAACAGGCGGAGATGATTTTTATCTGATGGCATTAAATTCGAATGCAACAAGTTTATTATATGCCACTTTTTTTGGAAATCCAAGTGGTGGGAATCATGCCCACAATGGTTTTTGTCGTTTTGATAAAAATGGAGTTTTGTATCAAACCATTTGTGATTGTAATGGTGGTATGCCTACAACACCTGGTGCATTTATGCCAGCTTCGCCAGCGGGTTGTAATGGTGCTGTTTTTAAATTTAATTTGAATCCAATTGTACCTGATTTTGATATTGTAGATGCAGGCACAGGAAATATTGTGCCGAATGGCTTATTCTGTTTTCCAATAACTATTAAACTAAAAAATAAAAGCAGGGGTACAGGTACCTATTTTTGGAATTTGGGAATATTTGGAACTTCTACGGCTTTTGAACCTACAATAACACTTGCTTCAGCAGGAATTTATCCATTTACTTTACAAGTCGGTGGTGGAACTTGTGTAAGGGTAGTTACAAAAACACTTAATACACAAGTATTTGCTCCTTTGATAAGCTCTAATCAAACAATATGTGTTGGAGAGTCTAAGCAACTAAATGCTTATGGCGGCACACAATATACATGGACTCCTACAACAGGATTGAGTAATCCAAATATTGCAAATCCTATTGCCACACCAACAACGACAACTACATATAATGTAAGAATTAATTATGAAAATAGATGTATAAAAGATACAACAGTAACGATAACAGTAAAATCAATACCATTCATAGATTTTACAACACAAAATAGTTTTTGTACTTCAAGTATAAGTTTCACTAATCTATCAACCACAGGAGCAACATATTTGTGGGATTTTGGTAATGGGCAAACCTCTATTTTGCAAAATCCACCACCTGTTACTTATGCAATAGGCAATTATACAGTTAGATTGACAGTTTCAAGTCCAACTACTTGTGAAAGAAGTATTAGTAAAACAATAACTATGCAAGCATTTACACCTCGCATGAGTGCAAGTGCTTCAGATATTTGTTTAGGAACAAGTACAAGTTTAAGTGCATCAGGAGGAAATTCTTACCAATGGACACCAACAACAGGATTGAGTAACCCTAATGCTGCTTTTACCAATGCAACTCCGACACAAACTACTACTTATAGTGTTCGTATTACCGATGGTACTTGTGTAAAAGATACAGCAGTTACAATTACTTTAAAGCCAAAATTGTCTGCAAATTTTTCGGTAATTTTAGAAAATACGCCTTGTTATAGTTTTCCAATCGTCAAAATAACAAATAATACACCTAATAATCCACAATATAGTTATGAATGGACTATTACAGGAATGGCAAATGTTACAACCAGAGATATTGCACCTTTTCGTTTTGCTTCTGCGGGGACAAAATCTATTTCTCTGAGAGTTAGGGACAATACTAATAATACTTGCGATTCCATATTAATTAGAAACATTGTCATACCTACTGCTGCACCCAATACGATTGACCCTAATATTAGCCCTAATGAACAAATTTGTATAGGAGAAGATGCCTTTTTATATGCTTCAGGTGGCACAAATTATAGTTGGACACCAACTTTGGGGTTAAGTAATCCTAACATAGAAAACCCTGTTGCAAGCCCTACACAAACCACAACTTATACTGTAAGAATTAGCAATCCTATTTC
>JAYTNF010000460.1:0-2024 GCA_043748455.1 Cytophagales bacterium
AAAATAGTAGGAGCAAAGCAGCATGAAGTTGTGATTATGAACACATTAACTGTTAATTTGCATTTAATGATGGTAAGTTTTTATCAACCAACCAAGACGAGATACAAAATTCTCATGGAAGGTGGTGCTTTTCCATCAGACCAATACGCCGCAGAATCGCAAGTAAAGTTTCATGGTTTTTTGCCTGAAGATGCTATTGTTGAAATCTTTCCACGTGCTAATGAGTTTAGGTTGAGAACTGAAGATATTGTTGCAAAAATTGAGGAATTGGGTGAAAGTTTGGCTTTGGTGTTGTTTGGAGGCGTAAATTATTATACAGGACAAGTTTTTGATATGCAAACAATCACAAAAACAGGGCATAAAGTAGGGGCAAAAGTGGGTTTTGATTTGGCACATGCTGCGGGAAATGTGTTAATAAAGTTGCATGATTGGCAGGTGGATTTTGCAGTTTGGTGTAGCTATAAATACCTTAATTCGGGTGCTGGAGGAACTTCGGGTGTGTTTATTCACGAAAATTACGCAGATGACAATACATTAAATCGGTTTGCAGGTTGGTGGGGTTATGATGAAAAAACTCGGTTTTTGATGCAAAAAGGATTTAAGCCGAGCTTTGGAGCAGAAGGTTGGCAGTTAAGCAATGCACAGATTTTGCCGATGGCAGTTCATAAGGCTTCTTTAGAAATTTTTGAGCAGGCAGGCATGGAAAACTTGCGGGCTAAAAGTGAAAAATTGACAGGTTTTGCCACAGATTTAATTGCACAATATAACCAAGAAAATAATCAAAAAAATAATTACAGGGATAATTCCAAACAAAATTACCCAAAAATCACCATAATTACTCCCCAAAATATTGCCGAAAGAGGTTGCCAATTATCATTAATTATATCTGAAAATGGCAAACATATTTTTAATCAATTAACCTCAAAAGGTGTGATTGCAGATTGGCGTGAGCCTAATGTAATACGGATTACGCCTGTACCTTTATACAATTCGTTTGAAGATGTTTGGAATTTTTATGAGGTTTTAAGAGAAGTTTAGGAGGTTAGGGGGGGAATATACACCCAATTTTGTTCGCCAAAATTGCTTTTTCTATAAAAAATAAGTATTTTTGAGAAAAAACTACTATGGCAACTAAGAAAGATATAAACCAAGTGGAAGCAAAAGTTAAAGAATACAAAGAGGCTTCATTAGTATTGTTATTTAAGCTCAAAAGAATTGCTACCTATTATACCCCGCTTATGCAGGAGTGGTTGGAGGTAGAAAATCCTACACTTGATGTGGTGGAACAAGGTAATTTTGACCGTAAACTTTTTGATGCACAAGAAAATTTATCGGGTTGGAGTGAAGAAGATTTGAAAATGAAATTTATTACCCATATCGTAGATTTGGGTCATTTGGTAGGTGGAAATGGCATTGTTACTTATTTTGATAAACTGATTTCCGCAACCGTAGAGGGAACTAAACTTACTGTAAAATCAGATTTTATGGTGGCAAGAGGTTATATGGATATTTTTAGCACACCTTATTTTCATTTTCAGGAGTACAAACCAAATAAAAACCCAACAGGAGATTCTATGGCACAACTTATAGAGGCTTTTCTAATTGCTCAAGTAGAAAACAAAAATAATAAGCCTTTATATGGAATAGAAGTTGTGGGTGCTACTTGGAAATTTGTTATTATGGAGGGCAAAGAATACTGTATTTCAAAATCTTATGACAGTTTGGATAAAGATGATTTGCTAAAAATTATTGCTATTTTGAGAAAATTTAAGCATATTTTATTTACAAGACTGATGTTAGATTAAGGTTTTCACAACCAACTTCTTTTCGTCGTTGGCAGTATCTCTTTGCCAACTCCACCAACACGTTAAGCTTGTTATTAGCAACTTAGTATTTTCAAATTAATAAAGCCAAAATAATAAAATATTTTCCCTAACTTTGTAAAAATACAAAAGCCATAAAATTATGCAAACTGCAACTTTTAAAGAATGGACATTAACCAAATTAGAAAAAACATTTGGTAT